>VBCM01000092.1 GCA_005883675.1 Betaproteobacteria bacterium
TGACCGCTATTTCCTGCATGTGCAGGGGCGGCGCATCGAGTTGCCGCAGGCCTTCTTCATGCGCGTGGCGATGGGGCTTGCGCTGCGCGAGTCCGACCGCGAGGCGCGCGCGATCGAGTTCTACGACGTGCTCTCCTCGTTCGACTTCATGAGCTCGACGCCCACCCTCTTCAACGCCGCCACCCAGCGCTCGCAGCTCTCGAGCTGCTACCTCACCACGGTTTCCGACGACCTCGAAGGCATCTACGAGGCGATCAAGGAGAACGCGCTTCTCGCCAAGTACGCCGGAGGCCTGGGCAACGACTGGACGCCGGTGCGCGCGCTCGGCTCGCACATCAAGGGCACGAACGGCAAGTCGCAGGGCGTGGTGCCCTTTCTCAAGGTGGTAAACGACACGGCGGTCGCCGTCAACCAGGGCGGCAAGCGCAAGGGCGCGGTGTGCTCGTACCTGGAGACCTGGCACCTCGACATCGAGGAGTTCCTGGAACTGCGCAAGAACACCGGCGACGACCGGCGGCGCACGCACGACATGAACACGGCGAACTGGATTCCCGACCTCTTCATGAAGCGGGTGATGGACAACGCCGAGTGGACGCTGTTTTCGCCGGCCGACTGCCGCGACCTGCACGAGAAATACGGCCGCGCGTTCGAGGAGGCGTACCTGCGCTACGAGGACAAGGTGGCGCGGGGCGAGTTGAAGCTCTACAAGAAGATTCCCGCGGTCCAGCTCTGGCGCAAGATGCTCTCGATGCTCTTCGAGACGGGGCATCCCTGGATCACCTTCAAGGATCCTTGCAACCTGCGCAGTCCCCAGCAGCACGCGGGCGTGGTGCATAGCTCGAATCTGTGCACCGAGATCACGCTCAATACCTCGGCCGAGGAGATCGCGGTCTGCAACCTCGGCTCGGTGAACCTCGTCGCGCACCTGACCGAGCAGGGCCTCGACTTCGCGAAGCTCAAGCAGACCATCCGCACCGCCATGCGGATGCTCGACAACGTCATCGACATCAACTACTACGCCGTCGGCAAGGCGCGCAGCTCCAACGTGCGCCACCGCCCGGTGGGCCTGGGGATCATGGGCTTCCAGGACTGCCTGCATCGGCTGCGCATCCCGTACGCCTCGCCGGCGGCGGTCGAGTTCGCCGACCGCTCGATGGAAATGGTGGCCTACGCGGCCTACTGGGCCTCCACCGAGCTCGCCGAGGAGCGCGGGCGCTACGAGTCGTTCTGCGGGTCGCTGTGGGACCGTGGCGTGCTGCCGCAGGACACCCTCGACCTCCTCGCCGCCGAGCGCGGCGGCTACGTCGAGCTCGACCGCTCGGCGAGCCTCGACTGGGAGGCGCTGCGCAGCCGCATCAAGCGCCACGGCATGCGCAACTCCAACTGCCTTGCCATCGCGCCGACCGCCACCATCGCCAACATCGTCGGCGTCTCCGCCTCGATCGAGCCGACCTACCAGAACCTGTTCGTGAAATCGAACCTGTCCGGCGAATTCACAGTGGTCAACGACTACTTGGTCGACGACCTCAAGCAAGCGGGCCTGTGGGACGAGGTGATGATCGCCGACCTCAAGTACTTCGACGGCAACCTCGCCCGCATCGACCGCGTGCCGAGCGGCCTGCGCAAGCTCTACGCCACGGCTTTCGAGATCGAGCCCAAATGGCTGGTCGAGGCCGCGGCGCGGCGCCAGAAGTGGATCGACCAGTCGCAGTCGCTAAACATCTATATGGCAGGCGCGTCCGGCAAAAAATTGGATGAGACGTACAAGCTCGCCTGGCTGCGCGGATTGAAGACCACCTACTACCTGCGCGCCATGGGCGCGACGCACGCGGAAAAGTCCACCTCCAAGGCCGGCGCGCTCAACGCCGTCCCGGCCGGGGAGACGGCAGAGGCCGACCTCAAGGTGTGCGCAATCGACAACCCGGACTGCGAGGCTTGCCAGTGATCACGCTCGGCAGCCTCGCCTTCAACGGTCCCTTCTTGGCGCCGCTCTGGTCCCCGCCGAAAAGCGCGGGCTTGTACGCGGTGCTAGTGCCCGGATGGCGCCTCCTCACCTTCCGGGCACTTCATTTCGGCCAGGCGGAGCTCTTCGACGCCGAGCTGCTCAAGGCCCATCCGCGCCACCCGGAGTGGCTGACGATCGCGGGCACCGACTGGAACCTCTATATCGCCACGCACGAGATGTCGTTCTCGACGCCGGCGCAGCGCGAAAGCGCGGCGCGCGAGCTCGCCCGCACCTACAAGCCTGAATTCCGGCCGGTGGACGGAAAACCGCTCGCCAGCCTGCGCACGCTGCTCATTGCGCAGGCGCTGCGCAACTCACAGGACAAATAGCTCGCCATGCTGAAGTTCGAAGATCTCGCGCCTCAGCCCAAGAGCGGCTTCGTGCCCGCGGCGGCGGCGGCCGACAGCCGCTTCACCGCGGGCAACGCCTTCCGCCGCGTCACCGCGGAGGACAAGCGCGTCATCAACTCCAAGGCCGACCTCAACCAGCTCGTCCCGTTCAAGTACAAGTGGGCCTGGGAAAAGTACCTCTCTGCCTGCGCCAACCACTGGATGCCGCAGGAGATCAACATGAGCCGCGACATCGCGCTGTGGAAGGACGCGCGCGGCCTCTCGGAGGATGAGCGGCGCATCGTCAAGAGGAACCTCGGCTTCTTCGTCACCGCCGATTCGCTCGCCGCGAACAACATCGTGCTCGGCACCTACCGGCACATCACCGCCCCGGAATGCCGCCAGTACCTGCTGCGCCAGGCGTTTGAGGAGGCGATCCACACGCACGCCTACCAGTACATCGTGGAAAGCCTCGATCTCGAGGAGTCCGAGATCTTCAACGCCTATCACGAGGTGGCGTCGATCCGGGACAAGGACGAGTTCCTGGTGCCCTTCATCGATGTGCTGACCGATGCCGCCTTCCGCACCGGCACGCCGCAAGCCGACCAGACGCTGCTGCGCAGCCTGATCGTTTTCTCCTGCCTGATGGAGGGCCTTTTCTTCTACGTCGGCTTCGTGCAGATCCTGGCGCTTGGCCGCCAGAACAAGATGACCGGCGCGGCCGAGCAGTACATGTACATCCTGCGCGACGAGTCGATGCACTGCAATTTCGGCATCGACCTCGTGAACCAGATCAAGCTCGAGAACCCCGGCCTGTGGACGCCGGCCTTCCGCGAGGAGCTGCAGGAGCTCTTCCGGCGGGCGGTCGAGCTCGAGTACCGCTACGCCGAGGACACCATGCCGCGCGGGGTGCTCGGCTTGAATGCGCCGATGTTCAAGGAGTACCTGCGCTTCATCGCCAACCGGCGCTGCCAGCAGATCGGCCTCGAGACCCTGTACGCCGGGGCGCAGAACCCCTTCCCATGGATGAGCGAGATGATCGACCTCAAGAAGGAGCGCAACTTCTTCGAGACTCGCGTCATCGAGTACCAGACCGGGGGCGCACTCAACTGGGAGTGAATATGGAAGAGGAGTGGGACCAAATGCATAGAATTACGGCATGCAAGGCCGAGGAGGACTACAAGCTGTGGCTGCGCTTCGAGGACGGACTCGAGGGCTCGGTGTTCCTCGGCAACCTGCTCGAGATCGGCGCGTTCCAACTCTGGCGCGATGTGCGCGAGTTCGAGAAGGTGAGCGTCGACCCGCATACCGCGACCGTCACCTGGGAAGGCGGCATCCGGCTCGACAGCGACGTCCTCTACCAGGACCTCGCCTCCCGTACCCACCCCATTCAGCATGCCGGCGGCGGCAATCCCCCGCCGGCGGTTGGATAGTCCGGCGCGCTAGGCGCCCGGGCTTCTTTGTTCAACTACCTTGAAGGAGCAAAGCATGGCGAAGAAGAAAGCGAAAAAAGGCGGCAAGAAAAAGAAGAAAAAGAAAGCATCAGGAAAGAAGAAGAGAGCATTAAAAAAAACGGGTAATAAAAAGGCGGCAGCAAAGAAATCCGCCAAGAAAAAGAAAAAGGCGGGAAAAAAGAAAAAGGCGATGAAAGCCGCCACACCCACGGCCAGCACGGCGGAACCGACGGCGCCTGCGCCAGCAGCACCGTCGGACGCTGGAACCACCGGCGCGCGACCCGCGCTGAATCCAGCAGCCGCGTGGCCTTTCCCGACGGGGTCCCGGCCTTAGGGCCGGGCACCCGCAGGAAAGGGGCAAGCAGCGAAGCGCTTGCCTGGCCCTCGAAGCTCAGCGGACCGGCTCGGGTCCAATCGGCCCAAGAACGAGACCTCGGCCGGTCCGCGAGGCTTCACTGAGAAGCCTCATTTTAACGGCCGTTCGGCTCCGAAAGCCGCCAGATCGGGTCGTTTCGCAACGACTTGGGTGAACGTCGCGAAACGTCAGAAGTGATTGACAGCGTTAAATATTTCCGCATAAGATTCAAGCGCTGCAGTGCAACAGCACGAGGTACCACGGTGCTGCGTTAAACCGTCGAGCCCCGGTCGGCGTCCCCTAGAGGAGGGTTGCCGAATCCCAAGTCGGAACAGGGCCGGGGCAGGAGGTGGCCTATGGTTGCATCGCTGTTGGCACGCGCCTGCGCCGGCGCGAAGAGCCTGCTTGCGTTCACCGGCATTGCCGCCGTCGGCGGCCTGTTGCTCCTCCCCCTGCACGGGGACGGAGCGAGGTGGTATGGGGACGGCGTCTTCGAGCCTGCGGTGGCGGTCTCGGGCGCCATCCAGGCTTTCGCGGAGACGCCTCTCGAGCGAGAGCAGCGCGCAATCACCGAGTTCATCGCCAAGCGCTACCGTGTCTCCGATGCCGCGGTGGCGAATTACGTCGCTGTGGCCTACCGGGCGGGGGAGCAGTACAACGTGGACCCCCTTCTGATCCTTGCCGTGATGGCGATCGAGTCGCGCTACAACCCGGTGGCGGAAAGCGTGGTCGGGGCAAAGGGCCTGATGCAGGTGATGCCCAAGTACCACCTCGACAAGCTCGCCGAGCTCGGCGGTGAGGAAGCGCTGCTCGAGCCCGAAGTGAACATCCAGGTCGGCGCCCAGATCCTGCGCGAGTACCAGCGGCGCTGCCGCGACACCGAGGCCGCGCTGCAGATGTACGCCGGCGCGTTCGACGAGCCGAGCGGGCAGTACTCCACCAAGGTCTTCGCCGAGCGCGCGCGCCTCGAATTCCTCAGGCAGAAGGCAAGGAAACAGCAAACCGTCTGATGCGGCGCGCCGCCTCCTCGATATCCGCCATCGCGCGGGTATAGGCGAAGCGCACATGGTGCGACGTGCCGTTCGCGCCGAAGTCCACGCCCGGCGTCGCCGCCACCGCCTCGCGCTCCAGTAGCTGCAGGCAATACTCGCGCGCATCGCGCGCGCAATCGGCATAGATGTAGAACGCGCCGCGCGGCTCCGCCGGCACGGCAAGGCCCGCGGCCTTGAGCGCCGGCAGCAGCACGTCGCGACGGCGGGCGAATTCGCGGCGCCGCGCTTCCAGGATGGCGAGCGACTCGGGGCCGAACGCTGCGCAGGCGGCATGCTGCGCCACCGATGGCGCCGAGATGAAAAGATGCTGCGCCAGCTTCTCGAAGCCGCGCACCGCCTGCGCAGGCAGCACCGCCCAGCCCAAGCGCCAGCCGGTCATGCAGAAGTACTTCGAGAAGCTGTTGATCACCACCACCTCGCCCGGCAGCCCGAGCGCGGTCCAGGGCTCGGCTCCGTAGCTCAGGCCCTGGTAGATCTCGTCGACGATCAGCACGCCGCCGCGCTCCGCGATGAAGCGCGCGATCGCCTCCAACTCGCTGCGCGAGATGAGCGTGCCCGTCGGATTGGACGGCGTGCCGAGGATGAGCGCCTTGGTGCGCGCGGTCCACGCTTCGCGCACCATCGCCGCCGTCGGCTGGAAGTTGTGCGCGGCGGTTACGGCGAGCGGCCGCGCGCGGCCCTCGAACGCGCGCACGAAATGGCGGTAACCCGGATAACCAGGGTCGGGCACCAGCACCTCGTCAAGCGCATCGACGTAAAGCGCGGCGACGGTGAGGAGGCCGCCCGAAGCACCGGCCGTGATCACCACGCGCTCGGGCGGCAAATCGGCGCCGAACCTACTCGCATAATGCTGCGCGATCGCCTCGCGCAGCGCCGTAAGACCGAGCGTCGCGGTGTAAGCCGTGCGACCTTCGCGAAGCGCGCGCACGCCTGCTTCCACCACCGGCTCGGGCGCGGTGAAGTCCGGCTCGCCGATCTCCATGTGCACGACGTGGCGGCCGGCGCGCTCGAGCGCCTGCGCGCGCGAGAGCACCTCCATCACTTCGAAAGGTGCGATTTCCGCAGCGCGGCGCGCCGTCACCATGGGCGGTGAGCCATTCTACGGTCTGCCCCCTGCTATAGAATCGTTGCGTGGACGAGCAGCTGAAGAAGAGCGCCCTCGAGTACCATCGCCGCGCGCCGCCGGGCAAGCTCTCGATCCTGCCCACCAAGCAGCTCACCAACCAGCGCGATCTCGCGCTCGCCTACTCCCCCGGTGTGGCGGCCGTCTGCGAGGAGATCGTGCGCGATGCCGCCTGCGCGGTGCACTACACCTCGCGCTCGAACCTGATTGGCGTCATCACCAATGGCACCGCGGTGCTCGGTCTGGGCGCGATCGGGCCGCTCGCCGCGAAGCCGGTGATGGAGGGCAAGGCGGTGCTCTTCAAGAAATTCGCGGGCATCGACTGCTTCGACATCGAGATCGACGAGCGCGACCCTGAAAAGCTGGTCGACATCATCGCCGCGCTCGAGCCCACGTTCGGCGCCATCAACCTCGAGGACATCAAGGCGCCCGAATGCTTCACCGTGGAGCGGCTGCTGCGAAAGCGCATGCGCATTCCCGTGTTCCACGATGACCAGCATGGCACGGCCATCACGGTGGGCGCCGCCGTGTACAACGGCCTCAAGGTCGTCGGCAAGCGCATCGGGGAGGTGAAGCTCGTCGCGTCGGGCGCCGGCGCGGCGGCGCTCGCGTGCCTCGATCTCCTGCAGAAGATGGGGCTGCCGCTCGCCAACATCGTCGTCACCGACATCAAGGGCGTGGTCTACAACGGCCGGCGCGAACTGATGGATCCGGACAAGGAGCGCTACGCGAAGGACACGCGCGCGCGCACGCTCGACGAGGTGATCGGCGGCGCCGACGTGTTCCTCGGCCTCTCGGCGGGCGGCGTGCTGAAGAGCGCCATGGTGAAGAAGATGGCCGAGCGCCCGCTGATCCTCGCGCTCGCCAACCCGGAGCCGGAGATCTCGCCCGAGCTCGCGCGCGAGGCGCGCCCCGATTGCGTCATCGCCACCGGGCGCTCGGACTATCCGAACCAGGTGAACAACGTGCTCTGCTTCCCATTCATCTTCCGGGGAGCGCTGGATGTCGGCGCCACCACCATCACGACGGAAATGGAGCTCGCCGCGGTGCGCGCCATCGCCGAGCTCGCACAAGCCGAGACCTCCGAGCAGGTGGCGCTTGCCTACGGCATCGAGACGATCAGCTTCGGGCCCGAGTACATCATCCCGCGGCCGTTCGACCCGCGGCTCATCGCGCGCGTCGCGCCCGCGGTGGCGCAAGCGGCGATGGAATCCGGTGTCGCGACACGCCCGATTGCCGACGTGGAGGCCTACCGGCAGTCGCTCTCGCATTTCGTCTACCAGTCCGGCCTCATCATGAAGCCGCTCTTCAGCGCGGCGAAAGCGCAGCCGCGGCGCGTGGTCTACGCCGAAGGCGAGGACGAGCGCGTGCTGCGCGCGGTGCAGGTGGTGGTCGACGAAGGCCTGGCAAGACCGATCCTCGTCGGCCGGCCGCAGGTGGTCGAGCAGCGCCTCGAGCGCCTCGGGCTGCGGGTGCGCCCGGGGAAGGAAGTCGAGCTCGTCAACCCGGAGTTCGATGCGCGCTACCGCGATTACTGGACGACGTACCAGCGCCTCGCCGAGCGCCGCGGCGTGTCGCCGGAATACGCGCGCATCGAGATGCGCCGCAGCACCACCCTCATCGGCACCATGATGATCCACAAGGGCGAGGCCGACGCCCTGATCTGCGGCACGCTCGGCATGTTCGCCGAGCACATGCGCTACATCGACCAGGTGATCGGCCTGCGGCCCGGCGCGCGCCACTACGCGGCGATGAACGCCATCATCCTGCCCTCGCGCACGGTGTTCATCTGCGACACCTACGTGACGAACGACCCGGACGCCGAGCACATCGCCGAGATGACCTTGCTTGCCGCCGACGAGGTGCGCCGCTTCGGCATCGTGCCGAAGGTGGCGCTCCTTTCCGCATCCAACTTCGGCTCGGTCGACACGCCCGCGGCGCGCAAGATGCGCGCCGCGCTCGCGCTCATCACCGAGCGCGCGCCCGACCTGCAGGTCGAGGGCGAGATGCACGGCGATGCCGCGCTCTCCGAGGAGATCCGCATGCGCGTCTTTCCGCGCGCGCGGCTGCGCGGGGAAGCGAACCTGCTGGTGATGCCGACGCTCGACGCGGCGAACATCTCGTTCAACCTGCTGAAGACCGCCGCCGGCGGCGGCGTCACCGTCGGGCCGATGCTGCTCGGCGCCGCGCGCCCGGCGCACATCCTCACGCCCTCGGCCACCGTGCGCCGCATCGTCAACATGACCGCGCTCGCCGTGGCGGACGCCAACGCGCCGCGTCCCCAGGAGAGTCTCTTCTGATGGACGCGCTCAGCGCCACCATCGCGCCCCTGCATGCGGGACGCTCGCCGCCGCGGGCGGGCCTGGTGCTCACCGGCGGCGGCGCGCGCGCCGCCTACCAGGTCGGCGTGGTGAAAGCGGTGCGCGACGTGCTGGGCGGGCCGAAGAAGAATCCGTTCCCGATCGTCTGCGGTACCTCCGCCGGCGCGATCAACGCGACGACGCTCGCCGTCTTCGCCGACGACTTCTCGGGCGCGGTGGCGACGCTCCTCGAGCAGTGGGAGAACATGCATTGCCACCACATCTACCGCACGGATGCCTGGCACATCATGAAGAGCGGCGCGCGCTGGCTCGCGGCGATGATGCTCGTCTCGCGCCACAACCCGATCTCGCTTCTCGACAACACGCCGCTCGCGGCGATGCTGGCGAGGAACCTGCCGTTCGAGCGCATCCAGGCGAACATCGATGCCGGCTCGCTCTACGCCGTGTGCGTGACCGCTTCCGGCTATACCACCGGGCAGAGCGTGTCGTTTTTCCAGGGTGGCAGCGACCTCATCGGCTGGGAGCGCAACCAGCGCATCGGCGCCGCGGTGACGCTGAACGCCGACTACCTGCTTGCCTCCGCCTCGCTGCCCTTCATCTTCCCCGCGGTGAAGGTCCATCGCGAGTATTTCGGCGACGGCTCGATGCGCCAGATCGCGCCGGTGTCACCGGCGCTGCATCTGGGCGCCGACCGCGTGCTGATCGTCGGCACCGGACGCCGGGCGCAGGAGGCGAACCGCGCGCGCTCGACGATCTACCCCTCCCTCGCGCAGGTCGCGGGCCACGCGCTCAACTCCATCTTCCTCGACAGCCTCGCCGTGGACATCGAGCGCCTGGAGCGCATCAACCGTACCGTGAAGCTCATCCCGCAGGAGCGGCTTGCCGAGTCCAGCGTGAAGCTCCGGCCGGTGAAGGTGCTCTTCATCACGCCGTCTCAGCCGATCGAGCGCATCGCCGCGCGCTTCCTGCACGAGCTGCCGGGCACCGTGCGCTTCATCCTCAAGCCAACCGGCGCGCTGAACCGCTCGGGCTCGAACCTGGCGAGCTATCTGCTCTTCGAAGAGTCGTTCTGCCGCGCGCTCATCGATCTCGGCTACCAGGACACCATCAGCCGCGAAGCCGAGGTGCGCGATTTCTTCGCCACGCCGGAGGCACGGGCGTATGCCTGACGAGCCGCCGCCGCAGGACCCCTTCGAGATGTTCCGGCGCCTGTGGGGCGGCTTGGGCGTGCCGCTGCCCGGCATGGCGATGCCGACCTTCGATCCGCAGGAAGTAGAGAAGCGCATCGCCGAGCTGCGCTCGGTCGAGGCCTGGCTCAACATGAACCTCAACATGGTGAAGTTCTCCATCCAGGGCCTCGAGCTGCAGCGCGCCGCGCTGCGGGCGATGCGCGACGCCGGCGGCGGCGAAGCACCGCGCAAAAAATAGGCAGTTCAATCCACCGGAGACGAGCGAATGGCAAAGGCAATCCGTTTTCACAGGCAGGGCGGTCCCGAGGTGCTGCAGGTCGACGACGTGCCGGTGAGCGATCCGGCGCCGGGACAGATCCGCATCCGGCATACCGCGATCGGCGTCAACTTCGTCGACACCTATCAGCGCTCCGGGCTCTACCCGATGCAGACGCCGGCGATCGCCGGCAACGAAGGCGCGGGCGTGGTGGAAGCGCTCGGCAAGGGCGTCAAGGATCTCAAGATGGGCGACCGCGTCGCCTATACCGGGCTCCCCGGCTCCTACTGCGAGGCGCGGCTCGTGCCCGCGGAGCGCGTGGTGAAAGTGCCCAAGGGCATCAGCGACGAGCAGGCCGCATCGATGCTGCTCAAGGGCATGACCGTGCACTACCTCATCTTCTCCACCTACAAAGTCAAGAAAGGCGAGACGGTGCTCTGGCACGCGGCCGCCGGCGGCGTCGGAATGATTGCCGGCCAGTGGCTGAAAAAGCTCGGCGTGACCACCATCGGCACGGTCGGCTCCGACGAAAAAGCGAAGCTCGCCAAAGCCCACGGCTACAAGCACGTCATCAACTACAGCAGCGAGAACTTCGTCGAGAAGGTGAAGGAGATCACCAAGGGGAAGAAACTTGCGGTGGTCTACGACGCGGTCGGCAAGTCGACCTGGGATGGCTCGCTCGAGTGCCTGCAGCCGCGCGGGCTGATGGTGTCCTTCGGCAACGCCTCGGGCGCGGTGCCCCCGGTGAACCTCGGCATCCTCTCCACCAAGGGCTCGCTCTACGTTACGCGGCCCACGCTCGCGACCTATATCGCTGCGCGCGCCGACCTGGTCAAGCGCTCGAACGAGCTCTTCAACGCGGTGAAGTCGGGCGCCGTGAAGATCGAGACCACCGCGCGCTACAAGCTCGAGGAGGCGGCCAACGCCCATCGCGACCTCGAAGGGCGCAAGACCACCGGCTCGGTGATTCTCGTTCCGTAGCGATGGATCTCGACGTCGCGGAGCTCCGCCGGCGCCTCGCGCGCCCGGCGGCCGCGACGTCGATCTACGGCGATGACCGGGCGGAGCGCGAGACTGCGGGCATCACACCGGCGGCGGTGCTGGTGCCGATCATTGCGCATGCCGAAGGACTCACCGTGCTTTTCACGCGGCGCACCACGCAGCTCAAGGCGCACTCGGGCCAGGTGAGCTTTCCCGGCGGCCGCGCCGAGCCGGACGACGCAAGCCCCGAGCACACGGCGTTGCGCGAAGCCGCGGAAGAGATCGGCCTGCCGCCCGCCCGCGTGGAGGTGCTCGGACGGCTGCCCGAGTACTACACGCGCACCGGGTTTCGCGTGACGCCGGTGATCGGGCTCATCCAGCCGCCGCTCGAGCTTGTGCCCGATGCGCGCGAGGTCGACGAGGTGTTCGAGGTGCCGCTCGCTTTCCTGCTCGATTCAGCGAACCACCGTCGCGAGAGCCGCCAGCTCGGCGCGCGCATGGCCACGTACTACGTGATCGAGCACCACGGCCGCACCATCTGGGGCGCCACCGCAGGGATGCTGATCAATCTTTACCGCCGGCTCGCCGCCTAGAATGCGTCGATGAGCATTGTCGCGATCATCGCCGCGCTCGTCATCGAGCAATGGCGGCCCCTCGGCCACCGCCCGGCGGTGCAGGGCACGCTCGGCGCGTGGGCGGCTTGGCTCGAACAGTCGTTCAATGGCGGCGAGCGCCACCACGGCGTGATGGCCTGGCTCGTCGCCGTGCTGCCGCCGGTGGCGCTCGCGCTCGCGCTGCATCTCGCGCTCTACGCGCTGCAGGGGCTCCTCGCGCTCGGGTGAAGTCCGGGGACATCGAGCGGGCGCGTGCCGCGCTCGAGCAGTGGCGTGGCGCCTCTGGCGTGGTGCGCCCGCGCGAGGAGCTCATCCGGCTCACCATCGAGGAGGCGCTCCTTGCCTCGCACCGGCACGTGTTCGGCGTGCTGCTGTGGTACTTGCTGCTGCCGGGCCCGAGCGGCGCCGTGCTCTACCGCCTCGCCGCCTACTTCGCCTGGCGCTGGAAGGATCTCGGCGGCTTCGGCGAGTTCGCCAACCGCGCGTTCCACCTGCTCGACTGGCCGGCGGTGCGGCTCACCGCTGCGGCGTTCGCCGTGGTGGGCGACTTCGAGGACGCGGTGTATTGCTGGCGCACGCAGGCGCGCACCTGGCTCGATCCGAACGCCGGCATCGTGCTTGCCGCGGGGGCCGGCGCCATGGGCGTGCGCCTCGGAATGCCGGTGCAGGACGTAGAGGGCATGCAGCCGCGCCCCGAGCTCGGCCTCGGCGAGCCGGCGGAGGGTCCGTTCCTCGACAGCACCGTCGGGCTCCTGTGGCGCGCGGTCGTCGTCTGGGTGTTCGCCCTGGTGATCCTGACGGTGGCGCGGCTCCTATAGGCCGGTCGAACTAGGGCAGCGGGCGAACTGCCTCGATAACATGGCGCTCATGGAGAACCTGCGCGCCGATTTCGCGCGCGCGCGCGCGGCGCTGCAAGGCCGCGCGGCGCACCGCTCGCTGCATGCGCTGTGCGCTCCGGGCTTCCACGCGGTGCTCGTCTATCGGTTCGGACGCTGGGCGCTTGGGCAGCCGGCGCTCGTGCGCGTGCTGCTCGGCATCGTCTACCAGTTCCTGTACCTCCTCGTGCGCGTCTGCTGGGGCATCGAGATCTCGCGCGCCGCGAGCATCGGGTCCGGCCTGTACGTCGGCCACCTCGGCGGCATCACCGTGTCACGGCGCGCGGTGATCGGGCGCAATTGCGCGCTGTCACAGCAGGTGACCATCGGCGCTTCCGCACACGGCGCGCCGGTCATCGGCGACGATGTCTATATCGCGCCTGGCGCGCGCATCTTCGGCCCGATTCGCATCGGCAACAACGTCAAGATCGGCCCGAATGCCGTGGTCGGGGAAGACATTCCGGATAACGCCGTGGTCGCGCTCGTTCCCGGCTACCGCATCACCTCCTACCGCGGTAACCGGCGTGCGCCTTCGGCTACACCCGTCGATCCGCGCCGCAGCGCCAGCACTGGGTGAACTGCGCGCCCAGCCGCTCGCCGCAGGCGCATGTCCAATCGGGTCCTGCCGCGGGCGGGCGGAGCAGCTCCGCGGCGCGCGGCGCATCCGCATCGTCCAGCACCCAGAGCTGTGCTTCGCATTCCGCCGGCGGCAGCTCTCCCATGGCCGAGGAGAGGGCGGCGTTGCGCACCAGCACTGGGATGCCTGCGGCCTCGAGCAGATTTCTCGCGTGATAGACGGTGGTCTGGTTGAAGGAGCCGAAGACGCGCTTCATCAGATGTTGAAGAGCGCGTCGCACTTCGCGGCGCAGATGAAATCGTTCTCCGAGAGCCCGCCGATCGCGTGGGTCATGTACTCGACGCGGCACTTGTTGTAGCCCACCAGCAGGTCGGGGTGATGATCCTCGCGGTGCGAGATCCAGGCGAGCGCGTTCACGAACGCCATCGTCTGGTAGTAGTTCGTGAACGGGTACACCTTGACCAGCTTGCCCTCGTCGATGGTCCAGCCCTTCACCTGCTTCAGCATATCTTTCGCCTGCTGCGCAGTGTAGGGCGCGACGTTGCCTTCACACGGCTTGCATTTCCTGGTCGCCAGTTCGCTCATCAGGGGCTCCTCAGCTCGGCCAGCCGGGCGATGCGCATCGCGGCCGGCGGGTGCGAATCATAGAACGCGGAATGCAGCGGGTCGGGGGTGAGCGTCGCCGCATTGTCCTTGTAGAGTTTCACCAGCGCGCGCACGAGCTCCTGCGGGCTCGCATGGCTCACCGCATAGGCGTCGGCCTCGTACTCGCGCCGGCGCGAATAGCGGCTCGTCAGGGGTTGGACGAAAAACAGGAACTCGGGCAGCACCATCATGAAAAGCGCGAGCGCCGCGGCGTGGCTCGGCGTCGCGACGCCGAGGCCGGTGTAGAACCAGTCGCGGTCGATGAGCTGGCCGAGCACCGCGAGCACCGCGAGGCTGATTACGGCGGAGAGCGCCATCTGCTTCGTGATGTGGTGCAGGCGGTAGTGGCCGAGCTCGTGCGCGAGCACCGCCTCGACCTCCGGCGGCTGCAGCCGGCTCACCAGCGTATCGAAGAGCACGATGCGCTTCGCCGCGCCGAAACCGGTGAAGAAAGCGTTGCCGTGGCTCGAGCGCTTCGAGCCGTCCATGAGGTACAGGCCGCTCGACTTGAAGCCGCAGCGCTCGAGGAGCCGCGCCACCCTCGACGCGAGCTCGCCCTCGGTGATCGGCGTGAACTTGTTGAAAAAAGGCATGATGAATGCCGGATAGATCATGACGAGCGCCGCCGAATACGCGACCCAGACGAGCCATACGTAGAGCCACCAGTACGTCCCCATCTTGCCCATCAGCCACAGCACCGCGAGTAGGAGCGGCACGCCGAGCACGAGGCCGACGACCGCGTGCCGCACGAGGTCGGCAATGAACAGGCGCACCGTCATGCGGTTGAAGCCGTAGCGCGCCTCGATGCCGAAGGTGCGGTACGCCACGAGCGGCAGGCCGATGAGCGCCTGCACGAACACGATGCTGAGGAGAAGCGCCGTGCCGTGCGCGATCGAGCCGGTGGCGAAGAGCGCGCTCCACGCCTGCGAAAGCCACTGGATCAGGCCGCCGAGGGTCAAGACAAGGAGCGTCGCCACGCCTACCGCGAGATCGATCATGCCGAGGCGCGTCTTCGCCGCGGTGTAGTCGGCCGCTTTCTGGTGAGCGGCGAGCGGGATCGAGTCGGCGAAGCTCGGGGGGACGCTCGCGCGGTGCGCGCTCACGTGGCGGATCTGCCGCGCCGCGAGCCACAGCCGCGTCACGCTTGCCGCGCCGAGCGCGACAAGAAAAAGCCAGGTCAGGGCGTTCGGCACGCGGCGGCTAGAATAAGCCATGGCCGGCGATCCCAACAACCTGATCTGGATCGACATGGAAATGACGGGCCTGCAGCCCGATGCCGACCGCATCATCGAGATCGCGATGCTGGTGACCGACCCGCAGCTCGAGCTGGTGGCCGAAGGCCCGGTGCTGGTGGTGCACCAGCCCGACGAGGTACTGGAGGCCATGGATACGTGGAACAGGAGCACGCACAAGAAGAGCGGCCTCATCGACCGCGTGCGCGCCTCTAGCTTGAGCGAAGCGGACGCGGAGCGCGCCGCGCTCCAGTTCCTCGAGCAGCATGTGCCGGCGAACAACTCGCCGATGTGCGGCAACTCGATCTGCCAGGACCGGCGCTTCCTCGCGCGCTGGATGCCGCGGCTGGAGGCGCATTTCCATTACCGCAACCTCGACGTTTCCACGCTGAAGGAGCTCGTACGCCGCTGGAAGCCCGAGCTCATGAAGGGCTTCGCCAAGGAAGGCAGGCACGAGGCCCTCGCCGACATCCATGAGTCGATCCAGGAGCTTAAGTTCTACCGCAAGAGCGTAATGACCATCTAGGAATTCCGATCCAGGGTCGCAATTACTTCGCGGCAGAAAATTGCGGCCCAACTCTGGATCGGAATTACGGCTTTTTGATCGCCGCGGCAATCTCCCGGCTTATGCCGGCAAGCGCCGTGCTATGCGCCGCGGCGAGCGCGTCGTAGAACTTCGTTGCCACCTTCTGGTGCACCACCGAGCGCCCGGTGCGCCGCACGCCTTTCGGTCCGATCACGGTCCAGGCGGCGTCAATCAGCACGGCCTGGTCCGGCCCTGAATCAAAGCGCAGGATGTCGAGCGTCACGCGGTAATCAGCATCGGCATTGCGCGCCGGCCCGGCGAGGCGCATGCCGAGCTCGGCTGCGAGATTGGCGGCGACGACGCGGCCGATAGCGGTGCGCAGCGGCTCGGCCCAGCGTGCCTGCTCCGCAATAATGACTTCGTTGGCCGTCGTGCGCACCACGAGCTGCGCCCGATCGACCATCTCCGGCACGCTGACGGGTCCGACCGCGACCGAGGCAGCTTCCGGCGCCGCGACCGGCGGCTCGGGCGCATCCAGCGTATAGAAGCGCTCGCGCGCTGGTGCGCTACAACCCGCCAAGACGACGCTCAGGAGAAACATGAGCCGGATCATTGCGCGTCGGCGCTCTTGCCCCGCAGCAGCGCCTGCGGATTGCGCTCCAGGTAATCGGCGAGCGTGCGCAGGCTCTGCGCGGTGCGCGCGAACTCGCGCGCCGCGTCCTGCAGCTCGCCGAAAAGCGCCGAGTCGGGCGCGAGGCTCTTCTCGGCGCTCGCGAAGGTGCGGCTCGCATCGCCCATGGTCTTGGTCGTCTCGGCGAGCGCCTTGCGCATCTCGGCGAGCGTCGCGCGCGCCTCGGGCGCAAGCTCGGTGTCGAGGCGCTTCACCAGCGCGTCCAGGGTCTGCAGCGTGCGGTTGAAGTTGCCGGCCATCCCGACAAGCGTGGTGTGCAGATCTTCGAGCGCGCTCGCCGTGGTGGGCAGCTCGGGCGGCGACTGGGCGAGGTCGAGGCTCGCGCGCGGCGCGTCCGGAAAAAAATCGAGCGCGACGTAGAGCTGGCCGGTGAGCAGGCTCGCGGTGCGCAGCTGCGCGCGCAGGCCGCGCTCGACCAGGCGCGCCACGAACTTGCCGTCCTTGCCGAGCCGGCCGGCTTTCGGCGCGCCGCCGCGCAGACGCGAGGTGAAGCGCTCCGGGTAGACGCGGATCTCGACCGGGATCGAGATGCGCTCGTTCTGCGGATCGTATTGCGTGTGGATGGCGGCCACCTCACCGACCACGATGCCGCGGAAGTCGACCGGCGCGCCGGGCTGCAGCCCGCGCACCGACTGGTTGAAGACGAGCACGTAGCTGTCGGCAAGGCGGTCCGGGTTCTTGTTCGCGCGCGCCTGGCTGCGGTGCAGCTCGAACACCATGTCGGGTGGGATTGACGCCGGCTCCGCTTCGTCGAGCGGCGTGTCGAAGGCGATGCCGCCCACGGCGAGCGATACCAGCGACTCGGTCTTCACCCGCACGCCCTCGGCGTCGAGCGCGAGATCGACGCCGCTCGCGTGCCAGAAACGGCTCGCCGCCGTGACAAAGCGGTCGTAGGGCGCGTTGACGAAGACGGTCACCTTCACCGCCTTGCCGTCGCCCTCGAGCGCATAGGCGGCCACCTGGCCGACCTGCAGCCGCCGGTAATAGACCGGTGAGCCGATGTCGAGCGAGCCGATGTCCTCCGAGCGCAAGGCGAGCTGCCGGCCGGGCGCGTCGGTGGTGAAGGCGGGCGGCTGCTCGAGACCGATGAAGAGCCGCCGGCGCTGCGTCGACTTGCCGACGTCCACGGCGACGTAGGTGCCCGAAAGCAGCGTCTGCAGGCCCGAAACGGTGCTACCGGAGATGCGCGGCCGCACCACCCAGAAGCGCGTGTCTTCGACGAGGAGCTTCTCCGCGCCCTTGCTGAGATGCGCCGTTGCTACCACGCCGGTGAGATCGGCGGCGAGGCTGATCGCGCCGATGTGGCCGACGTCGACGTCCTTGTACTTGATCCGCGTCTTGCCGGCCTGCAGGCCTTCGGCGGTGCCGAAGTGGATCTCGACCACCGGCCCGTGGTCGAGCCAGCTGCTGACGGCAAGCCAGGCGCCGATGGCGAGTGCCACCGCCGGCACGACCCAGACGAGCGGAAACGAACGGCCGGCCTTTGGCGCCGGCAAGGCCTCGGGAATGCGCTCAGGCGGCGGGCCGTTCACCATCCCAGATGAGCCGCGGATCGAAGCTCTGCGCCGCCGCCATGGTCAGCACCACGACCGCGCCGAACGCGGGCGCGGCCGGCCCGGCGCGCACGGCGGCGAGCGCGGTGAGCTGCACCAGCGCGACGAGGAGCGCCACCACGAAGATGTCGAGCATCGACCAGCGGCCGATCGATTCCACCAGTCGGTAGAGCCGCGCGCGCTCGCCGCGGCGCGCGCGCCAGCCGAGCTGCACGCTTGCGGCGAGCACCGCGAGCGCGATGATCTTGACGAGCGGGATCACGATGCTCGCGAGGAACACGATGAGCGCGAGCACCCATGAGCCCGATTCCCACAGGAAGAGCACGCCGCTCAGGATGGTGTCTTCCGACGAGCCGAAGAGCGAGCTCGTGTGCATGATCGGCAGTGTGTTCGCCGGCACGTAGAGCGCCATCGCCGCGACGAGGTAGGCCCAGCAATGCCCGATCGATCCGGGCTTCCGGAAGGCGAGCCGAGCATGGCAGCGCGGGCACGCCGCGACCAGAGCTCGCGCGGATCAAAGCTCGCCTCGATTGCCGCCATGACGAGCATCAGCGCGCCGTAGGAGCCGAGCGCCACGCCCGGCTCGACGTCGGCGACATGGCCAAGCTTCACCAGCGAGACCAGCGCGCCGAGCACGAAAACCTCTACCGTGCCCCAGCGGCTCGCGAACTGCAGCAGGCGGAACACCGTGCCGAAGCCGGGCGCGCGGCTGCCGCGCGCGAGCGGCACTAGCAGGTAGGCGAGCGCCGCGAGCTCGGCGAGCGGCATGACGAGCGCCATGAAGAGCACCAGCATCGCGACGAGCGGCATGCCCTGCGACCAGAGCGCGGCGGCCGCGCCGGCCAGCGTCGCCGTGGTGCGCTCGTCCTGCAGCTCGAGCGTGAGGATCGGGAAGGCGTTCGCCAGCGCGAGCAGAACGAGCGCGGTGACGGTCAGGGCGAGCGTACGCTCGAGCCCGCCGCGCGCGCGCTGGTAGAGCACCGCACCGCAGCGCGCGCACAGCGCCTTGCGCGGGCGCGGCAATGGAGCATCGTGCTGCAGGAGATCACACTCGGGACAGGCGAGGAGCTGCGCGCGGTTCATCCGCTGTTTTGGTTACCCCCGGCGCATCCTACCATCGCGCCGCGCTACGGTTTTGGCGGCGCTCCGGTGAACGATCCCGACGGCGTGCCGGGCGTGCCACCCTTCGTGGGCTCGGCGCTTCGCGCGCCGCCGCCCGGCGCATCGTCGCCGACGTTGCTGCCGGTGCCGCCCTTCGGCTTGACGCTCACTCTTGGCCCCGGCTTCGATGGCGGCGGCTTCGGCGCGTCCTTCTCCGCCGCGTCCTTCGCCGCCGCTTGCGCGAGCATGGTGCGCTCGACGCCCAGGCGCCGCAGCACCCACGGCTCGACCACCTCGGCAAGCACCTTGCCTTCCGGCCAGCGCTGCGAGCGGCCCATGTGGCCGCCCTCCGGATTTACCCACACTTCCTTCGGGTCGCCGTGCTTCATCAGGAGATAGAGATCGGCGATCGGCTGCTGCGTATCGCGCTCGCCGTTCACGAGCAGCATCGGCGCGGAGGGCTTGTCGATGAGGCCGCGCGCCACGAGCGACAGGCGCGGCCCGTACGCGAGGAATTCCTCCATCGTCTTCGTGCCGTACACCGATGCGCGCGCCGGGTAGATGTCGAAGAGATATTCGCGCGTCGAGAACGCCTTCTTCTGCCACTCGGGTGCGTAGTAGTCGTGGATGCCGACGCCGTGGACCACGGCGCCGCGAATGCGATCCTTCTCCGTGTACGCAAGCACGGCCGCCCAGTAGCCGCTCCAGCTTCGCCCCTGCACGACGATGCGCTTCGCATCGATGTCCCGGCGCGTCGCCAGGTAGTCGAGCGCGGCGGAGAACATGCGCTCCGCGCCGACATCGATGAGGATCGGCGCCTGCCCGGTGCCCGGCATGTCGATCGCGAACACGCCGACGCCCGCGTTGAGATAGCCGTCGGCTCGCGCGATCACTTCCTCCTTGCGCGAATCGAGCCCGTTTATGCCGAAGACCAGCGGCATCGGTCCAGACGCGCGTGGCAGCCGCAGGTACGCGACGATCTCCTTGCCGTCGAACGGAATGCGCACCGTCTCGATCGGCGGATTGAGCGATTTCCCGTACGCCTGGAACGCGTCGAGCGCGCGCGCGTAGGCCTTGTGCTTGCCAGTGGAGAGCCGCTCGCTTGGCCAGCGTCCGATGTTGAAGACCTGCCATGCGTGGAGGTAGTCGCCCCGCGCGAAGTAGCGCTCGCCGATGCGACTCCACGCCGCCGCCCAGTCGTCAGGCTCGAGGCTCTGCAGGCTCGCCATCGCTTCGCGTCCATCCTCGGCCTTGATGCCGGTAAGAGGATACAGGTTGCGCTCGGCGCGCCGCAGCGTTTCCTGCTTGAGCTCTTCCAGGGAGCGCGGCCCCCAGCTCTGCGCGAGCGCCGCGAAGGGCAGCGCGAGCGCGACGGCGAACCAGCGATTCATTCGACCTCCACGATGCATTCGATCTCCACGGGGATCCCCATGGGCAGCGAGCCCATGCCCACCGCGGAGCGGGCGTGCTTGCCCCGATCGCCGAATACCTGCACGAAAAGATCCGAGCAGCCGTTGATCACCTTGGGCTGGTCCTCGAACTCGGGCACCGCGTTGACCATCCCCAGCAGCTTGACCACCCGGCGCACCTTGTCCAGGCTGCCGAGCTCGGCGCGCATCACCGCCAGGAGATCGATACCGACCGCGCGCGCATGCTGGTAGGCCTGCTCGGCGGTGAACTCGCGGCCCACTTTGCCCTTCACGCCGCGCGGGCCCTTGCCCGCGAGGAACAGCAGATTGCCGGTGCGCACCGCGTTCACGTAGTTCGCCACCGGCTGCGACGGTGCCTTCAGCTCGAGCTGCAGCTCTCGGATGCGTGCTTCGGCGCCCATGCTAGAGGCCCGGGGTCTGGTCCTTGGGGACGACGTCGGAGGGCTTGCGTTCGAGGGCAGGCGACGGCTTGCCGCCCAGCGACGGCAGGCCCGCGTCGTCGCGCTTCTTCTCGGCCTCTGTCGGCGTAGTCGTGATCAGGGAGCGCAACTCCGCTTCGTCCAGGCGCAGCTTGAGCGGCGGGTGCGGCTTTGCCGTCTGCTCGGCCGGCTGCGCCGGCGCGGGCGTTTGCGCCCCGGTGGGCAGTAGCGTCACGGCGAGCAAGACGCCGAATATCGTTCGCGCGCTCACTGCAGCGCTACCACCTTGCCGGGATTGAGCAGGTTGTCGGGATCGAGCGTGCGCTTGATGTCGCGCATGACGTCGATGACATCGTCGCCGAGCTCAAGCCGCATCGAGCCCATCTTGCCCATGCCGATGCCGTGCTCGCCGGTGCAGGTGCCTTCCATGCGCAGCGCGCGCTCCACCAACCGCTTGTTGAACTGCTTCGCAATCTCGGTCTCCTGCGGCTTCGCCGGGTCGACGAGCAGCATGAGGTGGAAGTTGCCGTCGCCGATGTGGCCCAGCAGCGGCACCGGCGCGATGTAGTCCTTCACGTCCTCCATCGTCTCGTGCACGCACTCGGCAAGGCGCGAGATGGGCACGCAGACGTCGGTCGATACCGCGCGCGAGCCGGGCCGGATCTGCAGGCAGGCGAAGTAGGCGTCGTGCCGCGCCTGCCAGAGCTGGTTGCGCTCCTCGGGCCTGGTGGCCCACTGGAAGTCCATGCCGCCGTGCTCCTTGGCGAGCGCCTGCACCGCCTCGGCCTGCTCGACCACCGAGCTCTGCGAGCCGTGGAATTCGAAGAACACCGTCGGTGCCACCCGGTAATTGGTCTTCTTGTACTTGTTGATCGCGTCGATCGTCTTGTCGCAGACGATGTCGCAGCGTGCGATCGGGATGCCCGACTGGATGGTGGCGATCACCGTGCGCGTGCAGCCGTCGACCGAATCGAAGGCGCACACGGCGGCCGACATTGCTTCCTGCACCGGATAAAGCCGCACCGTGACCTCGATAATGATTCCCAGCGTGCCCTCGGAACCGACGAACAACCGGGTAAGGTCATACCCGGCGGCCGATTTTTTCGCGCGCCTTGCGGTCTGGATGATGCGGCCGTCGGCGAGCACCACTTTAAGCGAGAGCACGTTCTCGCGCATCGTGCCGTAGCGCACGGCATTGGTTCCCGAGGCGCGCGTCGCCGCCATGCCGCCGATCGTGGCGTCGGCGCCCGGATCCACCGGGAAGAAAAGCCCGGTGTGCTTGATGTACTCGTTCAGCTGCTTGCGCGTCACGCCGGCCTGCACCACCGCGTCGAGGTCCTCCTCGTGCACGGCCAGCACCTTGTTCATCTGCGAAAGGTCGAGCGACACGCCGCCGTTGATGGCGAGGATGTGGCCCTCGAGCGAGGTGCCGACGCCGTACGGGATCATCGGCACGCGGTGGCGCCGGCAGATGTCGACGACATCGCGCACTTCTTCCGTGTTGTGCGGGAACACCACGGCGTCGGGCAGCGCGTACGGGAAATACGATTCGTCCTTGCCATGGTGCTCGCGCACCGCGGCGGAAGTGGAGACCCGGTCGCCGAGGAGCGCTTTCAGCTCAGCGACGACCGACTGGTCAAACTCCCGGGCCTTGTTCATCCCCTATTTTAGTTTGATCTCGCCGTGAAACGGCACCTTCAGGCCGAGCTGCGGGATCTCGAGCGTGACGTGCGCCGGCAGCGTCTCGCTGCCCTGGAGCTTGCCGCTCATCATCGCCTTCTGCACCGCCTGCTCGATCTCGCGCTGCGAGTTGACGCCGACCATCTTCAGGAACTTGCGGATGCTGAGGTTGAAGGTTTCCTGGTCCATGTCTATCTCCGGAAGAGCAATTTCTTGGCCATTTCCTTGCCCAGCTCGACGCCCCACTGGTCGTAGCTGTTGATGTTCCAGATGACGCCCTGCACGAAGACCTTGTGCTCGTAGAGGGCGATCAGCCGGCCGAGGTTCTGCGCCGTGCAGCCGTCGAGGTGCAGCATGCTCGATGGGCGATTGCCGGGGTATTGGCGATAGGGCGGCAGGCTCCGGTCATCGGTGCCCGCATTTGTCCCAAAGGCGAGGGCATCGGCCTGGGCGCGCGCGTTGGCGCTGAGGTCGGCGTCCAGGCCGAGGTCGATGAAATCGCAGGGCACGACCTGTGTCCCCTGGTGCAGCAGCTGGTGGAACGAGTGCTGGCTCACCGTGCCCTCGGCGCCCCACAGCACCGGGGCCGTCGCGTAGTCGACCACTCGGCCGGCGCGATCGACGCGCTTGCCGTTGGACTCCATCTCGAGCTGCTGGAGGTATGCGGGCAAGAGGCGCAGCGCATTCGCATAGGGCAGCACCGCATGCGTCGCGCAGCGGAGGAAATTCGCGTTCCACACGCCGATGAGGCCGAGGAGCGCCGGGATATTTTTCTCCACCGGCGCGGAGCCGAAATGCTCATCCATTTCGCGCCCGCCGGCCAAGAAGTCATCGAAGGCCTGCGGCCCGATCGCGCACATCGCCGCGAAGCCGACTGCCGACCACACCGAGTAGCGGCCGCCGACCCAGTCCCACATCGGCAGCACTTCGGTGACGCCGAAGCGCTTCGCCGCTTCGACGTTCGCGGTGACCGCGTAGAAATGCCGCGCGCCCCATTGCCGCGCGCGCTCGGCGTTGGCCATGGTTTCCTGGGTGGT
The DNA here is from genome assembly GCA_005883675.1 of Betaproteobacteria bacterium. Lineage (GTDB taxonomy): Bacteria > Pseudomonadota > Gammaproteobacteria > Burkholderiales > SG8-39 > SCGC-AG-212-J23. Next base: position 23,447 of record VBCM01000092.1, read on the forward strand.
GAACGTTTTGGAGGCGATGATGACCAGCGTCTCGGCGGCGTTCGCACCCTCGAGCGCCCGCTCCAGGTCGCGCGGGTCGACGTTCGCCGCGAAGCGCACGTCCAAGGTGGCATCGTTCAGGGCGTCGGCGAGGAGCCGCGGCCCGAGGTCCGAGCCGCCAGTGCCGAGATTCACGATGCGCTTGAAGCGCCGCTCCGCGCGCAGCCCGGTGGCCAGCGTGCGCATGCGCTCGAGCGTGCTGCGCACCTCGGGCAACGGCGTCGCCGCGCGCAGCGCCGTGTGCCACGCGGCGCGGTTTTCGGTGTTGTTGATCGCCTTGCCGGAGAGGAGCGCGTCGCGCCACGCGGCGAAGCCGCGCTCGTCCGCCAAATGCGAGAGCAGGCGCAGCGTCAGCGCGCCCAGGCGCTGACGCGAGTAGTCGAAGCGCACGCCGGCCGCCTGCAGCGTGAAATGCGTGGCGCGCTCGGCGTCGGGGGCGAAGAGCTCGCGCAGGTGCACCTCGCGCGAGGACTCGGCGTGCGCGGCGAGCGCGGTCCACGACGGGCAGGCGGTGGGCGCGGTGGTGTTCATCTTTCGAGGCGGTAGAGCCGGTAGCGCTCCGCGCGATCGCCGGGACGGCCGACGTCGGCAAGCTTGCGCCAGCGCAATCCCGCGCCGGCGGGCGCGTCGAGCTCGTGCTGCGGGTTGCCCTGGACGAGCACCAACGGACAGGCGGCGGGCTTGACCACGTCGTAGGCGCGAGCGCGGATGCCGCCATGGTAGTCGAGGGCGGCTGCCTGCGACACGCCGAGGTTGCGCTCGGCGAGGCACGGGGCGCCCACCGGCAGCTTGCTCTTGAGCTGCAGCGCCACGGAGCGATAGCTCTTCTGGTAATCGACCCACGGCATCCAGAGGGCGCTGAACGTGCCCCAGAGCAGCACCATGCCGCCCGCCCAGCGCGCGAGCGAGCGAAGCGGCGAGGGCGCGCTGTAGAAGACGAGATAGACCCACGCGGCGGCGAGCAGGAAAGCAAAGAGGATGGCGAGGAGGTGCGCATGCATGACGAAGCCCGGCGCGATGCGCGCGAAGTTGCGCGCCACCGGCCCGGGCAGCCCGGTCAGCATGGCGATGTAGCCGAGCCACACGCCGGCGGCGAAGACGCCGAAGGTGAGCGCGCCGAACCAGTCGAGCGCGGCGGCCGCGCCGCGGCGCAGGGTGAAGATGCCGTGCGCGGCAAAGAGCGAAAGCGGCGCGAGCAGCGGCAGCAGGTTTTCATCGGCTGGCGGGCCCCACGCGATCAGCAGCACGGTCATGACGAGCACGGCCACCGCGGGCACGAAGAGCCGCGCTTCACGCCAGCGTTTGCGCAGCGACCACGCGCTCCACAGCGCGAGCGGCCACGCCGGCCAGGTGAACCAGCTCGCGGTGGCGAAGACGTGCCGCAAATTCTCGCCCACCGTTCCCTCGCGCTCGGTGACGATCGCGCGCCATTCGGCGAATGCGTCGGGTGCGCGAGCGGCGAGCGCGAGCGGCCAGGCGAGGGCGACCAGCACCGCGACGAGCGCGGCGCTGCCGAGAAACACGGCGCCGCGGCGCGTACGCCACTCGGCGCAGACGAGATGCGCAGCCACCACGGCCAACGCCAGCGCAAGCGGCGCCATCGCGCCTGCCGCGAGAAACGCGAGACCGAGCGCGAGGCCGAAGACGGCGCCCGCGCCCGCGGGCTCGCGCGCGGCGAACGGCAGCGCCGCGAGCGCGCCGCACATGGCGGCGAGCGAGGCGAGCTCCGGCAGCGCCTCGTGCGCGTGCACGAGGAGCCCGACGCAGCCGAGGAGCAGCAGGAACGCACCGCATGCGGTCGTGCGGCGCAGCTCCGCCTCGCTCCAGTGGCGCGCGGCACGGTAGATGAGCACGAACGACGCGCCGACGAACGCGCCGCTCGCGAGGCGCGCGGCGGCGTGGAACTCGATGAGCGAGCCCAACAGCTTGCCGAAGGCGAGCGCGACCCAGTGATAGAGGGGCTCGTCGTAGAGCCAGCGCTCGCCGGCGATGCGCGGCACGATGAGATCGCCGCTCAGCGCCATGCCGTGCACGATGCCGAGGCCGATCGCGTCCTGCGTCTTCCAGAGGTCGTGGCCGGCGAGTCCCGGCAGGATGAACACCGCCGCGATGACCGCGAGTGCGGCTCGGGACGGCGGCAGCGTGATCCGGGGCGGCATAGCCCCGGGAGTTACTTGGGCTTCTTGGTGTAGCGGCGCTTGAACTTCTCGACGCGGCCGGCGGTGTCGACGATCTTGTGCTTGCCGGTGTAGTACGAGTGGGATTCGGAGGAGACCTCCACCTTCACGACCGGGTAGTCGCGGCCGTCTTCCCATTTCATCGTCTCGCGGCCCTTGGTGTCGATCGACGAGCGCGTGAGAAAGCCGTGATTGGTGCTGGTGTCCAGAAAGATCACCGGCCGGTATTCGGGATGTACGCCTGGTTTCATGGCTACGCCTTTTTCGCGAAGGCGCGGATTATACAGGCCTTTATCCGCGGCGCATCGAGTCGAAGAATTCCGCGTTCGACTTCGTGGCCTTGAGCTTGTCGATCAGGAATTCGGCCGCTTCGAGCTCGTCCATCGGGAAGAGGAGTTTGCGCAGCACCCAGACTTTCTGCAGGATCGGCTGCTCGATCAGGAGCTCCTCGCGGCGCGTGCCGGAGCGGTTGACGTTGATCGCCGGGTAGATGCGCTTCTCGTGCATCCGGCGGTCGAGGTGGATCTCCATGTTGCCGGTGCCCTTGAACTCCTCGTAGATCACGTCGTCCATGCGGCTGCCGGTGTCGATCAGCGCCGTGGCGATGATGGTCAGTGATCCACCCTCTTCGATGTGCCGTGCCGCGCCGAAGAAGCGCTTGGGCTTCTGCAGCGCGTTCGCGTCGACGCCGCCGGTCAACACCTTGCCGGAGGCCGGCACCACGGTGTTGTATGCCCTCGCCAAGCGGGTAATGGAATCCAGCAGGATCACCACGTCCTTCTTGTGCTCGACCAGGCGCTTCGCCTTCTCGATCACCATTTCGGCGACCTGCACGTGGCGGCTCGCCGGCTCATCAAACGTGGACGCGACCACCTCACCCCTGACCGAGCGCGACATCTCGGTCACTTCCTCCGGGCGCTCGTCGATCAGGAGCACGATGAGCGCCACCTCGGGATGGTTGGCGACGATGGCGTGCGCGATGTGCTGCAGCATCACGGTCTTGCCGGCCTTGGGCGGCGAGACGATCAGGCCGCGCTGGCCCTTGCCGATCGGCGCGACGATGTCGATGACGCGCCCGGTGATGTTCTCCTCCGCCTTGATCTCCCGCTCGAGCTTGAACATCTCGTCGGGATGAAGCGGCGTGAGGTTCTCGAACAGGATCTTGTTCTTCGCCGCCTCCGGCGGCTCGCTGTTGACCTTGTCGACCTTGACGAGCGCGAAATAGCGCTCGCCGTCCTTCGGCGTGCGGATCTCGCCCTCGATCGAGTCGCCGGTGTGCAGATTGAACCGGCGGATCTGCGATGGCGACACGTAGATGTCGTCCGTCGAGGCGAGGTATGACGTTTCCGGGGAGCGCAGGAAGCCGAAGCCGTCGGGCAGCACTTCGAGCGTGCCGTCGCCGTAGATCGATTCGCCTTTCTTCGCCTGGTTCTTGAGCAGCGCGAAGATGAGGTCCTGCTTCCTCATGCGGCTCGCGTTCTCGATGCCGTTCGAGACGGCCATCTCGACGAGCTGCGTCACATGGTGGGATTTGAGCTCGGAGAGGTGCGTCGGGATCGGCATCGCGCCGGCGGGCGGCGGCGTGGGGGCCTGCGCCTCGGGGCGTTGCTGGGATGTACGCGCTGCTTCCGGCTGGACTGCCTGGGGCCTGCTCATTCTCGGGATTTGCGCCTGAAGGATTTCTTCGGCGCTCGGTCGTTCGCTCCGCGCCGGACCTCCGGCGCGGTTCTCAAAACAGGGTAAGGTGTTTAAATATTGCTGTCAAGAAAAGCCGTCAACTGGGACTTCGACAGCGCACCGACGCGGGTCGCCTCGACGTTGCCGTTCTTGAAGAGCATCAGCGTCGGGATGCCGCGAATGCCAAATTTCGCCGGCGTATTCTGGTTCTCGTCCACGTTGATCTTCGCCACCTTGAGGCGCCCTTCGTATTCCTTCGCTACCTCGTCCAAGATCGGCGCGATCGACTTGCAGGGCCCGCACCACTCGGCCCAGTAGTCCACGAGCACCGGCGTCTCGGACTGCAGCACTTCGGGCTCGAAGGTGTCATCGGTGACATGCCGTATTTCTGCCCGTGTTTCTGAACTGCTCATGGTTCTCCGTTGGGGGATGTTGCGAGGCTGAAGCCTCTATTATGAGGCTTCCTCGCCGTGGGTGATAAACTCTTGATCCGCAATGACTTACGTCGTCACCGAAAGCTGCATCAAGTGCAAGTACACCGACTGCGTCGACGTCTGCCCGGTCGACTGCTTTCGCGAGGGGCCGAACATGCTGGTCATCGATCCGGACGAGTGCATCGACTGCACGCTGTGCGTGCCGGAATGTCCGGTCGAAGCGATCTTCGCCGAGGACGACGTGCCCGATTCGCAGACGGAGTTCATCGCGCTCAACAAGGAGCTCGCGCAGGTGTGGAAGCCGATCATCGAAAGGAAGCCCGCGCCGCAAGACGCGGACGAATGGGCGAAGAAGAAAGACAAAAAAAATTTGCTCGAGCGATAAAGCAGCGCAGCAATTTGCGCACCGCAATTACCGCGACGCAAAAAATTTGTCGTCGTAATGACCACAGTGATTTTGAAATCTCACTCCGTCCAAAAATAAATCGGCGTCGAAATACTTTTGTCAGCTAGATCGCGTAACCTGTCTATTCGCAATCAGCAGGAGGGACGAATGGAACAAGGACGCCTCGCGTTTACCGCGGTCTATCTCAAGTCAAACCACGGGTACATCGGCTTCATCGAAGAGCTGCCCGGCGTGAATTCCCACGGGCGCACGCTTGATGAAGCACGCGAGACGCTGCAGAAGCTGGCCGCCGTCGTCTTCGACGAGGAGCGGCGCGAAGCCGAGGAGCTGATCGCCGGCAAGGACGTCGTGCGCGAATCGTTCTTCGTGCCGATCCCACGGCCCGCGTAGCCGATACCCGTTTCATCACCAAAAGGGCCCGCATCGCGGGCCCTTTTCATTTCTAGTGCTCGTACATACCGCGGCTCACCTTGCCGCGGAACACGCGGTACGCATACACGGTATAGCCGAAGAGCAGCGGAAACACGATGAGCACGCCCGCGCCGACGAAGCGCAGCGCGCTCTCGTCCGCGGCGGCATCCCAGATGGTGAGCCGGTCCATCACCACGTATGGGAAGAGGCTGTAGGCGAGGCCGATGAAGGCGAGCACGAAGATCGCCACCGCGCCGGCGAAGGGCTTCGCGTCCGACTTGCCGAGCGTGTACCAGACCCAGAGGCCGATGGCGATGCTCGCCGCGGGCAGCACCATGAGGCCCGCGGTGCGCGGAAAATCGAACCAGCGGCTGCGCACGGTCTCGCTCGCGAGCGGTGTGGCGAGGCTGACGAGCGCGACGCCGAGCGCGACCCATAGCAGGCCCCATTTCGCCCAGGCCATGCTCTTCGCTTGCAAGGCGCCGCGCGTGCGCAGCACGAGCCAGGTCGCGCCGAGCAGCACGTAGCCGCCGCAGAGGCTCGCGCCCACCACGATGGCGAAGAGCCAGTAGCCGCCGCCGGCGGCAAAGCCGGTGACGTAGCGCCCGAGCATCAGCCCCTGCGCGAATGCGGCGAGGGTCGAGCCCGCCCAGAAGAGCCAGTTCCAGAGCTCGCGATGCCAGCCTTCGGCCTTCACGCGCAGCTCGAACGCCACGCCGCGCAGCATGAGTCCCACCAGCATCGCCGCGACCGGCAGATAGAGCGCGCCGAGGATCTCGCCGTGCGCGCGTGGAAACGCCACCAGCAGCAGCCCGATGCCGAGCACGAGCCAGGTCTCGTTCGCGTCCCAGTACGGCGCGATGGTCCCGACCATGATCTCCTGCTCCTCTCGCTCCGCCGCCGGCATCAGCATTCCCACGCCGAGGTCGTAGCCGTCGAGGAGCACGTACGCGAGGATCGCGAAGGCCATCAGCGCCGTGAAGACGAGCACGAGGTCCATCAGCTTTTCCTCGCCATGTGCGTAAGCGTCACCATGTACGCAGCCAACAGGGCCGTGTACGTCAGCACGTAAGCGGTGAGGCTTGCGCCGAGCTTCGCGCCGCCCGCGGGACCGACCGCGTCCGCCGTGCGCAGGATGCCGGTCACAAGCCACGGCTGCCGCCCGATCTCGGTCACGAGCCAGCCGGCGAGCGTGGCGATCCAGCCGGAGAAGGTGAAGCCCGCGAAGATCCACAGGAGCCAGCGCGGCGGCGTGCGCAGCCAATACTGGCTGCCCCACGCGACGACGAGCATCAGCACGCCCATGCCTACCATGACGCGAAAAGCGAAAAACACCGGCGCCACCGGCGGATGGTCCTTGAAGGCGTCGAGGCCCTTCAGCTCGGCGTTCGCGTCATGCGCGAGAATGAGCGAAGCGCCCTTGGGCAGCATGAGCGCGTAGTCGGTGCGGCCCTCCTCCTCGTTGGGAATGCCGAGGAGCGTGAGCCCGGCGCCGCGCTCGGTATGCCAGATCGCCTCGAGCGCGGCGATCTTCGCCGGCTGATGCTCGAGCGTATTGAGCCCATGCATGTCGCCCGCCACGATCTGCAGCGGCACGAGCACCGCGGCGAGCCGCGCGCCGAAGCGCAGCGTGTCGCGCGCTGCCGCATCGCCCGGCGCGGCGAGCAGCCGCCAGGCGGAGAGCCCGGCGACCAGGAATGCCGCGGTGATGCCCGATGCGAACAGCATATGGGTGAGCCGATAGGGGAACGACGGATTGAAGATGACGGCCCACCAGCTCGCGGCCACGATGCCGCCGGGCGACTCCATGTGCCCGGCCGGCGTCTGCATCCACGAGTTGAGCGCGAGGATCCAGAACGCCGACACCGTGGTGCCGAAGGCGACGATGATGCTGGAAGCGACATGCACGCGGCCCGACACGCGCTCCATGCCGAAGAGCATGATGCCGAGGAAGGTCGCCTCGAGGAAAAACGCCGTGAGCACTTCGTAGGCGAGGAGCGGCCCGGCGATGTTGCCGACGTGGTTCATGTAGCCCGGCCAGTTGGTGCCGAACTGGAAGCTCATCGTCACGCCGGAAACCACGCCCATCGCGAAGCTGAGCGCGAATACCTTGACCCAGAGCTTGTAGGCGCCCAGCCACGCTTCGTCGCGCGTCATCTCGTAGCGCACGCGGAACCACGCCAGGATCCAGGCGAGGCCGATGGTGATCGTCGGGAAGAGGATGTGGAAGCCGATGTTCAGCCCGAACTGCGCTCGGGCGAGGATCAGGGCTTCGTCCATGCGTCTAATATAGGCGCCGATGGACCGGCCCCGCTACAGCGAGCACGAGGAGCGCGAGTACCTCGCGCGCGGCTACTGGCGCGACGACGACACGCTATGGCACTGGCTGCAGCGCCGCGCCGCCGAGCGGCCGCAGGCACCGGCCGTCGTGGCGGGCGGTGCCACGCTCACCTGGAACGCGCTGCAAGCGCGCGTGCTGCGCGTCGCGCAAGGCCTGAAAGACAAAGGCATCGGCGCGGGCGACGTGGTCGCGGTGCAGCTCCCGAACACGCCCGAGTTCCTGCTCGTGCATCTCGCGCTCGCACGCCTCGGCGCGGTGATGTGCACGGTGCATATGCCTTACCGTGGCGCGGAGATCGAGGCAATCCTCGCGCATAGCGGCGCCAAACTGTTTTTCACCAGCGCCTATCCCTTCAGCGAGTTGGAAGCTGCCGCGCCATTGCCGGCAGAGCACCCCGCGCCCGATGCGCGCGACGCGTTCCTGCTGCTCTATACGTCCGGGACCACGGCTTCGCCCAAGGCGGTGCCGCACCCGTATCGGACGCTGCTTGGCAACAGCCGCATGGGCTCGCGCGAGCACCGGCTGACCGAGCGCTCGCGCATCCTGTGCGCGGCGCCGCTCTCGCATCTCTACGGCCTGTATTCGCTGCATTGCGCCTGGGCCGTCGGCGCGTGCACCGTGCTGCTGCCGGCCTACAAGCCGGACGAGCTCGCGCAGTTGGTCGAGCGCGAGCGGCCGACGGCGCTCTGGGCGGGACCGGCGCACATGGCCGCGTGCCGCAATGCGGGCCTCTTCGAAAGGCACGACTGGTCATCGCTCGAGCTCGCCATCGTCTCGGGCTCGATCCCGCCGGCGCCACTCATGCGCGAGCTGGCGGCAACACTGCCCGGCTGCGCGGTGACGCAGCTCTGGGGCATGACCGAGCTGCAGGCGGGCCTCTACACCCGCCCGAGCGATCCGCCCGGGCTCTCCGCCACCAATGCCGGACGCCCGAGTCCGGGCACCGAGGTTCGCATCGCCGCCGACGGCGAGCTGCAGGTGCGCGGGCCGCTCACGTTCTCCGGCTACTGCAAGAACGACGAGGCGACTCGCGCGGCGTTCAGCCCCGATGGCTGGTTCCGCACCGGCGATCTCGCCGAGGAGCGCGGGGGCAACTACGCCATCACCGGGCGCAGCAAGGACATCATCAATCGCGGCGGCGTGAAGTTCAATCCGGCGGACGTCGAGGCGCTGCTCGATGCGCACCCGCAGATCCAGCAGGCGGCGATCGTGCCGATGCCCGATCCGGTGCTCGGCGAGAAGGCCTGCGCCTTCGTCACGCTGCGCCCGGGATGCGATGCGCCGTCGCTCGATGACGTGGTGCGCTATCTCCACGCGAAGGAGATCGCGAAGAACAAGCTGCCCGAGCGCCTGGTCGTCGTTGCCGAGATGCCGCTCACGCCGACGCGCAAGATCATGAAGGGGCGGCTCCGCCTACCGGAAGAAGCGTGACCCGCTTTGCGCTCGTCGTCACGGCGCTCCTCGCCGTGGTCTACAGCTACGTCGCATCGCGCCTTGCCGTTGGCCCGGTCAGCGCGGTCCTGCTCGCGGTGCCGTTCCTCCTCATTTGGATCCTGCCGGTCTACTACTGGGGCAGCTCGCGCAGCCGCGAAGGCCTCATCGACAAGCTCATCCATCGCGCGAGCTATCTCTCGATGGCGTGGGTGAGCTTCGCGCTCGTCTTCACGCTGGCGCGCGACCTCGCCTTGCTGGCGACCCTCGGCGCGCCGACCCTGCATACGATGGTCGCGACGGCCGGCGTGCCGGCGGTGCTCGGCGGCTCGCTCCTCGCGATGGCCTGCGGCGCGGCGGCCGCGTTCCGCGGTCCGCGCCTCGAGCGCATCGACCTGCCGGTTGCCGGCCTGCATCCCGACCTGGACGGGTTTCGCATCGTGCAGATCAGCGATCTCCACGTCGGACCGAACATCGGGCGGCGCTACGTGCAGCGCGTGGCCGAGCTGTCGCGGTCGTTGCAGCCGGACCTGATAGTCCTCACCGGCGACATCGTCGACGGCCCGGTGGCGCGCCTGGCGCCGCACGTCGCGCCGCTCGCTGCGCTGGCGAGCGACGGGCGCGCCTTCTTCATCCTCGGCAACCACGACTGCTACGCCGGCGCCGGCGCGTGGATCGCGCACTTCCGCGAGATGGGCATGCGCGTGCTGCTGAATTCGCACGAGCTCGTTCGCAAGGGGGCCGCGCGGCTCCTCGTCGGCGGCGTGGTGGATCCGGCGTACGGGAAGGCACGCCCGGACGCGAACGCGGCGATGGCGGGTGCGCCAGCAGCGGACTTCCGCCTGCTCCTCGCGCACAACCCGCGCCTCGCGACGCTCGGCGCAGCGGCCGGCTTCGACCTGCAGCTTTCCGGCCATACGCACGCCGGCCAATTCTTTCCGTGGACGCTCGCCGTACGCCTCGTGCACGCGCCGCACGTCGCGGGCCTGTCGCGCGAAGGCAGGATGCTCGTCTACGTGAGCGCCGGCACCGGCACCTGGGGACCGCCGGTGCGCTTCGGCACCAGCCCCGAGCTCACGCTCATCCGCCTCGTGCGCGCGTGAAGAAGAACCACTATTCGGTGTACGTCGTCGAGCTCGACCCGGAGGTTCTGCAGCACGCGCGCTTCCGCAAGGCGAACCCGAACTACGACGCGATGAAGCCGTGCGTCTACGTCGGCATGACCGGCATCGAGCCCGACCTGCGCTTCGACAAGCACAAGGCCGGCATCCAGGCGAACGGCTACGTCATGCGCTACGGCCTGCGGTTACTCCCCGGCCTCTACTCGCCCTACAACCCGATGCCGTACGATGGTGCGCGCGACATGGAAGTCGAGCTTGCAATCGCGCTGCGCGAGAAAGGCTACGGCGTATGGCAAGGCTGAATTCCGTGCTAAGTACGTAATTATTTCGTCAGTTCCGGAGGAGCGATGAACATCAAGCATTTCCTGGCAGTGCTGCTGCTCCTCCCCATGCTCGCGTTCGCCGCGTATCCCGAGCGCCCGATCACGCTAATCGTCGCCTATCCGCCGGGCGGGGGCACGGACATCGTGGCGCGCGCGCTCGCGCCCTACGTCGAGAAGTATCTCGGCGGCGGCGCGAAGATCGTGGTGGTGAACCGCGCCGGCGCGGGCGGCGAAGTGGGCTTCGCCGCGCTCGCGAACTCGCCGGCGGACGGCTACACCATCGGCTTCGTCAACACGCCGCCGCTGCTCACGATCCCGATCGAGCGCCAGGCGCAGTTCCACTGGCAGCGCTACGACTACATCGGCAACATCATCGACGATCCCTGCAACTTCTCCGTGCATGCGGAGACGCCGATCCGCAATCTCGCCGAGCTCGCGGCGTACGCCAAGGCGCAGCCCGGCGAGGTGACGGTCGGCACCACGGGCATCGGCTCGGACGATCACATCGCGATGCTGAAGTTCGAGCGCGCGGCGGGCGTGAAGCTCCGCCACATTCCGTTCAAGGGGTCGGCGGACGTGCGCGCGGCGATCGCGGGAAGGCAGATCATGGTGGCGGCGATCAACATCGGCGAGGCGCTCCAGTACCAGAAGGGCGGCACGCCGCTCCGCAACCTCGTGCAGATGAGCCCGGCGCGCACCAACCTCGCGCCCGAGTTGCCCACCGCGCGCGAGCAAGGCTACGACATCGAAATGTCGTCGCTGCGCGGCATGGCGGCGCCAAAGGGACTTCCTGCCGATATACGCGAGCGGCTTGTGGCCGCGGTCGAGCGCGCGGCGGCCGACCCGGATTTCCAGGCGCAGGCGGTGAAGTTCTTCGCGCCGCTGCGCTATCTCACGCCCGCGCAATACGAGGCGATCGTGCGCGACGCCGACGTCATGTACCGCGCCATGTGGCGCGACATGCCGTGGGCCGACAAGTAAGGAATCAGCGCAGCGGGATGTAGCGGCCGCCGTCGGCGACGATCTTCATCGCCGCCGGCAGGTTCGCGAGCGCGGCGCGCTTCGGGATGTAGCCGCGCGCGCCGGCGTCGAGGCAGGCCTTGATGCGCGCCTCGTCCTCGGAAGCGGACACGACCAGGACCGGCACGGCCGGATACGCTTTGCGGAAGCGCTCGAGCGCATCGATACCGCTGCACGCCGGGAGCGCGAGATCGAGGAGCACCAGATCGAGCGCGCGGCCGGCGGCGATCTGCAGCGCCTCGGCCAGCGCGACCGCGGTATGCACCCGAGCGCCGGTGAATGTCTTTCTCACCGCGGCGGCAAACACCTGCACGGTCACGGCCTGATCATCGACGAGCAGCACCTCCATGGTGCGATCTTAGTCGCGACGGCGCGCGGCTTCTTATCCGTCTGTCGCGATCAGCGCACCTTTGTCAAAGCTTTCGCCTTGGTCAGGTAGCCGCGTATCTGCCCTCCAGCAATGCCCGGGCCCGCTTGATGATGGCGCTGCATTCTTTCGCCTCCAGCGGCCGAAAACCTTTGCCCCAGTTGTTGCGATCGCGATAGTCGGGCAGCTTCGGCGCCTCGCCCCAGCGCCACGCCGGATGCTTCGCCGTGCGGCTCCTGCCGAAGATGTGCATGTGCACGCGACGATGTTCCAGCGCGCGCTTCGGCCCTTTCGGCGGCGCGGCATCGTTTAGCGCCCAGTTGCCTGCTTCGAAATAGTTGACGCAGCCGCCCTCGAGCTGCGGCAGCACGTCGATCATCGCGCGCCCCACGGCCGCGACGAGGAACGACCAGTGCGCGAGCTCGACCGCGGAGAGCTCGCTTTGCTCCCACACGCGCTTCGGCGGATAGACGATGAGGTGGCCGCCGTCGGCGCGATCGAGGAACAGCTTGCGCGGCAGCACCACGGTGCCGCCGGGGCCTTTGTAGAGCTCGTTAGTCGCGCGCGGCACAGCGTTTGCTCAGGAGCTCTTTATGAAAACACTCGCCCAAGCCGCCGCCCTCACTCTGCTCGCGTTTTCCTTGCAGGGATTCGCCCAATCCAGCGTCGAGCCGCCCGCTGCGGATGCCGCTAAGCAGCAGCGCTCCAGTCCGCAGGAGGGCAACCCCGCCTTCGAAGCGGGCGCCGGCTCCTCTGCCGAGCGGGCGAAGAGCGCGACCTTCACGCATGGCGAATCGAAGCGCTGCGAGAAGCTGACCGGCGCCGAAAAGGATCTCTGCGACAAGGAAGAGGCAACGAAGGCCGAGGGCGAGGAGGCGCAGCGGCTCTCGAAGACGCCGGCCGTGCCCCGGCAGTAAATTTATTCCAGCGCCTGCGCGGCCAGCGCTTTTCGTGACGGATTTCGCAGCGCTGCTCAAAAAGTAGGCACCCGCTCCGTAGTGAACTTGTCCAACAGGGATGCACGTTTGTGCGGGACCGACCATGCCTCATCGCCGCAGACGCATCATCCCGGTGCTCGCTCAGAAAATGAGCGGGGAGGTGAGGCGCGTGTCTCTGCTCACCCAGGCGTTGCACGACCTGCGCCTGGCCGTGAATCGGCTGGGCCGGGAGCTCGTGGCGTGGCTGGTGATCTTCATCTGCCTGTCCCAGGTGCTGTCCGAGCTCATGACTCGGCTCCTGCGCCTGTTCCTGTGAGCGGCGCTCATTACTGCGGCTGCAGCTTCGCCTCTTGCGCGATCTTTCCGAAGATCGCCATCCAGTGTTCATAGCGCTGGCGCAGCTCCTGCGGCGTGCTCGACATCGCCACCGAGCCTGCCTTGGCGAAGCGCTCCCGCATATCCGGACTCTCCACCGCACGCACGATGCCGCGGTTCAGCACCTGCACGACGTTGGCGCTCATACCGGCCGGGCCCATGATGCTGCGCCACGCGGGCATGTCGTAGCCGGGCAAGCCTGCTTCCGCGATGGCCGGCACGTCGGGCAGCAACGCGGAGCGCGCCTGCGACGTGACGCCGAGCACGCGCGCCTTGTCCTTGCCCCCGAGGGCGCTCACCACCGGCGCGACGAAGTAGTCGACCCGGCCGGCGATGATGTCGAGCATCGCGTCGGCCGGCCCCTTGTACTGCACTTCCACCGCCTGGATGCCGGCCATGCTGTTGAAGAGCACTACGCCCCAATACGGGATCTGGCCGGCGCCGAGCGTGGCGTAGCTCAGCTTGCCGGGATTCGCCCGACCGTAGGTGACTAGCTCCTGCACCGTCTTCGCCGGCAATGCCGGATTCGCAATCAGCGCGAAGGGGGAGGTCTCGAGCAGCGACACCGGTGTGAAGTCGCGCAGGAGGTCGTAGCCCATGTTGGCGTTGACATACTTCGCGCCGGCCATCGAGCCGCCGGCGAGCAGCAGCGTGTAGCCGTCGGGCGGTGACTTCGCCACGTAAGTCTGGCCGATCATGCCGCCGGCGCCGGGCTTGTTCTCGACGAAAAACTGCTGGCTGATGATCTCCGTCAGCTTTGCCGCCAGCGTGCGCGCGGCAAAATCGTCGCCGCCGCCCGGTCCCACGGCCACGATGATGCGCACCGGCTTCGCCGGATACGGCTGCGGCAATGCCGTCCCGACGACGAGCAGCGCGCAGAGAAAAACAGGGACAGTCCCTATTTTCACGAGCGCAGCACTTGCCCCGCGGCGGCGCCGGTCAGGGCGCCGCGCTCCCAGGTGACGGCGCCGTTCACGATGGTGTACTCGATGCCGCGCGAGCGCATCACCATGCGCTTCGCGCCGCCCGGCAGGTCGTAGAGCCGCTCCGGCCGGCCGCCCGAGGCGACCGTTCGCGCATCGAAGATGGCGACATCCGCCGCCATGCCGGGCGCAAGGCGCCCGCGATCGCGGATGCCGAAGAAATCCGCCGGGTCTGACGTCATGCGCCGCACCGCTTCCTCGAGCGTGAGTGCGCCGCGCTCGCGCACCCAGGTGCCGAGCACGTAGGTCGGGTAGCCCGAGTCGCACAGCATATCGAGATGCGCGCCGCCGTCCCCGAGGCCGAGCAGCATGTCGCGGTTGCGCAGGATCTCGGTCATCCGATCGACGCGCGTGTTGAACGACTGCAGCGTGAACTCATTCTCCAGGTCATCGGCGAGCGTCACGTCGAGGAACGCATCCACGCCATCCACGCCGCGCTCGGTGGCGATGTCGGCCACCGTGGATGCGCTCCCAATTGCCGAACGACGCCGGGCGCTTCAGATCCTCGCGGAAGGCGGCGCGGAACGCCGGATCGCGATACACCCCCGCCTGCGCGCCCTTCGACTTGTCGACGAACACGCGCTTCCACGAGGGAAACGCGGCGACGGAGAAGGGATTGCGCATGTTGATCTCGCGCGTGAGCGGCAGCGGCGAGGTCTGCGGCCGCGCGCCTTTCGCGATCAGCGGCCGTGCCTTGGCGAGTGTCTCGCGCACCGCTTCGGGCAGGTCGTCGCGGTCGAACATGGCGATGAAGGTGATCGGCCGCTTGCTTTCGTCGAGCATGAACTCGAGCAGCTCAAGCTCCGGCGCGTCGAGCACCGCGATCTGGCGCGTCATCGCGAACTCGATCGCGCCCTTGCGCCGCTCGCGCAGCACGTTGCAATACGCCTTGAGCTCTTCGCGGCTGGCGTTGCGGCAGCCGAGCGGTCGGCCCTGATAGCCGAGGTGCTGGTTGAGCAGCGTGCTGGAAAAGCCGAAGGCGCCGGCGTCCATCGCAACGGCGAGCAGTCTTGCGATGTCCGCGATCTCGGCGCCGGTCGCGGCGCGTTCGAGCGACGCTTCGCCCATCACGTAGTGCCGCAGCGGCGTTAACGGCGCGAGGAATGCGAGGTTGAGCGCCGGTTTGCGCCGCGCGGCCGCATCCATGTACTGCGGGAAGGTTTCCCAATCCCAGGTGATGCCGGCGTTCAATACTTCGAACGGGATCGCTTCCACGTTCACGAGGTCGCGCATCGCGATCTCGCGCGCGGCGGGACGGCACGGCGCGATGCCGACGCCGCAATTGCCCATCACCACCGAGGTGACGCCGTGCCAGGACGAGGGCGTGAGCGCGCCGTCCCAGCAGATCTGCGCGTCGTAGTGCGTGTGCGGATCGATGAAGCCGGGTGCGACGACCAGATCGCTCGCATCGATGGTGCGCTTTGCGCTCTCGCTCACCTTACCGACGGCCGCGATGCGCCCGCCGGCGATGCCGACATCGGCACGCCGCGTCGGCGCGCCCGTGCCATCGACGAGCGCGCCGTTCTTGAGCAGGAGGTCGAGCACGACCTCCGGATTATCGTGATTTCAGAGCGGCCGCAGGTACTCTTTAACCGCCTGCTCGCCGATCCTGCGACCCATGTCGGCGCCGACAACGGTGGAGAAGCGGTAGTGGATGCCGGCCCAGATGCGCGCGTTTGACGGCTCCTGGATGTAGTCGTCGATGCGCGTCCACTTGTGCACCACGCCGGGCGCCGTGGGCGTGCTCAGGCTGAACTCGGGCACGGTGCCCGTGCCGAAGAACGCCTGCAGCACCGTGCCGGCGCTCGCCGAGACGATGCAGTGGGCGCACGGATACTCCGGATGCATCGGCGTCGGGCCGATCGCGTCCCAGGCCGCGTCGCGCTCGGTCTGCCCGTTGCCGTCGCGGTCGCCGTTGCGGATCGCCGTCACCGGCCGCCAGAACTCGTAGTGATACTTGGCGTCGAACACCGCGATCATCGCGTCCGCCGTCGCCATGGCGAGCAGTGCGTAGAGCCGCGCGTTCTCATGCACGGAGAGGCCCTTCGCCGTCGAGAGCTGCGTCGCGAGCGGGAAGAAAGTCGCGGGCCCCGTATAGAGCCACAGGCGCGCCGTCTCCGACTGCTCGGGCGTGCGCACCTTGCTGTCTTTGCCGTATTGCTTGACCTCGTTGTAGTTCGCCGCCCATTCCTGGCTCTTGAGATCGAGCGGCGGGCCGGGCCGGAACTGCGCGCCGCTTTTCAGCGTGAACGGCGTGACGCGGCCCCAGTGCGGCACGGCGACCGGCGCTGTCGCCACGTAGATTCCCGGCGCGGCGCGCGGCCGATAGCTGTCGGGCGTGGATGCGCCGTCGTTCGTGCGCATCTCGACCACGAGCGCCGCGACCTTCTCGCCGAACGCGGCTCCCGCTTCGAGCGCGGCCGGCCCGCCCGGCTGGTCGGCGAGCTTCGCGAGATAGGGCTTGAGCTCCGCGTCGAGCTTCGGCGCCGCGTCCGGATGCAGGCGCGCGAGCACGCGGGCCGCGGCCACGGCGGCCGCGGCGTCCTTCGACGCGCCCGGAGGCGCCTCGAGCTTGTGGCGATACGGCTGGTAGCGCGGCTCGAGCGCATTGATGCTCTCGTACATCGCGATGTGCATCATCGCCAGCTCACGGTAGGGCGGTGCGCCCAGGCCATACGAGGTGACGATCGGAATCGCGATGCGGTTCCAGTCGGTGACGACGTCGGCGCGCGCGGCGAGCGCGGCAAGTGTCAGTGCGGTGAAAACTGTGATGCGGCGCATGGAGGCCTCCCCTTTGGTTGCCACGGCGGCACAGGCGTGCCGAGAAAGGCGGGCCCGCGGACCCGAAGCAAAGCGCGGTGCTTTCTTGGAAACTGCTGTCGAGCTTAGCGTAAGCTCGCCCCCGAGGAAAGGATAACCCCATGCGAGTGGCGATCCTCGGCGGCGCGCGCATCCCGTTCGCGCGCGCGAACGGCGCGTACGGTGATGCGAGCAACCAGGACATGCTCACCGCGGCGCTCAAGGCGCTGGTCGACCGTTACGCGCTGAAAGGCGAGCGGCTGGGGGAGGTCGCCGCGGGCGCGGTGATCAAGCACTCGCGCGACTGGAACCTGGCGCGGGAAAGCACGCTCGGCTCGGGCCTGCATCCCGAGACGCCCGCGTATGACCTGCAGCGCGCCTGCGGCACGAGCCTGTCGGCGGTGGCGCAGCTCGCGAACCGCATCGAGCGCGGCGAGATCGATTGCGCGATCGCGGGCGGCGCCGACAGCGCGAGCGACATTCCGCTCGCCTACAGCCGCAACCTGCAGCGCCTGATGCTTGCCATGGCGCGCGGCGGCTGGACGGACAAGCTGCGCACGATCGGCGATCTGCGTCCGTGGGATATCGCGCCCGCGCGCCCCGGCATCGCCGAGCCGCGCACCGGACTCTCGATGGGCCAGCACTGCGAAGAGATGGCGAAGGAGTGGCAGATCTCGCGCAAGGAGCAGGACGAGCTCGCGCTCGCGAGCCACAAGAATGCCGGCGCCGCGTGGCTCTCCGGGTTCTTTTCCGACTGGGTGGTCGAGTTCCATGGCTTGAAGCGCGACAACAACGTACGCGCCGACACCTCGCTCGATAAGCTCACGTCACTGCGCACGGCATTCGATCCGTCCCCCGCCGGCACGCTCACCGCGGGCAACAGCTCGCCGCTCACGGATGGTGCCGCATGCGTTTTGCTCGCTTCCGAAAGCTGGGCGAAGAACCGCGGGTTCGAGCCGCTTGCGTACTTCACCCACGCCGAAACCGCGGCGGCTCGAGCTCCAGGACTTCGACCTCTACGAGATCCACGAAGCTTTCGCCGCCCAAGTCCTCTGCACGCTCAAGGCCTGGGAGTCGGAGAGCTACTGCCGCAATCGCCTCGGCCGTGCGGCGCTCGGATCGATCGACCGCGCCAAGCTCAATCCCAAGGGATCGAGCGTCGCCCTCGGCCACCCGTTCGCCGCCACCGGCGCGCGCATCGTCATGACCGCGGCGAAGCAGCTCGCCGCGCGCGGCTCAGGACGCGTGCTGCTCTCCATCTGCGCCGCCGGCGGCATGGGCGTCACCGCGATCATCGAGCGCTGAATTCCGTACTAAGTACGGAATCTTTGCTTCTCCGATTTATTGGTTGAACGGCGCGCCGAGCCGCTCGCACTGCTCGCGCGCATAGCGCGCGCCGATGATGTTGAAGTCGTCGGGGCCGCCGTTGACGGCGACGATCTTCTCGTTGCGCAGCACGAAGCTCATCGGATAGAAGCCGTCGTAGGCGCCCTGCTTGTTCTTGTCGTTCACCCACACGCACACGCCCCAGCCGTACTGCTCGCCGCGCACCGGCGTGCCGCGCTGGTAGAGCTGCTTCGGCTCGGTGCGGAACTCGACGACGGCGTCCTTGGGATCGGTGAGCCGCAGGCTGAGATAGCTCTTGATCTCGTCCTGGTAGTGCACCGGCGAGGGGCCGTAGTCGGCGGTCTGCATCTCCTCCTTGGTCACCGTCGTGTCGCACGCGGCGAGGCCAAGCGCAAGCGCGACGGGCAGCCAGCGTTTCATCGTGATCCTCCTATGCGTATTTGAGTAGCAGTCCGGCGGTCTCGGCCGGTAGCGAGACGTGAGGATAGTGGTGCGTCGGGAGCTCGTGGTAGCGCCATGCCGGGTCGTTTCGCGTGCGCTCGGCAAAGGGCGCGAACGTGCTCGGAGTATAGCCCTTGCAGGCGATGTACACCCGCGCGCCGCGATAGCGGCCTTCGAGAGCGAGCGGCTGGGTGAAGGTCTTCAGCGGCTGCGGATCACGCCACGGCGAGCGCCTTCGGGTCGGGCTTTCTCTGGTCGGAGCCGGCGAGCGTGCCGTAGACGCGCGCGGCGAGGCTCACGAAGATGCGCTCGGCGAGCTCGACGTACGAATCCTTCGCCGGCGCGGCGGGCGCTTTGGCGGAGGCGTCGGGGGCGCTCATGGCGCGAGTCTACTCCTAAGCTCTGCTTTTAACTGCGGCTTCGTCCTCGGCGAGCGAGCGCGCGAGCTGATCGCGCAGCTCGTTCGATACGGTGACGTGCGCATCGGGCTCGTCCTTGTGCACGGCGTAGAGCTTCGCCTGCACCACGTGGTCGTGCTCGGCGAAGGCCTGCGCCGCGCGGCTCGCGCGCGCCGAGTCTTGCGTGACCACCGACAGCGCCGTCTCGCCGAGCTTGATGGCGGCGAGCCAGGTCTCGCGCTCGAGCATCTCCACGCCGAGGTCCCGCAGCTCGAACATGTGGCGCATGTCGTAGGCCCGGGCGATGAGCTGCAGGCGCGGGAAGTGCGTGCGGGCGATGCGCGCGAGCTGCGTGACGGCGTCGCGATCGTCGAGCGCGATGACGAGGAGGTTCGCGCTCGCCGCGCCGGCCGCGTGCAGCAGATCGAGCCGCGTGGCGTCGCCGTAGAACACCCGGAAGCCGAACTGGCGCGACTGCTCGACGTGATCCGGATTGTCGTCGAGCACGGTGGGCTGGTAGCCGCTCGCGTTCAAGAGCCGCGCCACGACCTGGCCGACGCGGCCCAGGCCCGCGACGATGACCTTGCTCGGCTGTGGCAGGTCCGGCTCGCGCGCCGGCGCCAGCGCGAAGCGCGGCGCGATGAAGCGGTCGTGCGCGAGGAGGAAAAACGGCGTCGCGATCATCGACAGCGCCACCGCGAGCGTGATCGCCTGCGCGGTCGCTTCGGGCAGCGCGCCGTTCGCCCCGCTCAAGCCCAGGATCACGAACGCGAACTCGCCGCCTTGCGCGAGCAGCAGGATGAAGAGCGACCGCTCGGCGAGCGGCAGGCGTACGAAATGCGCGATGAGGAAGAGCACCGCGCCCTTCAGCGCAAAGAGGCCGGCGATCAAGCCGATGACGATCCATGGATGGCCGAGCAGCACGGTGAAGTCGACGCTCATGCCGACCGAGATGAAGAAGAGGCCGAGCAGCACGCCCTTGAAGGGCTCGATCGCCGCCTGGATCTCGTGGCGGTATTCCGATTCGGCGAGGAGCAGGCCGGCGAGGAACGCGCCGAGCGCCATCGACAGTCCCGCCGTTTCGAATACCAGCGCGATGCCTAAGACGAGGAGCAGGGCGAAGGCGGTAAAAATTTCACGCAGCCGCGTGCGCGCGATATGGCGGAACACCGGCCGCGCCAGGAAGTGACCGAGGACGAGCGTCCCGACGATCGCCGCTACGGCGAAGCCGAGCCCCTGCCAGGTGAACCCCGACCAGCCGCCGGCCGTGCCGAGGAGCGGCAGCACGGCGAGCATCGGGATCACCGCGAGGTCTTGGAAGAGCAGGATGGCGAAGCCCGCCTGGCCGCCCTGCGTGGCGAGCGCGCCACGCTCGGTGAGCGGCTGGAGCGCGAGCGCGGTGGAGGAGAGCGACAACGCCATGCCGGCGACGAGCGCGACGCGGATGTCGTAGCCGCCGGCGAGCGCCGCGGCGCCGATGACGCCGATCGAGCCAAGCACCTGGCAGAGTCCCAGGCCGAGGAGGCGCGTGCGCATGTGCCAGAGCCGCTGCGGCTCGAGCTCGAGACCGATGAGGAAGAGCAGGAACACGACGCCGAGCTCGGCGAAGGCGCTGATCGCCTCGGGCTGTCCGACGAGCTTGAAGCCCCACGGCCCGATGGCGATGCCGGCGAGGAGGTAGCCCGCGACCGAGCCGAGGCCCAGGCGGTGGGCGGCCATCACCGCGAACACCGCGGCTGCGAAATAGATCGCAGCCTGCCCGAGAAAGATATGGCCGTGCTCCATACAGCCAGTATAGTTGGACGCGGGAGGGAGTCATGAGCAGTATCGAAGCGCGGGTACTCGCGCGCATGGAGGCTGTGTTCGCGCGCTGCCCGGAACTATTTCGCTTCAGCGTGCGCGACCGCAGCGGCTTGCCCGATCACATCGATCCGACCACGCTCGAGGGCGAGCTCTTCATCTTCGAGATCGCGCTTGCGCCGCGCCTGGGCAAGGCGCAGTACGACGAGGTCTACGGGGCGATCGCCGCGGCGATCAGCGCCGCGGTGTCGTCCTGGCCCGAGGCGAAGGAATTGCTGCCCGGCAAGACCTTCGTGCGCTACCTGCACTGACCCCCGGGGTGGGCACGGCCCTTGCGGGCAGCCGGGCATGAAGCCCGTCCAGCTTGCCAACCTGAACGCCGAGCTCCCTGCGCTGGAGGACGACCTCGCGGCGCGCCTGGATGTGATCTTCGAGCGCTGCCCGCAGCTCCACGGTTTCACGGTGCAGGATTCCTCGGCGCTGCCGGAGGAGTTGCGCTCGCTCGCGCTCGAGAAGGAGCTCGTGGTGACCGACATCGGCGTCTACCCCTTCATCAACGCCGAGCAGTGCGAGGCGATCTACAACGAGATCGCGGTGGCCCTCCTCGACTTCATGTTCGAGCGCCCGAGCGCGACGGAAGTGCTGCGCGGGCGCACCTTCGTCCGCACGCTGCACTGACCGAATTCGGGGTCAGAGCCCTATTTAAATGGGGCTCTGACCCCGATTTTCTGCGGGCTAGAATGCCGCGTGCCGGTCGATGCCTTCTCCAGCGCTGCGGAGCTCTCCGCCGCCGTGCGCTCGCGCCGCGTCTCCGCGCACGAGCTGATCGAGCTCCATCTCGCGCGCATCGCGCGCCATAACCCGTCGCTGAACGCCATCTGCACGCTGGACGAGGCCGGCG
>VBCM01000093.1 GCA_005883675.1 Betaproteobacteria bacterium
CAAGAACGGCAAACCGATCGGTCCCTTCGCGAAGCCCACGGGGCCAGACAATGGTTTCCAGGCCGATGGTCCTGCCATCGACATCGCGTTCGAGAACCGAGGAAAGGGCGGTTCCGAGGACCGCGACGACGACGGCAAAAAGGGCGGTCGGCTCTTTGCGACCGACTCCAACCAAAGCATCCGAACTAGCGGGAACAACAACAGCTCGCGCATCGTGGTCGTTGACATCAGCAAGAACACGGTCACGCCGTTCATCACCGGGCTGCCCACCGGGGACCACCCGGCCGAGCAGCTGGAGTTCAAGGACGGCTGGATCTATTGGTCGCAGGGCTCGACGACCAACTCCGGCGTGGTCGGCCTCGATAATGGTGGTGGTGCCAACCAGCAGGACATTCCGTGCCAGGACATCGTGCTGAGCCAGCACACCTTCCCCTCTGCCAACCCCCCCGGGACTCGCACCAGCGGCTATTCGCCCTACGGCGTGCAGCGACCGGGCGCGACCGTAAAGGCGTTCGACAGCGCAACGACGCCGGGGATGTGCGACGGCTCGATACTCAGAGCAAGACTCAACGCCAAAAACCCACAGAACACGATCGAACCCGTCTCGTGGGGATATCGCAACCCGTACGGCATCCGCTTCGCCCCGGAAGATCATCCGCTCAAGGGCGGACTCTTCGTCAGCGAGAACGGTGAGGACGAGCGCGGCGCGCGCCCGACGAACAACTCGCCCGATCGGCTGCAACTCGCCCAGCAGAATCCCGATGGCAGCCCAGACTTTCACGGCTGGCCAAACCGGTTCGGCTTCCTGGATTCGACGCAGGCGGTCTTCAATCCGCAAGGCGGGCCTGGCGACGACCTCTGCCAGCCGCCCAATCCGCCGTTTCCGGCGTGCATTCCGCTCGTGACGGCGCACACCCCGGCGGGCGACGTTCCCGTGCAACCGGTTCTCGCGTTTCCTCCGCAGCCGATCACCGCTCCGCTGGCGCTCGAGCCCGCGGACGTCGCGGCCGTCGGCCACGACTTCGCGCCCAACTCGTTCGTGTTCGGGGTCGTGCGCAGAGGTGCGTCGCTGGTGTCACGCGAGGGCGATTTCGGCTTCTCGAAGGAGAACGGCGAGCCCGCGGCAGGGCACGACATCGAGCTGGTCAACTTCAGCCGGGAAGGGGAGCGATTTAGCCTCGAGCAGTCACGGTTCGCGTTCAATTGTAAGCACGAGGATCAGGCTCACGATCCTGACGGTTCGCCCCGTTGCAACAAGGACTACGACCAGGCGTTTGTCGAGACGCCCGCGTTGCGGGGCATAAATCGGCCGGTAACGGCGATGTTCGGGCCCGACGACGCTCTCTACCTCGTTGACTACGGCGCGGTGCGCGACTTCGGCCAGAGCGATCCTCGGTCGATCTTCCATAGCTCGCCGGAAAACTGCACTCCTGGGAGCAGCGGCTGCCGATATAACGGACCGCTCGTTCAGATCCCGAAGACGGGCGTGATCTGGAGGATCAGCCGCAAGTAAACACGGCCGGAAACCAACTCACCCTCGAGGCCCGCACGCGCGGGCCTCTTTTTTTCACCGGATGATGCGAGGTAAACCGGGACTAGCGTCCGGGATGCGTGCGGCTGTATTCCTCGTCCAGCATTCGCGCCACATCGACGTTCATGAACTTCGTGCCGATGAGGAAGCGAGACCCCGCCGTTACCTGAATACGACCGACCACAGAGTCCAGCGTGGCTGGTTCCACGCAGACCCAGACTCCGGCTCCGTCCCGCCGGAAATGCTTGATGAAATGCTCCGTAAGGATTGCCCTGGCAGGCATTATCCCCGCGGAAAGCGGCAAGACGCCCATTTCTTGCGAGGGTCGTGGCTGATGGACGGCGCACACAAGCGGACCTTGGAACGGGCATTACAGATTGTGCGGAGCAAAGAGCGGCTAGCTGTGGCCCTGGAGCTGCCGGTAGAAGAGCTGGAGACCTATATGGCTGGCGAGCGGCCGCTTCCCGATCAAGCCTTCATTACCGCACTGGACATAGTCGCAAACGGCAAAGAGGAGCGGAAGTAAGCCGCGCGCTTGGACGTGTTCACCACCCAGTTGTAGTCGATCGCTGCCGATTTAGGTGTTCGCCTGGGTCCCATTACCTCAGGTAAAGCGCTTGGGTACGTCACGTTCTACGGCACGATCGCCAGCCCCACCCGCAGTTGCCACGGCCGCCGCACGTTGTAATCGAGGATGCTCTCGCCGTAGCCGTTGAAATACTGCAGGTGCAGGTAGCCGCTCAGCGGTCCAACGCGCATATCGCGCGTGCGGCGCGACATGTCGAGGAGCAGGCTGCCCTTGCGCGCCGTGCCGATGCGCGCGGTCGCCGTCGTGATCCATTGGCCGCCGGCGTCGTGCCGCACCCGCCAGTCGACATAGCCGCGGTAGCGCTCGATGTCCGGGTTCTCGTGCGTGGAGAGGTAGGCGTAGAGCTTGGGCGTGAACTCGAACGTGCCGCCGCGTCCCACGCTCCAGCGCCATTCCGGCCGCACGAACAGCATGTTGATCGAGCGCGAAGTCGCGCCGGCCTGGCCGTTCGACTCGTGCTCGAACCCCACGCGAGCACTGTCGATCCAGGTGTGCTCGTCGAAGCGCTGCCACTTCCAGAAGAAAGACGGCCGGTACGCGGTGTCGTGAAAGGGCTTTGAATCGGCGGAGAGATCCCAGAGGGAGGTCTGCGTATAGCCGAAGTAGAAGCCGACGAGCCAGGGTCGCTCGGCGCCGAAGCCGGTGCTCGGATCGAACAGGCGGTACTTGAACGAAAGCTGAAAGCGCGCGTTCGCGCCCTGGTGCGCACCGAGCGCGAAATACACCGGGTCCTCTTCCGAGAGCGGCGGCTCGTCCGCCGCCTGCTCACGCCCGGTGAGCCGCTGCACCGTGTCGCTGCGCGCAACGACGAGCGCGATCGCGTTCGAGTCGCGCTCGGCGAGCGAGAGCGTCGCCGGGCCGCCGGCGCGCGCCGGCATGGTGGCCGTATAGCGCTGCCGCACCCCCTGCGCATCGCCGACCGCGCGCGCCGGAATCAGCAGCTCCACGATGTCGATCTGCGCTCGCAGCGTGAGCTCGTCGGGCAGCGCTTCCCCGGGCGGCGCGACCACGATCACCTCGAAGCGCTGGCCCGCGACCACGCGCTGCGGCGCTACCAGCAGCCAGGACGGCTCCTGCGCAAGCGCCGCCCCCGCGAGGAGCGAGAGCGCTGCCGCGAGCCACCTCACGCCACGCTCCAGTCCTCGGCGCCGGCGAAGCGCTCGGTAAGGAAGTCGACGAAGCGGCGCACCTTCGCCGACAGGTGCTTGCGGCTCGGATAGAGCGCATAGATCGGCACCGGCGGCGGCACGTACTCCTGCAGCAGCGGCACGAGGCGGCCCGCGCGCACCTCGGGCCCCACGATGAACGCCGGCTCGAACACGATGCCCGTGCCCTGCGCCGCCACCTCGGCGAGGAGATCGCCGTTATTCGAGTGCAGCCGCCCGCTCACGCGCACCGCGCGCTCGGCGCCGGCGCGATCGCGAAAGCGCCAGACATGGCGCGGGCTCACGTATTCATAAGTGAAGCAGTTGTGGCCGGCAAGCTCCTCCGGCGTCCGCGGCGCGCCATGGCGCGCGAGATATTGCGGCGAGGCGCAGGGCACGAGCCGCGTTTCGCCGAGCTTGCGCGCCACCAGATTGTCCGCCCCCGGGCCGCCGATGCGAATCGCGAGATCGAAGCCTTCTTCCACCAGATCGACCACTCGATCGGAAAGCGACACATCGAAGCGTACTTCGCGATGACGCTCGAGGAATGCGGCGATCGCCGGCGCCACGTGCCGCACGCCGAAATTCACCGAGGTGGTGAGCCGGATCGTGCCCCGCGGCACCACCGCCGCGCTGGAGGCTTCCTCCTCCGCCTCGGCGAGGTCGGCGAGGAGCTGCACCGCGCGCTCGTAAAAGGCGCGCCCGCTCTCGGTGAGGCTCACCCGCCGCGTCGTCCGGTGGAGAAGCCGCGTCTGCAAATGGGCTTCGAGCTCCGCCACGTGGCGCGAGGTCGCCGAAGTCGAGAGCCCCAGCCGCTCCGCCGCCTTGGCAAAGCTCCCCGCCTCAACCACTTGCGCAAAGACCTGGATCGCGCCCAGACGGTCCACGCACGCATACTATCCCGGCATGCGAAATAATGTATTGCTGCGCAGCCTCTTTATCCCCGGCCGCGGGCCAAGCACACTCCACTGCCTTGTAAATCGCCGCGGCGCACACAACTTGCCTGATGAGGTTTGCGCATGAGAAGGATGTTGGTTAGCGCTGCTGGCGCGGTGCAGATCACGGCGCAGACTGTGCGCCTGGTGCACCTGCCGCCGGCGGTGATCCAAGCCTGCTCCTGACACACCACTCACAGAGGAGAAACGCATGAAGCTCTACTACTCACCGGGTGCCTGCTCGCTCTCGCCCCACATCGTCGCGCGCGAAGCGGGAATCGCGATCCAGCTGCAGAAAGTGAACACCAAGGACAAGAGCATGGAAGGCGGCGGCGACTTCTGGCAGGTGAATCCGCGCGGCTACGTGCCGGTGCTCGAGCTCGACAACGGCGAGCGGCTCGCCGAGGGCCCGGCGATCGTGCAGTACCTCGCCGACCAGAAGCCCGAGTCCGGGCTCGCGCCGAAGGCCGGAACGCTCGAGCGCTATCGCCTGCAGGAGTGGCTCAACTTCCTCACGTCGGAAGTGCACAAGCAGTTTTCGCCGCTCTTCAAGCCGAACACGCCCGAGGACTACAAGCCAATCTCGAAGCAGAACATCGCCACGCGCTTCGACTGGCTCGACAAGCAGCTCGCCGGCAAGGATTACCTGATGGGCAAGCAGTTCACCGTGGCGGACGCCTATCTTTTCGTGCTCACCAACTGGACCAAGCCGACGCAGATCGACCTCGCGAAGTGGCCGAATATCCAGGCGTTCAACAAGCGCGTCGCCGCGCGGCCCAAGGTGAAGGACGCGATGCAAGCCGAGGGGCTGCTGCCCAAGGAAGCGGAGCGCGCCGCTTAGTAGTGCCGTGATTCCGCTGCCGAGCGTCTTCATCTCCCACGGCTCGCCGATGCACGCGCTGCAGGCGGGGCGGGCCGGTACGGCATGGGCGGCGCTCGGCAAGCGGCTCGGCAAGCCGCAGGCGATCCTGATCGCCTCGGCGCACTGGGAGACCAACCTGCCGATGGTCACGGGCACGGCGCGGCCCGAGACCATCCATGACTTTTCCGGCTTCCCCGAGCCGCTCTATCGGCTGCGCTACAACGCGCCCGGCGCGCCGGCAGTCGCGACGCGGGCGCACGCGCTGCTCAAGGAAGCCGGCTTCACCGCCGCGATCGACGGCACGCGCGGCTTGGATCACGGCGCGTGGGCACCGCTCCTCTACATGTATCCCGACGCCGACGTGCCGGTGGTGCAGCTCTCGCTCCAGCCCGCGCTTGGCCCGCGCCATCACCTGCGCCTCGGACGGGCGCTGCGCAAGCTCGAGGAAGACAACGTGCTCGTCATCGGCTCGGGCCACATGACGCACAACCTGCGCGACTGGATGCGCGGTGCCGGGCAGCCGCAGCCGTATGCGCAGGAATTCGCCGAGTGGGTGCGCGAGCGGCTCGAAGCGCATGATCTCGACACGCTCGCCGACTATCGCGCGCGCTCGCCCCACGGCGCGCGGGCACATCCGAGCGACGAGCACTTCCTGCCGCTCTTCGTCGCGCTCGGCGCGGCGCGCGAGGACTACAAGCCCGAGCGCATCTACAGCGCCATCGACTCCGGCGTGCTTTCCATGGACGCCTACGTCTTCAACTAATTCCGATCCAGGGTCGTAATTGTTCGGTGGCGCGAACCGCGCGCCCGGGACCGACCCGCGCTGTCGAAATAATTGCGACCCTGGCTCCGAATTCATTTCACGGCGTCCGCGGCCTTGCGCACGATGTCGGGCGGCGTGGCGTAGATCTCGGCGACGAGCTTCTGCACCGCCTCGCCGTCGACCGGCGTGATCTCGAGCTGGATCTTCTCCGCCTCGGCGAGAAACGCCGGATCCTTCATCGTCTCCATGAACGCACGGCGCAGGAGCGCGAGCCGCTCCGGCCGCAGGCCCGGCGGCGCGAGGAACGGCCGGCCCATCACCTGGCGCGCGAAGACCAGCCGCAAGATCGCGCGCTGCTCCGGCGTCTTCACGAGATCCATGATGAGCGGCACGTCGGGCAGGTCCGGATGCTTCCCAAGCGAGAGCTGCACCAGCAGCTTGATCGTGCCGTCCTTCACCCACTGCGCATGGCCGCTCTTGATGCTCGACCACGACCAGCCGCAGCGCGCCTCGACCTCGCCGCGCTGCATGGCGAGCGTGATGTCGTTGCCGCCGGGATAGCCCGTGACGAGCTTCATCTTGGTGCCGAGGATGCTGTTCATCGCCTTGGGGAAGAGATCGGTATCGGCGCCCGCGCCGGTGCCACCGATGAATACCGGCCGCGCGTATAAATCCTCGAACTTGGTGATGCCGCTCTTGCCCCACGCGGCGCAGACGCTCACCTCATCGTTCGCGCTGCCGAGCCAGCCGAACTCCGTCGCCGTGAACTTGGTGCCCTGCGTGCCGAGCAGCGGATCGAACGCGATGCCGCGGCCGATGGTGCCGAGGACGCTGCCGTCACGCGGCGCCGCCGCGTACAGCCAGTTCGCGAGCGTCAGGCTGCCCGCGCCCGGCATGTTCTTCGGCGCAATCACCGGATTTCCCGGCATGTGCCGCGCCATGTGGCGCGCGAGCAGGCGCGCATAGATGTCGTAGCCGCCGCCGACGCTGTAGCCGATGTAGAGCTCTACCGTGCGCCCCTTGTAGAACTCGGTCGGAGCCTGTGCCCATGCGCTGGCGCTTAGCAGCAATGCCAGCGAAATCGCGCGCTTCATCCGCCTCCTCCGCTCGGCATAATGCCACCATGATCATCGACTTCGATTCCCACCTGCGCGAAGGCTACTTCATGGACGAGGTGTACCGGCTGGAGGGGCCTTACGAGCGCTTCCGGCCGGTGAGGATGAACGACGGGCGCACGCACAACACGAAGTTCGTGCACTCGCTCGACCCGATCAGCCCGCAGGGGCACGCGGCGCACCGGCATCCCTATATCTACGATCCAAAGACCAACTGGCGCGGCGGCGAGATCGCGGCGCGCCAGGTCGGCGGCTACGACATGGCGCGGCGGCTCGATGACATCGGAAGAGAAGGCATCGACAAGCAGCTCATCTTCCCGACGCAGATCACCATCGCCACGTCCAACATCGGTGGGCTCGGCCGCGAATGCGCGCGGCTCTACAACGACTGGGTGGCGCGCCTCGTCAAAGGCCGGGAGGAGATCTTCCTGCCCGTCGGCATGGCGCCCGCCGGCTGCCCGGAGGCGATGGAGCCGGAGCTGCGCCGCTGCGTGGAAGAGCTCGGCTTCCGCGCAGCGCACCTCGTGCCCTATGTCGGCACGCGCAACCTCGATGACCCGGCGTTCTTCCCCTATTACGCGGCAGCGGAAGAGCTCGGCGTGCCGCTCTGCTGCCATCCGAACTCCAATGGCGAGCTGGTCGACCGCTTCGACAACTTCTACAAGACGCACGTGCTCGGCCGGCCGACGAACTGCAGCGCCGCGCTCGTTGCGCTCGTGCTCGGCGGCGTGCTCGAGAAATTTCCCGGGCTGAAAGTCGTCTTCTTCGAATGCAGCGCCGAGTGGATCCTCTACTGGATGCACCGCATGGACGACGACTGGGAATGGGCCCAGGACTTCCCGCAGATCTCGGGCCACGTGAAGATGGCGCCCTCCGAATACATCCGGCGCAACTGCTACGCCACCTGCGAAGCGGACGAGGGCGAGCTCGCGCGCCCGATCGCTCAGCTCGGCGAGGACCACATCCTGATGGCGAGCGACTACCCGCACTTCGACTCGGAGTATCCGCACACCGTCTCGACCATCCGCGCGCGCCAGGACATCAGCGAGCGCCAGAAGGCCAAGATCCTCGGCGAAAATGCGGCTCGCCTGCTTCGCCTTTAGCCTTTTCCTCGCCGCACGCACGTTCGCGGTCGAGACCTCGCCCGAGGTGAGCGCGGTAGCGGCGCTCAGAGGCGCCGATCGCACCGCACGCCTCATCGCGGGCGCGAAGAAGGAAGGCGAGCTGATGCTCTACTCCTCGCTCACGCAGGACGACCAGCTCAGGCTCGCCGCCGACTTCAAGAGCCGCTACGGCGTGGCGCTCAAGTTCTGGCGCGGGAGCCAGTCGCACATCCTGCAGCGCGTGATCACCGAGACGCGCGGCGGCCGCTTCGAGTTCGACGCGCTCGAGACCAACGCGCCGCAGATCGAGGCGCTCGCGCGCGAGAAAGTGCTCCAGCGCGTCGACTCACCCTACGTTGCCGAAGTGCTGCTACCCGAGACGCTGCCCGCGCACGGCGAGTGGACGCCCGACCGCCTCAACCTCCTCGTCTACGCCTACAACACCAACAAGGTGAAGCACGCTGACGTACCCAAGAGTTGGAAAGACCTGCTCGCGCCGAAGTGGAAGGGCCGCATCGGCATGGAATCGACCAACGTCGAATGGTTCGCGGCGCTCGTCGAAGCCATGGGGGAGAAAAGCGGGCTCGAGCTCTTCCAGCGCCTGGGCGCGAACGGCGTCGCCGTGCGCACCGGGCACAACCACAGCGCGGCGCTCGTCGCCGCTGGCGAGATTCCGCTCATGCTCGGCATCTACAGCCACGATGCCGAGCGCTACAAGAAGAAGAACGCGCCGGTCGACTGGTTCGTGCTCCCGCCCGCAATCGTTCTACCGTCTGCGGTCGCCGTGTCGCGCCGCGCGCCGCATCCGCACGCGGCGGTGCTCTTCTACGACTACATGCTGAGCGACGGGCAGCGTTTCTATCTGGAGGTCAATCGCGTGCCGGCGAACAAGAACTACGACACGCCGGTGCGCCGCCTCGTGCAGGAGCGACAGCCGATCCGAGTGGTCAACTCGCAGGAAGCGATCGACGATTACGACAAGTGGCAGGGCCTCTACAAGCGGCTCATCGTCGATCGCTCGCAGAATTAGCAGGCCTGCCACGCCTGTGGGCGCGGCGCAGAACGGTCAGCGCAGCGCGTGGTCCGTCGCGCGCCGCACGATCGCGTGCTCTACGGAAAGCGTGCCGCCGTGGCCGAAGCTCAGGCGCGAATCGGCGAGCTCGAGCTTGACGACCTTTCCGGTGATGGCCGCGGCCCGCAATATCTCGAGCAGCGCGCCGGATTTGCGGCTGGCGCCACCGCGCCAGTCCTCGGTCATGGCGTAGAACGGCCGGCCCTGCGTCAGCAGCGCGGGAATGCTCGCGGCGCCGCCCGTGCGCCAGTCGCGCACTTCCACGACCGCCGCCTCCTGACCGCGGTGCTGCTCGAAGCGAAAGCGGCCGGTGACGACGAGGCGGATGTCCTGCCCCTCGGCCCGTACCTCAGAGACCTGCCCCTCCATCCAAAGCCCGATGCCCTCGCCCTTGGCGAGGACCGCGCCAGGCCAGAGGACAGCGGCGGCAAAGGCCGCAAACAGGACCCTGCACATGAACCCGCCAACGCGTGGGCGGGTAAGGCGGTTGACAGCTAGCCGCCGAGCGCTCTGAAGAGATCGGCAATCGCCGCGCGCTGCGTGCGCAGCGCCTCGACCCGCGCGATGCGCGCGGCGAGCAGGCCGCGCTCGGCGTCGATGACGTCGAGCTGGCTCGCAACGCCGTTCTGGTAGCGCAGCCGCGCAAGGCGCAGCGTCTGCGCGAGCGCCTGCTCGCGGGACGATTCGGCCTCGTAGCTCTCGCGCGAGTGCGACTGGCCGGCGAGCGCGGTGCGCACCTCGCTAAAGGCGTTCTGGATCGTTTTCTGGTACTGCGCGAGCGCGGCGCGCTCGCGGGCGCGTGCCGCCTCGGTGCGCGCTTCGAGCCGGCCACCGGCGAAAATCGGCTGGGTGATGCTGGCGGCCAACAGGTAGATGCCGGCCGGGCCGGTGAAGAGGCTGGAGAGTGCCGCGCTTTCGCGGCCGGCGGCGCCGGTGAGGACGATGGAGGGAAACATGTCGGCGCGTGCCGCGTCGACGCGCGCGTTGGCGGCGGCGAGGTGGCGCTCCGCTTCGACGAGGTCCGGCCGTCGCAGGAGGAGCTCCGAAGGCATGCCCGACGGCAGTACCGCGGGGTGGAGCGACTCATCGAAGATCTGCGTGCGGTCGACGCCCGCCTCGTAGATTTGCGCCGGACTGCGCCCGAGAAGTACCGCGAGAGCGGCTTCCTCCTGGTCGCGCGCGCTCTCGAGCGGCGGCAGCTGCGCGCGCACCGCGGCGGCTTCGGCCTCGAGCTGGCGCAGGTCGTACTCCGAGATCACGCCGCCTTGGAAGCGCTTTCGCTGCAGGCCGAGCGCGTCCTCGCGCAGGGCGATGGTGCGCCGGGTCACGGCGATTTGCTCGTCGAGCGCGCGCAACGCGAAGTAGGACTTCGCCACCTCCGCCGCCAGCGCGAGGCGCACGCCGTCGCGCGCGGCTTCGCTTGCCTGTAGCTCGGCGCGCGCCGCAGCGGCTCCGGCGCGCAGCCGGCCGAAGACGTCCACCTCCCACGAGACGCTGAGCGCGGCGCGATAGTCGCTGTACTGGGTGGGAATGCCGGGGAAGAAGGTCGCCGTGTTCTGCGAATTCTTCTGGCGCTGGGCGCCGAAGCGCGCATCCACCGTCGGCAGCTGCGCGCCGCGCGCATCGGCCACCAGCGCGCGCGCTTCGTCGACGCGCGCCGCGGCGATCACGAGATCTGCGTTGCGCGCGATCGCCTCGTCGACCAGCTTGTCGAGCTCGGCGTCCTGGTAGATGCGCCACCAGCGGCCGTCCTCGGCAAAGCGAGGCGCGGCCTCCTTCCAGGTTGCGGGCAGCTCGACACGCGGCGGCTGCGCCGGCGGCGGCGTGGCGCACCCCAGGAAAATGAGGGCTGCGGAGGCGAGGCTACTGAGAAGTATGCGGCGCATGGTGTGGCGGCAGGTCGTGGGTATGGGTGACGGCGCGCGAGCGCTCGACCTCTTCGCGCAGCTCCTCGGTGCTGCGCGCCTCGCGCAGCC
Organism: Betaproteobacteria bacterium; assembly: GCA_005883675.1. GTDB lineage: Bacteria > Pseudomonadota > Gammaproteobacteria > Burkholderiales > SG8-39 > SCGC-AG-212-J23. The sequence continues at coordinate 11,092 of VBCM01000093.1, forward strand.
GGCGCGTGGCGAGCAGCTTGAAGAACATCGGCACGAAGAAGATCGCGAGGAAGGTCGCCGCCAGCATGCCGCCCATGACACCGGTGCCCACCGAGCGGCGCGCACCGGCGCCGGCACCGGTGGAGATGGCGAGCGGCAGCACGCCGAAGATGAAGGCGAGCGAGGTCATCAGGATCGGCCGGAAGCGAAGGCGCGCCGCTTCCAGCGCCGCGGCGGCGGCGGAAAGGCCCTCGCGCTCCTTCAGCTCGGCGAACTGCACGATCAGAATCGCATTCTTGGCCGCCAGGCCAAGAAGAGTGACCAAGCCGATCTGGAAGTAGACGTCGTTGCTGTAGCTGCGCAGCCAGACCGCGGCGAGCGCGCCGAAGGTGCCGAAGGGCAGCGCGAGCAGCACTGAGAGCGGTAGCGACCAGCGCTCGTACTGCGCGGCGAGGATCAGGAACACCATGATCACCGCGAGTCCCAGCGCGATCACCGAGGTGCCGCCGGATTTCTTCTCCTGGTAGGAGGCGCCGCCCCAGTCGAAGCTGAAGTCCGCCGGCAGCACTTCCGCGGCGACGCGCTCGGCCTCGGCGATCGCCTGGCCGGAGGAGACACCCGGCGCGGCCTGACCGAACAGCTTGACCGCCGGCAGGTTGTTGAAGCGCGTCATCGAATCGGGGCCGGAGGCGTAGCGGATGTTGGCGAGCGAGCGCAGCGGAATCATGTCGCCGCGTTCCGAGCGCACGTAGATGTCGCCGACGTCGCTCGGGCTGTTGCGGTATTGGGGCTCCGCCGACATCAGCACCTGCCAGGTGCGCCCGTACTTATTGAAGTCGTTCACGTAGTAGTTGCCGAGCGTCGCGGAGAGCGCGCCGTAAAGGTCGCCGAGCGGCACGCCGAGCGCCTTCGCCTTGTCGCGGTCCACATCGACGTAGAGCTGCGGCGTCGCCGGTCGCCAGAGCGTCTGCACGAAAGCGAAGTTCGGATCCTTCATCGAACGCTGCATGAACGCGCCCATGACCTGCGCCAGTCGCTGCGGGCCGCCCGCGCCGCGGTTCTGCAGATAAAGCTCGAAGCCCCCCGCGGTACCGAGGCCGAAGATCGGCGGCGGGCCGAAGGCGAGCACCAGCCCTTCCTTGATGCCGGCGGTCTTCATGAAGAGATCGCCGACCACCATCTTGGTGTCGACCTTGCGCTCGTCCCACGGCTTCTGGGTGACGAAGATGGTGGCGGCGTTGTTGCGGAAGTAGCCGCCGAGGAAGTCGAACCCGGTAAAGGCGACCGCGTCCTCGTTGTTGGGATTCGACCTGATCGCCTCCAGCACCTTGCCGACGACCTTGTCGGTGCGCTCGAGCGTGGCGCCGTCGGGCAGGATCACCGCGGCGATGTAGAACCCCTGGTCCTCATCGGGCACCAGGCTCCCCGGCGTGATGCGCCACAGGAACAGCGCCGCCACCACCATCAGCGCGAAAAGCGCGACGCCGATGCCGGCGCGACGGATCATCCAGGCGACGCCGTCCGTATAGCGCTTGGTGGTACGCAGGAAGCCGGTGTTGAACGCCTGGAAGAAGCGCCCGGGCAGCTTGTGCTCGCGCTTGAGGATCAGCACACAGAGCGATGGCGTGAGCGTCAGCGCCACTACGCCCGAGATCACCACCGCGATGGCAATGGTGACAGCGAACTGGCGGTAGAGCTCGCCCGCCAAGCCGCCGAGGAACGCGATCGGCACGAATACCGAGCAAAGCACGAGCACGATGGCGATCACCGGCCCGGCAACCTCGCGCATCGCCTTCACCGCCGCGTCGCGCGCCGGCAGGTGCTCCTCGTGCATGATGCGCTCGATGTTCTCCAGCACCACGATGGCATCGTCCACCACGATGCCGATCGCGAGCACCATGCCGAAGAGCGTGAGGGTGTTGATCGAGTACCCGAGGAGATAGAGGCCGGCGAACGTGCCGATGAGCGACACCGGCACCGCCGCGGCGGGGATGAGCGTGGCGCGCCAGTTCTGCAGGAAGAGGAACACCACCAGCACGACGAGCAGCATGGCTTCGCCGAGGGTGAAGAGCACTTCACGGATCGAGACGCGCACGAACTTCGTCGTGTCGTAGGGCACCGAGTAAACCAGGCCCGGCGGGAAGCGCGGCTTAATGTCGTCCACCGTCTTCACCACGTCCTCGGCAACCTTGAGCGCGTTCGCCCCCGGAAGCAGGAATACGCCGACGAGCGTCGCCTGCTGGCCGTTGATGCGGCCGATGAACTCGTAGTCCTTGGAGGCCAGCTCGACGCGCGCCACGTCCTTCAGGCGCAGGCTCGAGCCGTCGGGGTTCGCGCGCACGATGATGTTTTCGAATTCGCGCACATCGGCAAGCCGCCCCTTGGTGGTGATCGAGTAGACGAGCTCCTGGCCGTTGTTCGAGGGCGACTGGCCGATCTTTCCGGCGGCGAACTGTGCGTTCTGCTCGGTCAGCGCACGGATGAGATCGTTCGGCGTGAGGCGCAGCTGCGTCAGCCGATCTGGGCGCACCCAAATGCGCATCGCGTAATCCTTCGCGCCGAAGATCTGCACGTTGGTCGTGCCCGGGACGCGCTTCAGCTGATCGAGCACGTTGAGCGTAACGTAGTTGCTGATCGCCAGGTTGTCGTAGCGGCCGTCGGGCGAATAGAAAGCGAGCACCTGCAGGAAGGCCGATGAGCCCTTCACCACCTGCACGCCCTGGCGGCGCACTTCCTCGGGCAGGCGCGCCTCGGCCTGCTTGACGCGGTTGTTGACATCGACCGTCGCCTGGTCGGCGTTGGTGCCGATGTCGAAGGTGACCTGGATCTGCACGATGCCGTTCGAGCCCGAGGTCGAGCTCATGTAGATCATCTTCTCGACGCCGGTGATGGCGTTCTCGATCGGCGCGGCGACCGTCTGCTCGATCACCTCGGCGGAAGCGCCGGGATACACCGCCTGCACGGTGACCACCGGCGGCGCGATGTCGGGGTATTGCGCGATCGGCAGGTTGCGCATCGCCGCGAGGCCGGCGAGCACGATAAAGATCGACAGCACCGCCGCAAAGATCGGCCGGTCGATGAAGAAGCGCGAGAACATGGGGCGTCTATTTCTTCGGTTGTGGTTTTTGCGGCTGGGCCGGCGGCTTGCCGGCCGCATTGGCATTGGCGTCGGCGATGCGCACCGGCGCGCCCGGCCCCAGGCGCATCAGTCCCTCGGTGATCACGCGATCGCCGGGCTGCACGCCCTTGTTGATCACCCAGGCGTCACCGGCCCAGTCACCGACCTCGATCGGGCGCGGCTGTGCCGTGCCGTTTTCATCGACGATGTAGACGAACTTGCCCTGCGGGCCCTCGAGCACCGCGCGCTGCGGAACGGTGAGCGCATTCGGGCGCGTCGCGCCGCGCAGGATGACGCGCACGAATTCGCCGGGCCGCAGCTCGCCCTTGGAATTGGGCAGCTCGGCACGCGCCTCGCGAGTGCCGGTGGCGGTGGAGACGCGCACGTCGGAGAAGTTGAGCTTGCCGGTGCGCTCGTACATCGAGCCGTCGGCGCGCTTGAGCGCGACGTCGAACTGGCCGTTCTTCGGCACCGCGACGCGCCCGGCCTGCACTTCAGTCGTGAGCGCGGCCTGCTCGTTGTCCGGGATGCCGAAGTTGACCCAGATCGGATCAACTTGGATCACCGTGGTGAGCAACGTCTGCGGACCCTCTACCAGCGAGCCCTCCGAGCGGATCGAGCGGCTCGCGACGCCGGAGACCGGCGCTTCGACCTTGGTGTATGCCAGGTTGAGCTTCGCCTCGGTGAGCCGCGCGCGCGCCGCCTTGAGATCCGCGGCGCCGATCTCCTCGCCCGAGACGGCGTCGTCGTGCTCCTTCTGGCTCACCGCCTTCTCGGCGTAGAGCGGCACCAGGCGCGCGGCATTGCGCTTCGCCTGCTCGTAGCGCGCCTGGGCGGCTACAACGTCCGCCTCGGCGCGCGCCGCCACCGCTTCGAACGGCGCCGGATCGATCGTGTAGAGCGACTGGCCTTCCTTCACCGGCGCGCCCTCGGTGAAGTTGCGCTTGAGGATGATGCCGCTGACACGCGCGCGCACTTCGACCTCGCGCGAGCCGGCGGTCTGGCCGACATACTCGAAGGCGAGCGCGAGCGTGCGCGGCGTCACCGTCTCGACGCTCACTTCCGGCGGCGGCATGCCCATGCCGCCCTTTTTCTCCGAGCCGTTGGACTGGCCGCACGCGGCCACGACGAGCGCAAGCAGCAGGGGAACGAACGAACGAAGCGGCATCACGACGACTCCTCGGGAATGGGGCTTGCCTCGATGGGCTTGCCTAGGGTGTTACTGGGTAGTAACATGGATGGTACTGACCGGTAACATCGGTTGTCAAGCCAGGGACCGAAAGTGCAGCGTTTGAAACACGGCCTCGCCCAGCCGCCGCCGCGCGAGCGCATCCTGCAGGCGGCGCGCGAGCTCTTCTATCGCGACGGCATCAACGCGGCGAGCGTGGAGGCGATCGCCGCCGCGGCCGGCACCAACAAGATGACGCTGTATCGCCATTTTTCCTCGAAGGACGAGCTGGTCGCCGCCTATCTCTCGCAGCTCGCCGAGGAAGGCGAAGGACTCTGGGATAAAGCGCGCACCCTGCACCCGGGTGACGCCGAGGCGCAGCTGCGCTTCATGCTGAAGCGCGCGTCCGAATTTGCTAGCGAGGGCCGCGGCCGCGGCTGCGCGCTCGCCAACGCCGCCGTGGAACTTGCGGAGCCGCGCCACCCGGCGCGCCGGGTGATTGAGGCGCACAAGCGCCGGCAGCGCGAGCGCCTGGTCGAGCTGGTGCGCGCCGCGGGCTACGCCAAGCCGCAGCAGCTCGCCGACGAGCTCTTCCTGCTCGTCGAAGGGGCCCGCGTCTGCGTGCAAAGCGTCGGGCGCGAGGGCCCGGGCTCGCGCCTTTATGCGCTCGCCGACGGGCTGCTCACCGCGGCGCCCCGCAGAAAGCCTGCCAAAACCTGAGTCCATGCCCTATGTCGTTTTGGCGGAGCGGAATTCGACAGCACGGCGCCGGGCGTTTTGAAGACCAGCATCGAGTCGCCAAATTCGTGGGTGCGGTAGCGCCCCGCTTCGAGCGCCGCGCTCGCCACCGCTAGCGTGGCCTCATCCGCAAACGCGCGCAGCATCTGGTAGTGGTTCTCCTGCGGCTCATGCGTGCCGGTGAGGAGCGCGTCGACCACGCCCAGCTCGGTGCCCGGCCCGACGCGCTGGTCGGCGACGCCGCTTCCCGCCCGACCGCCCGAATGCTCGAGCGCGCGCACGACGGTGGTGCCCACTGCGATGATGCGGCCGCCGCGGCCCTTGGCGTCGCCGATGGCCGCGGCGGTGGCAGCGCTCAGGCGATAGGGCTCGGCGAGCGGCAGCCGCGCATCGAGTGCCGGATCGCCAGTGGAGGAGATGCCCGCGGCGAGCGTGATGGTCGCAAAGTCGGCGCCACGGCTTCGCAGGCGCGCGAGCGAGCGCCAATCGAGCGCGAATCCCGCCGACGGCGCCTCGAACGCGACCGGCAGGGCGGCAATCGGCGTCCACACGTCCCAGAGCGCCAGCGCCTGGCTCATGTAGGCATACTGGATCGGCCGGCCATGGCGCGCGATGCCGGCCCACACGGCGGTCGGCTCGCCTTCGAAGCGAAGCCGCAAGAGCCGCGGATGACCCAGCGCGCCCTGCACGGTAGCGACAAGCGGGCCGAGCGCCAGCCGATCGCCGGGCGCAAGCGGTGGCGGCAGCGCTCGCTCTTCCGTGCGCGTACGCCAGTCGCCGGCACCGAACAGCACCGCTGAGAACGAGACGTCCTCGGTCGCGAGCGAGGCGCGGCCTGCAAGGCGCACTTCGAGCGGCGCGCCGCTTGCGAGATGCGTGCCGCGAAGACTCGCCGGGAGCGTGGCGGCGTCGTTTGCAACGACGAGGTCCCCGGGGCGCACGTGATCGACCCATTCAACGCGCGCCGCCTGCGTAACGGCGCGGGCGGCGCCGATGACGAGCAGGCGCGCGTCGCGCGGGCGCTGAACCGGCGCGCTCGCCGCGATCATGCGTGCTCCTTGGCAAGCGCCGCCTCAACGGCGTCCACGAGCTCGCGCGCCGCCCTCTCGGGACGCTTGAGCGTCGTGCGATCGGCGTCTGGCAGAGCAAGTGCATGGAGCGGCGTGGCTCCTCGTCCCAGATCGCGCTCATCTGCGCGAGCGCCGCTTTTGAGGCGCCGTAAGCGCCCCATTGCGCATAGGCGTTGATCGCCGCGTCGCTCGATATATTGAGCACCACGGCGCCGCGGCCTTCGCGCGCCGAGGCGGTCAACGCGCCGAGCAGCGCCTTGGTGAGGCGGAACGGTCCGAGCACGTTGGTCGCGAGCGCAAGCTCGAGCTGCTCGCACTCGGTGTCGGCAAGGAGGGCGAGCGGCGTGGGCCCGAGGCTGGAAGCGTTGTTGACGAGCACATCGAGCCCGCCGAGCGCCGCCGTCATCTGCAGCGCGACGGGATGAATGTCTTCCTTGCGCGCCACATCGCCCACGATGCCGTGCGCGCCGTGCTTTTGCGCAACGGCTGCCACGGTATGCGCCGTGCGCGCGACGAAGGCGACGCGCGCGCCGCGTCGGCGGAACTCGCGCACGAGCGCAAGGCCAAGGCCCGAAGTGCCTCCGGTGATTGCGACTTTGAGATCAGTCATGGGCCGTAGGCTATAAGTTCAAGTTAACTTGAAGTCAAGTGCCGGTTGGGCTAAGGTGGCGGCATGGACCAGCTGCTCACCATCCAGGAGATTTCGCGCCGGAGCGGGGTCGCCGCGTCGGCGCTGCGCTTCTACGAGGAGCGTGGCCTCATCAAGTCGCAGCGCTCCGGCGCCGGGCACCGGCGCTTTCCGCGCGCCGAGCTGCGCCGCATCGCCTTCATCGTCTTTGCCCAGCGCGTCGGCCTGTCGCTCGAGGAGATCGGCGCCGCGCTCGCGAAGCTGCCGGCGGGCCGTGCGCCGACGGGCAAGGACTGGTCGCGCCTGTCGAGCACGTGGCGCTCGCGCATCGAAGAGCGCATCGCGGAGCTCGAGCGCCTCAAGCTCGGCCTCACCGAATGCATCGGCTGCGGCTGCCTGTCGCTCGGGCGCTGCCAGTTCGCCAATCCCGCCGACCGCGCGGCGCGCCTGGGGCCAGGACCGCGCTATTGGATCGGCGACCGGGCGCCGAAAGGCTGACGCGGTCCTTTAGCCGAGCTCGCGCGAGCTTTGAATGATCTTCGAGACCAGACCGTAGTCGATCGCCTCTTCGGCGCTCATCCAGAAGTCGCGCTCCATGTCGGTGAGGACTTTCTGCAGCGACTGCCCGGTCTGCCTGGCGATGACCTTGGCGACGCGCTCGCGCGTGCGCAGGATTTCCTTCGCCTGGATAGCGATGTCGGTGGCGGGCCCGCCCGCGCCGCCACCGGGCTGGTGAATCATGAAGCGCGTGTTCGGCAGGCAGAGGCGACGCTCCTTGGGCGCGGCGAGGAACACATGCGTGCCAGCGCTCGCCACCCAGCCCGTGCCGAGCGTGGTCACCGGCGCGCGCACGAAACGGATCACGTCGTGGATCGCGTCGCCCGATTCGACGTGGCCGCCGGGCGAGGAGATGAGCACGCTGATGGGCGCATCGGACTCCTCGGCGAGCGCGATGAGCCGCGTGCAGGTGGCGCGCGCCACGGCGTGCGTGATCTCGCCGAACAGCATCACAAAGCGCGACTTGAAGGCGAGGCGTTCGGCGATCGCGTCGACGCGTTCGGCGGGCTCGGGTTTTTCTTCGTTGGTGTCCATCGGGCCTCCTGGAGGTCGGCCTGCATGGTACAACGGCCGGCGGCAGCCTTTCGATTCAGGCAGTTGCGCGACGCATTGCCCCGCCGGCCTGGTCGTTATATTTTTTCCTCCATGGCGGCGAAGCGTTTTGCCCGGGAGTCCGATCTCGGCCTGAGGCCGGTGGAGTTCGCGGCGCTGCGGCGTCTCGACACGCCGCAGAGGATCCAGTCGTTCCTGCACGGCCTGCGCCAGAACTTCGAGCACGACGGCGAGAGCTGCCGCCCGGTGCGCGAGGTGCTGCGCACTGGCCGCGCACACTGCATCGAGGGCGCGATGCTCGCCGCCGCGGCGCTGTGGGTGCACGGCGAGCCGCCGCTCGTGCTCGACATGCGCGCCGAGCACGACTTCGACCACGTCGTGGCGCTCTTCAAGCGCAACGGCCGCTGGGGTGCGATCTCCAAGACC
>VBCM01000039.1 GCA_005883675.1 Betaproteobacteria bacterium
AGCTCCTCGTTCGCGCGTGCGAGGATCAGCCCGCCACGCGGACCGCGCAGCGTCTTGTGAGTCGTGGTCGTCACGACATCCGCGTGCGGCACGGGGTTCGGGTATATGCCGGCCGCGACCAGCCCGGCGACGTGCGCCATGTCCACGACAAAGAATGCGCCGACGCTCTTGGCAATCGCGGCGAAGCGCGCCCAGTCGATCACGCGCGAGTAGGCGGAGAAGCCGGCGATGATCAGCTTCGGCCGGTGCTCCTCCGCGAGGCGCTGCACCTGCTCGTAGTCGATCTCGCCCGTGTCGGGGCGGATGCCGTACTGCGCCGCACGGAAGTACTTGCCGGAGAAATTCACCTTGGCGCCATGGGTGAGATGGCCGCCGTGGTCGAGGCTCATGCCGAGGATGGGATCGCCCGGCTGCACGAGGGCCAGGTACGCCGCGGCGTTCGCCTGGGAGCCGGAATGCGGCTGAACGTTGGCGTATGCGGCCCCGAAAAGCTGCTTCGCCCGGTCGATCGCCAGCTGCTCGACCACGTCGACGTACTCGCAACCGCCATAGTAGCGCTTGCCGGGGTAGCCTTCCGCGTACTTGTTGGTGAGAACCGAACCCTGGGCTTCGAGCACGCGCGGGCTCGCATAGTTCTCGGAGGCGATGAGCTCGACGTGCTCTTCCTGGCGCCGGCGCTCGCCTTTGAGAGCCTTGGCCAGCTCCGGGTCGAAGCCTTCGATCACCATGGTGGTCCGGAACATGCGCGCGCCTTTACGAGGTCGCCGGTGAGGCAAGGCAAAAATTGTACCCCTACAGCAGATTCTCCACGACCGCGGTCCAGGCGTGCGCGATATTGCCGCGGTTGTAGCCCCCGCCCCCCAAGGCAAGCACGCGCCCGTGGCCGAGTCGGTCCGCAAGCTCCGCGAGCTCGCGCGCCGCCCGGCCGTGAGCCTTCGGCGTGAAGCGCAGATGGGTGATCGGATCGCCTTCGAGGCTGTCGGCGCCGCACTGGAGAATGATGAACTCGGGCGCAAAGCGCTCGAGGTGCGCCGTGATCCGCGGCCAGACGGCTGCAAAAATCGTGTCATCCGCGCCGGGCGGAAGCGGCAGGTTGAGCTTGGTGCCCTGGGCCGCGCCGCGGCCGGTTTCCTCGGCCGAGCCGGTGCCGGGATACAGGTAGCGTCCGTCTTCGTGCATGTCGGCAAAGATGACGCCGGCGTCGTCCTCGAACGCGTAGAAGACTCCGTCTCCATGGTGTGCGTCGATATCGACGTAAGCGACCCGTTTCAGTCCCGATTCGTTGCGCAGCAGCTCGATAGCCACACCGCAGTCGTTGAACACGCAGAAGCCGGCTGCGCGGTCGCGCGCTGCGTGGTGCAGCCCGGCAATGGGCACGAAAGCGCGGCGGCACTCCTGCTGCATGATGGCAGCGGCGGCATTCAGGGTAGCCCCCACGACGCAGGCAGCCGCCTCAAAGACTCCGCGGAAGGCGGGCGTATCGCCCGCATCCAGAAACCCCTGTCCGCTGGCCGAGCGTTCGCGCACGAAGTCCACGTAAGCCGGCGTGTGAAAGGCGCGCAGTTCATCTTCGGAGGCCACGCGTGGCTCGAGCACGTGCACGCGCCGATCCAGGCCGCGCGCCTCAAACTCGCGGACAAAAGCGGCATGCCGATCGGGACCGAAGGGGTGGCCGTCACCGAAACCGTAGCGAGCCAGGCGCTCGCTCACGACTACCGCGACGTTGCTGTTCATTTGAGCGCTGCAGCTCCCGGGCGACGATCTTACGGCCGAAGCCTAACACAGCGGTGAGGCCCGACCATCGCCAACCGCGGTTCGCTCGACCATAATGCGCCGCGCAAACTCGAGACTCTCAATCCCCGTGCTCGCGCGTGACGCTCCATGGCTCAATACATCTACACAATGAATCGAGTGTCCAAGGTGGTGCCCCCCAAGCGGGTCATCCTGCGCGACATCAGCCTCTCCTTCTTTCCGGGCGCCAAGATCGGCGTGCTCGGCCTCAACGGCTCGGGCAAGTCCTCGCTGCTGCGGATCATGGCCGGCCTCGACACCGGCTTCGACGGCGAGGCCCGCCCGCAGAGCGGCATCCGCGTCGGCTTTCTCCCGCAGGAGCCCGAGCTCGATGCCACCCAGGACGTGCGCACCACCGTCATGGAAGGTGTGGGAGAGACTTTCGGGCTCGTGGAGCAGTTCAACCGCATCAGCGACAGGTTCGCCGAACCGCTGCCCGAGGAGCAGATGAACGCCCTGCTGGAGGCCCAAGCGAAGCTGCAGGACGCGATCGACGCCGCCGGCGGCTGGGAGCTCGAACGCAAGCTGGAGATCGCCGCCGACGCGCTGCGGCTGCCCCCGTGGGAGGCGAGGATCGCCACACTCTCGGGCGGCGAGAAGCGCCGCGTGGCGTTGTGCCGGCTGCTGCTCTCGGCGCCCGACATGCTGCTGCTCGATGAGCCCACGAATCACCTCGATGCCGAGTCGATCGCCTGGCTCGAGCGCTACCTCGAGGAATATCCGAGCACGGTCATCGCCGTTACGCACGATCGCTACTTCCTCGACAACGTCGCCGAGTGGATCCTCGAGCTCGACCGCGGGTACGGCATCCCCTGGCACGGCAACTATTCCTCCTGGCTCGAGCAGAAGGAACAACGCCTCGCGCTGGAAGAGCGCGAGCGCGAGGCGCTGCGCCGGACGCTCGCGCACGAGCTCGAGTGGGTGCGGCAGAATCCCAAGGCGCGCCAGGCCAAGAGCAAGGCGCGCCTGCAGCGCTACGAGGAGCTCGCCTCGAAGGAATTCCAGGAGCGCAACGAGACGAACGAGATCTACATCCCCCCGGGTGAGCGCCTCGGCGATCTGGTGATCGAGGTGCGCAAGCTGCGCAAGGGCTATGGCGAGCGGCTGCTCATCGATGAGCTGACATTCAACCTGCCGCGCGGCGGAATCGTGGGCATCATCGGCCCGAACGGCGCCGGCAAGACCACACTCTTCAGGATGCTGACCGGCACCGAGCAGCCGGATGGCGGCGAGATCCGCATCGGGCCGACCGCGCGCCTCGCCTACGTGGACCAGTCGCGCCACACGCTCGATGACAAGAAGACCGTGTGGCAGGAGATCTCCGGCGGCCTCGACGTGCTCAAGGTCGGCAGCTACGAGACCGCCTCGCGCGGCTACGTCGGGCGCTTCAACTTCAAGGGCTCACAGCAGCAGCAGCTCATCGGCGAGCTCTCGGGCGGCGAGCGCAACCGCGTCCATCTGGCCAAGGTGTTGAAGTCCGGCGGCAACGTGCTGCTGCTCGATGAGCCCACCAACGATCTCGACGTCGAGACGCTGCGGGCGCTGGAGGAGGCGCTGCTGAGCTTTCCGGGCTGCGCCGTCGTGATCTCGCACGACCGCTGGTTCCTCGACCGCATCGCCACCCACATCCTCGCCGCCGAGGACGACTCGCAGTGGGTGTTCTTCGCCGGCAACTACCAGGAGTACGAGGCCGACAAGAAGAAGCGCCTCGGCGAGGAAGCCGCGCGCCCGCACCGCATGCGCTTCAAGCCGCTGGCGAAATAGGGCTCTGACCCCGATTTCAGTTAACGGCGCGGCGGCTCAGAGGAACGGCGCAAACAGGCGCGCCACGCCGTCTCGCAGCTTGACCGGGACCGAGCGCGCGTTGATCGCCTCGAGGCTGAGCGCGCGCGCCGTGCCGATGCGCGCCTGGATGAGGCCGTCCATGTGCGCGCCGAACTCCACGCTGTAGCACTCGACGTTCATTTCGAAGTTGAGCCGGAGGCTGCGCGCGTCCCAGTTCGCCGAGCCGAGCAGCGTCCACGCGCCGTCGACCACCAGGAGCTTCGAGTGGTCGAACGCGCCCGGCCGTGTCCACACCCGGCAGCCGTGGTCGAGCACCTGCCAGAGCTGCCCGAACATCGCCCAGCGCACGTGCGGCAGGTCGGTCTCGTCCGGGATCACGATGTCGACCTCGACGCCGCGCAGCGCTGCCGCATCGAGCGCCGAAATCAGCGCCTGGTCGGGGATGAAGTAGGGCGTCAGCACACGCACCGAGCGCTGCGCGGCGTTGATGCCGCCGACGATCGCCCAGCGCACGCGCTCGAAGGCCTCGTCGGGGCCGGCCTCGATTGCGCGCGCAAGACAGGCGCCCGCGGCGGCAAGCGGCGGGAACCAGCGCGGGCCGCGCAGCGCCTCGTCGGTGGTGAATTGCCAGTCGTCGACGAACACCTCCATGAGCTGGGCCACCACCGGGCCGCGCAGCCCAAAGTGGAGGTCGCGGTACGCCTGCTCCGGCGCTTCCGGCCGCCAGTAGCGGCAGTCGATGTTGATGCCGCCCGTGAAGCCGACCATGCCGTCGACGACAAGAATCTTGCGGTGATTGCGCAGGTTGAGCGCATGCAGCCGCGCCGGCACGAGCGGCGGATTGAAGGCGGCGACCTTGACGCCGGCGCGCCGCAGCGGCTTTACCGCGCTCGAGGTGGAGAAGCGCGCATCGACGTCGTCGATCAGCACGCGCACCTCGACGCCGCGCGCCGCCGCCTGCCCGAGGGCTCGCACGAAATCCTCGCCGATGCCGTCGCCGTCGAAGATGTACGAGGCCATGGCGATCGACGTGCGCGCGGTGTTAATCGCCTCGAGCATCGCGCGGAACGCGTGCACGCCGTCCACCAGCGGCTCGATCGCGTTGCCCGACACGAGCGGCCGCTCGCCCACCTCGGAGACGAGCCGGGCGAGCGGCGTGAAGTGCGTGCCCGGCTCGCTCGCCGGGAACTGGGCGTCGGCGCGATGGCGCACCATGCCGCGGCGCATGCGCAGCGCGCGGCGCTGCACGCGATTCACGCCGAGGAACGCGTAGGCGATGGCGCCGAGGGCCGGCAGCAGCCAGATGACGAGCACCCAGATGGCTGCCGAGCGCGAGTCGCGCTTATAGATGACCGCGTGGCCCGAAGCGGTAGCCGCGGCGATCACCACCGCCACCGCGAAAGCGACATCCACCTGGAAGGGAAACTCTGTGGCGCGCGCCGGGTCCCACATAGGGGGCACCGACTGTGGATATGGCTAAGCTCGAAGTGTTGCTCGACGAAGAACCAGGGCGAGATGCGATCAGGCTGCCGCTCGCCGCAGGCGACGTTCTGCTCGAGCGGCTGTTGGAGCATGGCATCGAGGTGGGCCACGATTGTGGGGGAAGGCTCGCATGCGCCAGCTGCCGCGTCGTGGTGCGCGAGGGAGTGGAAAGCCTGAATGCGATAAGTGAAGACGAGCAAGACATGCTCGACAGGGCGTCCGCATCCGAACCAGGTTCTCGGCTCGCCTGCCAGGCCGTCGCCGGGAGCGGCAGCATGATGATCGAGATTCCGCGCGCGCCGGCGCTGCCGCCAGCGACATCCGCCGAGGCCACAGTTGTTACATTAACTGAGCGCGCGGCGCAGCACTTCGCGACACAACTGGCCAAGCGCAACAGCGGCCTGACGGTGCGGCTCGGCGTGCAGCCTTCCGGTTGCTCCGGCTACAGCTATCGCGTCGACTACGCCGAAACGCCGGGCGCGGACGATCTGGTGGTCGACACTCGCGGCATCCGTGTCGCGATCGATCGGGGAAGCCTGCCGCTCATCCAAGGTACGACCGTCGACGTTGTGAAGCACGGCCTGCAACGGCGCCTGCGCTTCGACAACCCGAACGCGCGAGACTATTGCGGCTGCGGTACGAGTTTCGCGGCCTGAACTAAGGCCGACGCGGCGCGGTCAGTCTGGTATGCGCGCTGTCACCATCGTCCCCGGCAAGGCCGCCTCGCAGCGGCTGGACGAGATTGCCGAGCCGGCGCAGGAGCAAGGCTCGCTCCTGGTACGCGCGCTCGCCGTGGGCATCTGCGGCACCGACCGGGAGCTCATCGACGGCGACTATGGCGAGGTGCCCCCGGGGCGCGAGCGCCTGGTGCTCGGCCACGAGTCGCTCGGGCGCGTCATCGAGGCGCCGGCGGAAAGCGGCTTTCGCACCGGCGACGTGGTGGTCGGCATCGTGCGCCATCCGGACCCGGTGCCATGCGTGAACTGCGCGCTGGGCGAATGGGACATGTGCCGCAACGGCCGCTACACCGAGCGCGGCATCAAGCAGGCGGACGGCTTCGCCGCCGAGCGCTGGCGCAACAAGCCCGAGTTCACCATCAAGGTGAATCCGGCGCTCGGCCTTGCCGGGGTGCTCCTCGAGCCCGCGAGCATCCTCGCCAAGGCCTGGGAGCACATCGAGCGCATCGGGCGCCGCGCGCGCTGGGCGCCGCGGCTCGTGCTCGTCACCGGCGCCGGCCCCGTCGGCCTGATGGCCGCGCTGATGGGCGTGCAGCGCGGGCTCGAGGTGCATGTGCTCGACCGCAACGACACCGGGCCGAAGCCGAAGCTCATCCGCGAGATCGGCGCGCAGCAGCACCTCAAGCATCCGGGCATCGAATTCGACATCGTCATCGAATGCACCGGCGCGCCGAAGGTAATCGCGCAGGCGGTGGCCGGAAGCTCCCCGGGCGGCATCGTCTGCCTCACGGGTCTCGG
>VBCM01000040.1 GCA_005883675.1 Betaproteobacteria bacterium
CGCTTTGCTTGCTCGAGTCCTCGATGCCATTGCGCGTCTCGTTGGTGAACTTGCAGAAGTTCACCTTGGAGGCGTGGCTCGAGGTTCCGAGCATGTAGATGTTCGCGCCCGAGCAGAACATGCGGCTCTTGCCGCTCGTGATGACGACGCTCTTCACCTCCGGATGCTCGAAGCGGATGCGGTTCAGCGCATCGTGCAGCTCGATGTCGACGCCGAGGTCGTAGCTGTTGAGCTTCAGCTTGTAGCCCGGCGCGAGGCCCTTGTCCTCGGCGACGTCGAGCGCGAGCGTGGCGACCGGCCCGTCGTACGAGAGCTTCCAGTGGTTGTAGCGAGCGGGGCTGGTTTCGAAGTCAATCATGTGACCATCCGTTTGAGTTCGGCGAGCGCCTGGCGCACGCTCTTGCCGGAAGTATCGACTACCGCGCCCGCGCGGCCATAGAGGCGGTCGCGATCGGCGAGGAGCTTGCGAATTTCATCCAATGCGGCGGAGCGCCCCTTGAACGGACGAGTATCGCCCTGGGCGAGCACGCGCGCCATGTGTTCCTGCGCCGTGGCTTTCAGCCACACGATCACGGCACGCGGCTCCTCGGCGAGCACGCGCTCGAGCGCGCGGCGCTCGAAGCGTCGAAAGGCGTCCTGGCCGTACATGGCGAATACCTCGGCGAGGGGCGCGCCCGCTTCCTTCTCCACTTCGCGGTCGAGCTCCACGAACGGCAGGCTCACGGACGCCGCCAGCTTGGCGCCGAGGGTCGATTTTCCGGCACCGCGCAGGCCGATGAGCGCGATCGGCTTCTCCACCGTGTCGTCCTCGCGCACCAGTCGCTCGACGGCGACGCCCATGGCGCGCGCCACTTTGCGCAGCAGCAGCACTGAAATGTTTCCCTGCCCGGCTTCGAGCTGCGCCAGGTAGCGCTCCGAGACGCCGGACGCGACCGCGAGGCGCTTGCGGCTCATGCCGTGCTCGGTGCGCCAGGCGCGCACGCGCTCGCCGAGCCGCGCGAGATAGGCGTCTTCCTGCTGCTGCAGCGTGAGCGGAGCGGTCATGAACTATAGTGCTTGACCGTGATTCTATGCTGCACTATAGTTTTACGTCAATGCGCATCACCATCCTCGTCGGCACGATGACCGGCACGGCGCAGCTCTGCGCGCAGGAGATGGAGCTTGCGCTGGATGACAGCGAGACGCAGATCGAGGCGCTCCTCATGGACGGCCTGGACAGCTCGGTGTTCGAGCGCGAGGGCGTGTTCATCATCTGCACCTCCACCTACGGCCAGGGCGACGTGCCGGACAACGCGCGCGCCCTCTACGAGGATTTGCAGCGCAAGCGCCCCGAGCTGTCGCAGGTGCGCTACGGCGTGTTCGGCCTGGGCGACCGCACCTATGCCGAAACTTTCAACTATGGCGGGAAGCGCTTCGACGACATCCTTACCGAACTCGGGGCGACGCGCATCGGCGAGCGCCACAAGCACGACGCTTCGAGCGGCGTGCTGCCCGAGGAAACCGCTATCCAGTGGTGCCAGGAGTGGGTCTCTAAATTGCAGGAGGGGAACAGGGCCTCTGTATAGGCGATCGAACCGGCTATGCGCGTACTCAAATGGGCAGGCGGCATTTTCCTCGTGCTGCTCATCGCGCTTGTCCTGTTCGCCGCCTTCGGGCTAGACACGCTGAAAGGGCCGATCGCCCGCGCCGTCACCAACGGCACCGGGCGCGAGCTCACGATCGACGGCCACCTGAAGGCTGTCTGGAGCTGGGTACACCCGCGCTTTCGCGTCGAGGGCGTGAGTTTCGCCAACCCGCAGTGGGCAAGCGAGCACCTGATGTTCAAGGCTGATGCGGTAGAGGCGAGCGTGGAGCTCGCGCCGCTTTTCATCGGCCGCGTCGTCCTTCCCGAAGTCCACCTGACGCGCCCGGTGGTGAATCTCGAGATCGACGATGCGGGCCGCAAGAACTGGCTCCTCGATCACCAGCAGCAAAAGGAGGGTGGCTCGCGCATCGCCATCCACGCGCTCACGCTGGACCGCGGCGAGCTGCATTACCGCGATGCCGAGCGCGACATCAATCTCGACGTCGGGCTCGACACCGACGCGCAAGGCGTCGCCTTCCAGGTGAAGGGCATCCATAAAGACCTGCCGGCGGCCGCGCAGGGCCGCGGCGGGCAGGTGCTCGCGCTGAAGGACACGTCGGTGCCCTATCCCATCGACGCAACCGCCAAGATCGGCGGCACCGAGCTGAAAGCGAACGGCACGGTTACCAACGTCGCGCAGCTCTCGGCGCTCGACCTCGCCATCGAGGTTCGCGGCAAGACCATGTCCGAGCTCTACGACGTGATCGGCATCGCCTTTCCCGAGACCACGCCTTACACGACGCGCGGCCGCCTGGTGAAGGGCGACCACATGATCCGCTACGAGAACTTCAGCGGCACGGTCGGCGAGAGCGACATCGCGGGCACGCTGCAGTTCGATCTGGGCGGCAAGCGCGCCTTCATGCACGGCGATCTGCAGTCGAAGCTTCTCGACCTCGCCGATCTCGGGCCGCTGGTCGGCACCGACCAGCCGCGCGAAAGCGGCGTGCTGCCCGACATGCCGTTCGACTCGGACCGCTGGGACTCGATCGACGCCGACGTGCGCATCAAGGCAGCCAGCATCAAGCGGCCGAAGCAATTGCCGCTCGAGCACCTCGCGTCGCGCATCCAGATGCGCGACAAGGTGCTGACGCTCGAGCCGTTCGAGTTCGGCATCGCCGGCGGCCGCATCGCCGGCACCATCAAGCTCGACGGGCAGAAGGACCCGATCGCGGCCACTACCAACCTGCGCGTCAAGGATCTCTCGCTACCGGAGTTCTTTCCCACCATCAAGGAAGGCCAGGCGTCGATCGGCGACATCAACGGGCTCATCGAGCTCGCCGGTCGCGGCGACTCGGTGGGCGACATGCTCGGCAGCTCCAACGGCAAGGTCGGCATCTACCTCGACGGCGGCAAGATCAGCCGCTTCATGATGGAGCTCGTGGCGATGGACTTGTGGGGCGTGGCGCGGGTAAAGCTCGGCGGCGACCAGCCGGTCGACATCCGCTGCGCCATCGCCGACTTCGGCGTGAAGGACGGCCTGATGCAGACCAACGCGTTCGTTTTCGACACGCAGGTGGTGAATGTCCAGGGCACGGGTAACGTGAGCCTCAAGGACGAGAACCTCGACCTGACGCTCAATCCCCATCCCAAGGACCGCAGCATCGCCTCGCTCAACTCGCCGCTCTACATCCGCGGCACCTTCGGCGCGCCGAAGTTCGCGCCCGACTGGAAGCGCCTGGGCACCAAGAGCGTGGGCGTGCTTGCCATGGGGATCATCAACCCGCTGCTCGCGGTGCTGCCGCTGATCCAGGAAGGCAAGGAAAAGGAAAGCCCCTGCGCCGTGCTCATCGCCGAGGCGACGAAGTCGGCCAAGCAGTCCGCGCAGGAAGCGAAGGCTGGCGTGCCGCGGCCGCCGGCGGTGGTGGAGAAGCCGCGCGAGAGCGCCGCCGCGGGCGGCACGCGCCGCGAGCAAGACTCCGTGCCGGCCTCACCGCCGCAATAAAAAGCTCTGTCTCCCCCGCGAAAGCGAGGGCCCAGTCTCTATTTTTTGAGGCCGACGCTCTGCATGAGCCGCGCGATCGCCGCGTCCTCGCGCGCGATGAGCTCGGCGAATTGCGCGGCCGGCAGGTAGGCCGGACGCACGCCCAGCCGCTCGCTCGCCTGCCGAAACTCGGCCGCGGCCACGGTAGCGCGGATCGCGGTTTCGAGTTGCGCGATCACCGCCGCCGGCGTGCCGCGCGGCACGGCGATGCCGCGCCACGCTTCGAGCGCCACATCGATGCCTTGCTCGCGCGCGGTGGGCACGTCCGCGAGCGCGGGATCGCGGCTAGGTATCAGCGCGGCGATTAGGCGCACCTGGCTCTGCTTCGCCGGCCCGGCAAGTGCCGCCGGCAGCTGCACCAGCGCATCCACATGGCCGCCGAGGAGGCTCGGCACGACCTGCGCCGCGGCGAACGGCACCTCCGTCACTTCCGCGCCCGCCGCCTGGAACAGCGCCACCAGGCAGAGGTGCGTATGACTGCCAATCCCCGAATGCCCGACGCTGATCGCCTTCGGTCGCGTCTTTGCATCGGCGACGAGCTCGCCGAGATTCTTCCAGCGCGAATCGGCGCGCACCGCGACGACCGGCGATTCGACCAGCACGCGCGCCACTGCATCGAACGCCTGGTAGTCGAACGCGAGCTGGCCTGAGTGGTACGTCGTCGAGATGGAGTTCGAATTCCACACCAGCGCATAGCCATCGGCCTTCTGGCTCGCGACGTGCTTGTAGCCGATGGCGCCGCCGGCGCCAGGTCGGTTCACCACCAGCACGCGCTGAGCGAGCTCCTTCGCCATGCCGTCGGCGAGGAGCCGTGCCGTCACGTCGGCCGAGCTGCCCGCCGGGAAGAGCACCGTGATCTCGATAGGGCCGCGCTGCGGGTAAGGCGGCTCCTGCGCCCACGCGGTGAGCGCGAACAGCGCGCTGATAAATGGGGTCAGAACAACATTTCGGGACAATGAGCGCAAATTAGCTTCCCGTCCGGAAATCTTCATCTGACCCCAATTTATTGCAGAATCTCGGCGACTTCGACGCGCCGGCCTTCGCGTGCCGACTTGATGCCGGCGAGGATCACCGCGAGCGACGCGGTGCTCTTCTCGCCATCCATCTCCGGCTCCGTTTCGCCGCGCACGGCGCGCGCGAACTCCTCCAGCTCCTCGACGATGGTGTCGTTCGCCGCGCACGGCACCGCGTCCGCCTTGTGGCTGCCGCGGCGCAGGACGCGCAGGCCGTTGTGCAAGTCGTAGTAGGCCGTCGCTTCTTTGCCGTAGACATTCAACAGGTAATACTCGGAGGCCGAGGCGTAGCTCGCATTCAGCGTCGATAGCGCGCCGCTCTCGTGCTCGAGGAGCAGGCTCGCCACATCCGGGTTGTTGCCGGGGAGCACGAGTCGCACGAACTCGCCGCGCACCGCCTTCACCGGGCCGAGCAGGTACTCGAGCACATCGGTGTAGTGGATGCCGATTTGCAGCATCACGCCGCCGGGCATGCCTTCGGCCGTGTAGCGCCACGAGCTGAGGTCGATCTTGCCGAGGCGATCGCGGCTGATGTTCGCCTCTGCATTCACCAGCCGTCCGAACTCGGCGAGGTGGTTGCGCACCCAGCGGAAGTGCGACTCGCGCCGGCGCTGGTAGCCGAGCGCGAGCACCACGTTCGCGCGCCGGCAGGCCTCGGTGAGCGCGTGCGCGTCGGCAATGGTGTTGGCGATGGGCTTGTCGAGGAAAACATGCTTGCCTGCGCGCGCGGCGGCGGTCGTGGTTTCGCGATGCACCGAATTCGGCGTGGTGTTGATGATCGCCTGGATGCTGCGGTCGTCCAGTATTTCCTCGAACGTGCGCGCTGCGCGGCAGCCGTACTTGGCGGCGAATTTCTCGCGCTTTTCCGCGGAGCGGCTGTAGCAGGCGGCGATGCTGAGCTTCCCCGAGCGCTGGATCGCATCGGCGAGCACGTCCGACCACCAGCCCATGCCGATGCACGCCACCTTCATTTGCGACGCGCTCGTCGAATTGCCAGTCGCCGCCGGCGACGCCGACGGCGCCGATGCATTCGGTGCCGGCCATGATCGGGCAGCCGCCTTCCATCGCCGTCCAGCGCTCGGCGCCCGCGGCGAGGCTCAAGCCCAGCGCATGCGCAACATCGAGCGCCTGGCCCTGCGCGCCTTTGGCGCCGGTCGCGCGACGGGTCGAGGCAGCGCACACCGCCTTGGTGGTCGCCGAATGCACGGTGTGAAACCGACCGCCTTCCATGCGCTCGAGCAGCACGAGGTGCCCGCCCGCATCGACGATCGCGACCGTGACCGCGATACCCGCTTCCTGCGCGCGCGCAAGCGCCGTCGCCATGATCTTCTTCGCGCCGGCCGCGGTGAGCCGCTTCGCGTCTCCTACGTACATGCGTTATATATTAGGGCATGGCGCTCTCGCACATAGAGCACTTCCTCGTCGCGGCGGACGACATCGACGCGACACGCGACTGGTACGCGCGGGTGCTCGGCATGCGCAGCGGTCCGCATCCCGATTTCGGCTTCCCGGTGCACTGGATGTACCTCGGCGATGTCGACGTGGTGCACATCGGCCCGAGCGCCAGGATGGCCGGCGACGTCCAGAAGAAATATCTCGGCCGGACCTCGCAGGGCGCGGGGCAGGGCACGGGCGCGATCGATCACATCGCGTTTCGCGCGACGGGGCTGCGGGACATGATGGAGCACCTCACGCGGGAGAAGGTCGACTACCGCCAGCACCGGGCAAATGGGCAGGCGTTGTTCCAGCTTTTCTTCCACGACCCGAACGGCATCAAGATCGAGCTCAACTACGCGGCTGAGGAGGCAGAGGGAATCGCCCCGGAGCTCATGGCTACCGATCTGATCGCTGGTACAGGCGGCAAGTAAAAGCGGGAGCTGCGGCATGATGGAGCCAGCGCTCCGCAAGATATTGCGCCACTGGCCTTTCGAGCGGATGCGCTTGGACCATGTGACGCCCGACGCTCTGAGGGGCGTCCTCATAATCACCTGCGAGCACGGCGGATCGTATGGCGCGATCGCGGCCTTCCAACTCCCATTGCCAGGGCCACGACTGGCCGCGCAGAAATTCGGCGCTCGATGCGACGGGCAAGTCGGCGCACTCTACGTGAACGTGCCCGACGCACGCGAGCGAACGCGCATCCTGAACGAAGTGAGGGCGTTGATCCGAACTAACTAGAACGCCTCAGGCAGGAATGGGCGGCTGGGTGCCTTTGATCTGGACGCGTACGCCGGAGCGCACGTTCGGCCAGTAGTCCCAGATGGCGCGGTGCTGGGCGCAGCGGTTGTCCCAGAAGGCGATCGAGTGCTCGCGCCAATGGAAGCGCATCTGCCACTCGGGGTTCTCGATATGCTGGAACAGGAAGCCAAGAATGGCGTCGCTCTCCTCGCGCGGGATGTCGTTGAGGTGCGTGGTCTGGCCGCGGTTCACGTAAAGGAGCTTCTTACCGGTCCACGGATGCACGGCGATCACGGGGTGCGAGCTGATCGGGTACACCGTCTTCGTGCCCTTGTCGAAGAGCTTGTTGCCATCGTGCGTAGCGGTGAGGCCGGTGAGGAACGCTTTCATGCGGTCCGATAGCGCGTCGTACGCCGCGTACATGCTGGCAAAGAGCGTGTCGCCGCCACCGTCGGGCGGAATGATCGTTTGGTGCAGGATGCTCGCCATCGGCGGGATCGCAGCGCACGACTGGTCCGTATGCCACACCTCGCCCGAGACGCGCTTCGAGTTGCGGTCGAAGTGCTGCACGCGGGCTTCAGGGTAGTTCGGATCCGGCTTCGAGGCCGTGCCTTCGCCGCCGACATGGATGTGCAGCTCGCCGAAGTACTGCGCGAAGCGGCGGTGCGCCGCGAGATCGATCGGCTGGTCGCGGAAAAAGAGGACGCAATACTTGCCTAACGCGCCCTTGAGCGTGCTGACCTCGTCCTGTGAGAGCGGCTCCCTGAGATCGATGTTCCCGATTTCCGCGCCGACGCACGGTGAGAGCGGTGTTATGGTGATCGCGGCCACGGCCTAATCTTACGCTCGGGGCTACTCGGGCTTCGCCGCGGCTGATGGCGTTAAATAGGGCTCTGACCCCGATTATTTGTGGCGCGGGTCGAGCGCATCGCGCAGGCCGTCGCC
>VBCM01000041.1 GCA_005883675.1 Betaproteobacteria bacterium
CTTCCGCGAGTCGCGCGAGAAGCGCTACGGCATGACGCTGGAAGAGTTCGGGAAGGATCCGGAGGGCGCCACTGCGGCGTTTCGCGGGGCGCTCGATCCGCTGCGGCCGGTGCTGGTGCAGAACCTCTTCCTCGGCGGCAACGGGCCTGGCTACGCCGACTACATTCTCTTCGGCACCTTCCAGTGGTCGCGCTGCGTGTCGCCAGCGCGGCTGCTCGAGCCCGACGATCCGGTGTTCGCTTGGCGCGAAAGGCTCCTGCAGATGCATGACGGGTACGCGTGGAAGGCGAAGGGGTATCCGGTCTGGACGTGAATCGGTAGCCGAAAACCCCCCGGCGCTTCGCGCCACCCCCCTTATCAGGGGGGCGACCCGGAGTCGCGATTCATTCATTCGCCAGTCCCGAAAATTTTTCGTAAACCCTGCACAACGTCTGCAGGTCGCAGCGCCGACAGGTTTTTAAGTCTTCCTTGGGATCGACGTGCGCATCGCCTGCGGCGAAGGCGCTTCCGAGCGCTTCGGCGTCCGCCTTCCACTGCGCGAGGAGCTGCGGCCAGTCGCGGTAGATCTGTACATTGGGCAATAGCTGCTCGGCGCGCGAGTAGCCCATGAACTTCATCTCGCCGGTCCGGAGCTTGGCAAAGACGATGGCGGCGAGCTCCTCCGGCGCGGCGACCGCATACAAGGGAAGCTGCGGATCGTCGGGCCGCGGGCCCTGCCAGTGCCTCGGGTTCGGCATGCCGGTCTTGTAGTCGATGAGCACATGCCCGCCCCGCTCGAGCCGGTCCATGCGATCGATGCGCGACTTGAACTGCATGCCGGCGACGCTGATCTCGCGCTCTTCCTCCAGCGAGTGCACTTCGAACGGCGCGCGGCGCGCCTCGACCTCCAACCATTCGCGCGCTAGCCGCCCAAGACGCTCGCGCTCAAGCTCGGCGTAGCGGCCGGTGAGGCCCATCTCGCTCACTGCGGTCTGCGCCGCCTGGGCGATGACGCTGCTGAGATCCTTGCCGAGATTGGCGTGCGAGCGCACGCGCTTCCATATCTCCCGCATCAGCGCGTGCAGCAGCTTGCCGCGGTCGCGCGGATCGAGGCCCGGCGCCGGCTCTTCCAGCGCCTCGGCGCCCAGGCGCCAGCGCGCAAAGGCGCGGAACGGGCATGCGGCCTGGTCGGCGAGCACGCGCGTGCCGCCACGCTGCGCTCCCGGCTTCACGCGCGGGGCGCGATGGTCTTCGAACGATTCCATTTTGCGCGCGGCGAAGATGAGGTCGCGGTAGCGCGGATAGTCGGGGACGGCGATTGCGCCCTCCGGTATTTCTTTTATCAACGGCGAAGGAGCGAGATCCCGGTCCTCGTCCTTCGTCGCATGCGAGAACACCACTTCGCCGGCTGCGCTTTTCCACTCTTCGGTGATGCGCCCGTCGCGCGCCGCCGCGCCCTCGGCGCTCGCCTGCGGGATGCCGGCCTTCTTCTGCAGCGCGATCGGGATGAACGGGTTCGGGCGCGCATCGCGCGGCCACACGTCGTCGGTGAGGCCGCTCACCCACAGGCAGTCGAAGCGCTGCTCTTGCGACTCGATGACGCCGAGGATCTGGATCGGCGCATCGGGCGACTCGGGCTGGAAGAGCGTGTCGGCGCAAAGGCGCTTCAGCGTCGCGAATGCGGCGGGGAACGCCATCTGGCTGGAAATGCGTTCCAGCTTGGCGAGCTCGCCGAGCATCTCGTGCCACTTGGCGCGCGTCTGGAATTCGTCGGAGTCGAGCGTGCGCTCGCCGGGAAAGCCGGCGGCCTCCAGCAGCGCCGAGAACTGCCGCGCCCAGTCGGCCGGCGAATCGACTTTCGTTTTCGTGATGTCGAAAACGCGCTCCAGCAGCTTGCGCAGGAGCGGCGCCGGCTCCGCCGCGGCGATGAGCTTCGCCAGCCCGATGGTCGAGTCGGCATCGCGCCGGATGCGCACGTCCAGGCTCGCGCGGCGCGCGAGCTCGGTGTCCGCGCCGCCAATGTAAGGCGAGCGGATGAGATGGCTCGCGCGGGCGAAGTCGATCGGCGTGAACGCCAGCTCGATCAGCGTGAGCGCGGCGTCGACGAGCGGATACGCGGCGAGCGGGCGGCCGATGGATACGTTGAATGGCAGCGGCGCCTTTGCCGCATTTGCCAAATGAGTCGGCAGGTTGTAGCCCGGGTCCATCACGCGCGAGAAGATGCGCACCACTTCCTGCCGGCGTTGGCCGAGTTCGGGCACCACGACGCCGATGCGTTGCTTTCCTTCCTCGAGCCGCGCGCGCGCCCATTTCGCCGCCGCCTCGAGCTCGTGCTTCGCCGTCGGGAATGCAGCGCGCACCGCGGTGCCGGTGATGGGGTCGGGGGCGCATTCCACCCATTGGAAATGCGAGAGGGACTCGCGCGTCTGCGGCGGCATGACGTCGAAGGCGTAGGCGACGATGAGCGCGGGCTTTTTCAGCTGGTCGAGATATCCGGCCATCAAATCAGGAAGGCGCGCGGCGTCAATGTCGCCGTCGGTTTGCTTTTTGTACGCGGAGGACCACTGCCCATACGCCAGCGCGTCATCGTTGCCCGGGCCGGTGCCGATGCGCCACTGGTGGATGAGGCGCCAGGCGTCGCGGCACTGCGCGGCGGCCTGCGGCACGATGAGGAGCCCACTCGCGGCGAGGATGCGCTCCCAGAGGTGCTGCTCCTGCGCGGGCGTCAGCAGCAATGGGAGTTTTTCCCCCAGATCGGAGTAGAGCGCGTCCTCCCATAGCCGCTCCACGAAGGCGCCGAAGGGCAGGATGTCGGCCGCTTCCCACGAGGTGAGGCCGCGCGCGAGCTGGTAGTCGTCGAACTCCAGCGTCAGGCTGTGCGCGAGGCGCTGGTTCGGCGTGACCACCGTGATACGCGCCGCATGGCCCACGGCGAGGCGCGCGAAGAGTTCGGATTTCTGAAGCATTGCCCCCGCTCGGAGTTTAGCTAGACTCGCGGGCGGAGGAGGCGCGATGGGCAAATATTTTCTGGCGGCGGCGCTCGCGCTCGCCGCGGTGGCG
>VBCM01000299.1 GCA_005883675.1 Betaproteobacteria bacterium
TCGTCGAGCACGAACAGGGTATTGACGAGCGAAGTACCAAGGGCCGTGGTGAGGTTGATACGCTGCACTTCGCCGCCCGACAGCGTGCGCGACTGCCGGTCGAGCGTCAGGTAGCCGAGGCCGACCTCGCACAGGTAGCCGAGCCGCGTGCGGATCTCGCGCAGCACGAGGTCGGCCGCCTCATCTTCGATGCTCAGGCTTTGAAAGAAACCGTTCACCCCCGAAACCGGCAGCAGCATCAGCTCGTGGATCGACCTGCCGTCGAGCTTCCACAGCAGGGCGTCGGGCTTCAGCCGCGTGCCGTGACAGGCCCCGCACTCGGTGTACGCGCGGTACTTGGAGAGCAGGACCCGGATGTGCATCTTGTAGGCCTTGGTCTCGAGCCACTTGAAGAAGCGGCGCACGCCGTACCAGGTGCCGGGCCAGGACTTGCGCCAGCTTTGCCACTCCGGCTCGCCCTCCAGCACCCAGTGGCGCTGCGCTGCCGTCAGGTCGCGGAACGGCGTATCGAGCGGCATCTTTCGCTTCTTGGCGTACTTGTCCAGATCGTCCTGGCACTCCTTGAAGCTCGGGCTCTGCCACGGACGCACCGCGCCTTCGCGCAGCGTCTTCGCTTCGTCGGGCACCACCAGGCCGAAGTCGACGCCGATCACGCGGCCGAAGCCGCGGCAGGTCTCGCACGCGCCGAGCGGCGAATTGAACGAGAACGCCGCCGGCGTCGCTTCGCTGTAGTGGATATCGCAGTCGGCGCAATGCAGATCCGCCGAGAAGCGCAACGGCTGAGAAATGGTGACTGTCACCATTTTCGGGTCGGCTTCCGGATAGATGTTCACTCGGCCTTGACCGACACGCATCGCCGACTCGAGCGCGTCCATGACGCGCGCCTTCTCGGTGCTCGAGATGCGCACGCGGTCCTGGATGACCTCGATGCGCCCCTTCGCCTTGCTGTGTTCGGGACCGTCACCGGGAAGGTGATGACCAGGCGCTCGTCCGGTCGCTCGCTCATTTGCCCAATGAGCAGGCGGTAGATCGATTGCGGCGTGTCGCGCACCACCGGCTTGCCGCAGCCGCGGCAATGCAGCTTGGCCGCCCGCGCGAACAGCAGCTTCAGGTGGTCGTTCAGCTCCGTCATCGTGCCGACCGTCGAGCGCGAGGTGCGCACCGGGTTCGTCTGGTCGATGGCGATTGCCGGCGGAATGCCTTCGACTGCGTCGACCTGCGGCTTGTCCATGCGGTCGAGGAACTGCCGCGCGTACGGGCTGAAGGTCTCGACGTAGCGCCGCTGGCCTTCGGCATACAGCGTGTCGAAGACGAGCGACGACTTCCCGGAGCCAGAAACGCCCGTGACGACGACGAGCTCGCCGGTCGGGATCGCTAGGCTCAGGTTTTTTAGGTTGTTCTGGCGGGCGCCGCGAATGACGATCGCGTCGCCCGGTAGATGTTCCTGCTTCACTGCCGGCAATTTTACCGGCTTAAGAGTAGTTACTGCGGCGGCGTTTCCTCCGCCCGGGTGCCGGAAACGAGCAGGTTACGCATCAGCGCGCCGCACTGGACGCAATGGACCACGCCGGAGGCGTAAAGCCGGAACTCGTCGCCGTCGTAGCGCAGGCAGTAGTACTGCGCGCCCGAGTCGTGCGGCGCCTGGCGCGCGGCGCGGCCGGCGCGCTCCCTCACGTTCTACCTAGGCGTATAGTCCGGCCAGTAGGCAACAACGGGGTGGAAGTAGCGGAAGGGAGAACCGAGTCACCGGGTTCGAGGAGAAAGGAAACATGACCCAACCGCAAGCCGAGCTGCTCGACCTTTATCGCGCGGGCCTCAAGACGGCCGCCGACATGATGAAAGCCTCCCTCGAAAGCGCCGAGCGGCTGCAGAACCAGCAGCTGGTCGCCATCCGCACGGCCATCGACCAGCAGGCGAAATCGGCCGACGAGCTCTCGCGCGCGAGGACCATCGACGAGCTGATGGCGTTCCAGACGCGTCTGGCGGGCGACCAGTTCGAGCGCGCCATGAGCTACTGGGGCGAGCTCGTGCAGCTCGCTACGGAGAACCAGCGCAAAGCCGTCAGCCAGCTCCAGGAGCAGACGCGCTGGCTCTCCGAGGCCACTGGCGGGACGCGGGAGGCGGGCGTCCAGCCGTAGCGCCGCCGGGCGGCCGGGTCAGGGCCGGATGTAGGCCCAGCCTTCTTGCTGGCGCTTCATGATGTGGGTGACGCCGGCCTGGACGTACGAGATGCCGCCGTACATCTCGTCGCGCGTCACCTTGGTGTTGTGCATCGTGTTCTCGCAGGCGATGAGGCCAACGTTCGTGTCGAGCGCCGCGGCAAGGCCGCCCGCCACCGGCGATTCGGCCTTGAGCATGTTCAAGCCCGGCCCATAGACGACGATCTCGATCTGCACGTTCTGGACGCCGAGGTCCGCCTGCACGTTCTTGGCGTTGTTCAGCGCGAGGTTCCAGCGCGCCGGGTCGTTGTCGCTCACCTGGAAGATCACGCGATGCTTGGCGGCGGGCTTCTTTTGCTGCGCGAGCGCCGGCGCCGCGGCGGCGCCAAGACCCAACAGGGCAAGGATGCTTCGGCGATTCATGGTCATGTCTCCAGTTCATCGAGCGTGCGTGGCCAGCTCTTCTTGAGCAGCCGCGACAACGCGCGGTCAGCGAGTATTTTGCCGCCCGTCTGACAGCGCGGGCAGTAGTTCGTTTCGTTCTCCGCGAACACGATGCGCTGCACCGGCGCGCCGCACACCGGGCAGGGCTTGCCGTAGCGCCCGTGCACCGCCATGCCGTCCCGGAACGCCGTCACCTTCTCCGGAAAGCCGCCCGCCGCCTCGGCGCGCAAGCGCGCGGTCCAATCGGCGAGCGTCGTGCGTGTCGCTTCGTACAAGCGCTGTGCCTCGTCGTCGGTCAGCT
>VBCM01000042.1 GCA_005883675.1 Betaproteobacteria bacterium
TGGTCGTTCGTGCCGCAGCTCGTCGCGCCGATCTTCGAGGGCGGCGCGCTGCGCGCCAACCTCGATCTCGCCAAGGTCCGCAAGGACATCGGCATCGCGCAGTACGAGAAGACCATCCAGACCGCATTCACCGAAGTCGCAGACGGCCTTGCCGCGCGCGGCACCTTCGACGACCAGCTCGCCGCGCAGCAGCGCTTCACCACCACGCAGCAGCGCAGCCTCGAGCTTTCGCTGTTCCGGTATCGCAACGGCGTCGACAGCTACCTGCAGGTGCTCACCGCGCAGACCGGCTTCTACAACGCGCAGCTTGCGCTCGTCGCCGCGCGCCAGCAGCGCCTCACCAACCTCGTCGACCTGTACCGCGCGCTCGGCGGCGGCTGGATCGCGCACACCGGCGATACGCCGCGCTCACCGGAGGCTTGACCCATGAAATCTTTGCTGCTCGCGTTCACGCTCTTCACGGGCGTCGCTTCAGCCGCCGGCCCCGATGAGGCGGCGTTCCTCGCGGAGAACGACGCCGCCATGAACAAGATGATGGCGGCGATGGAGATCCAGCCCACCGGCGACGTCGACAAGGACTTCGTTGCGATGATGACGCCCCATCACCAGGGAGCGATCGACATGGCCCAGGCGGTGCTGCGTTACGGCCGCAACGAGCAGCTCCGCCGTCTCGCCCAGGAAATCATCGTCACGCAGCAGCAGGAGATTGCCGTGATGCGCATGGCGGTCGGCGACCCCTTGCCGCCTTCCGCGCCATCACCGACCACCCCTAAACACATGGAGCACTGACTTGAAGCGCACTGCATTCTTAGCCGCCCTGCTGGCCGCCCATACTGCCTGGGCTGGACAGGCACCCTTCGCCGCTTCCGCTCCGGACGCACCGATCAGCCACCGCGACCGCGTTTACGCCGCCGAGCAGTTCTCGAACACCGTCTCGGTGACCGATCCGCTCGACAACAAGCTCCTCGGCGTGATCCGGCTCGGCGACCCGAACCCGGGTAATTTGAGCCCGCTTTATCGCGGGCAGCTGCTGGTGCACGGCATGGGCTTCTCGCCCGATGGACGCACCCTCGCCGTGGTCTCGATCGGCTCCAATTCGGTGACGTTCATCGATACCGCGACCAACGCGGTGAAGCACACGACTTACGTCGGACGCTCGCCGCACGAGGCGTTCTTCACGCCGGACGGCAAGGAAGTCTGGGTGACCGTGCGCGGCGAGAATTACGTCTCGGTGCTCGACGGCGCCAGCTACGAAGAGAAGACGCGCATCGTGGTGCCGAACGGGCCGGGCATGCAGATCTTCTCACCCGATGGCAAGTACGGCTACGTCTGCTCGTCGTTCACTCCCGAAACGGTGGTGATCACCGTTGCCGACCACCAGATCGTCGGGCGGGTGGCCCAGCCGAGCCCCTTCTGCCCGAACATCGCCGCAACCCCGGATGGCAAGCAGGTCTGGTTCACGCTCAAGGACGTCGGCAAGACTGTGGTGTTCGACGCGAGGCCGCCGTTCTCGATCCTGAAGACCATCGACACTGGCCCGATCACCAACCACGTCAACTTCGCGCGCAACGCGAACGGCAGCTTCGCCTACGTCACGGTGGGCGCGCTGAACGAGGTCCAGGTGTTGCGCACCGACGACTTCTCCAAGGTCGCCACCATCCCGGTCGGCAAGCTGCCGCACGGCATCTGGCCCTCGGGCGACGGCACGCGCGTCTACGTCGGCCTCGAGAACGAGGACCGCCTGGCAGCGATCGACACGCTCACGAACAAGGTGGTCGCGACGGTCCCCATCGGCCAGGCGGCGCAGGCCATCAACTATGTCCCCAATGCCGTGCCCGAAGGCGCAGGCATGCAGGGACTGCAAGCCCTCGGCGTTGCGGGGCACGCGACCCATCTGACTCTGGTGCCCGCAGGCAAGGCCAAGGCGAAAGAAGCGCCGACGAGCGTCACGCTCTTCGACCAGGGCCTCACGCAAGTGCTCCAGGCTTCGGTCAGCGGGCTCGAGCCGAAGCAACCCTACGTACTCGCGCTCGCGCAAAGAGCGGACGGCGGCGGCACGCTCCAGCCGCTCGCGGCATTCACCACGAATCCCGCCGGCTCGGCCATCGTCAACGCGCTCGGCCCGATCCGGCAGATAGTGCAGGGCGAGGACAAGGTGGAGCGCCGCTACCTCGTGATCGTCGCGGGCGCGCCCGGCAAGCACGGCGGCCCGCTTCAGATACAGGCGCACTGATCAGACCATTGAGGAACCCATGAAGCCACTCATTCTTTGTGCGGCGCTCGTGCTGGCCGTAGCCGGCTGCGCCGACGACCCGGTCGCGGCGATGGCCTTCGATGCCGCACCGGTCGCCGCCCCCGGCGCGACGGTGGTGCACCAGCCGTCGCCAAAGGTGGAGGAGCTGGTCGACAGCCGGCGGACCTCGTGCACGCCAAACTTTGGCTCGACGCCTATCACGGCGCAAGCGCAGGCGAGCTCGCGCAGGCGGTCGACGGGCAGTCCTGGGACCCGCAGGTCAAGGCGCTCACGCTGCTGCCACCGGTGCTCGCCGCGCTGAACCGCAACTTCGCCTGGACCACTGCACTCGGCGAAGCGTATGCGAGCGAGCCGGCCGAAGTATTGCGCGCGGTGCAGGCGGTTCGGCGCGAGGCGCAAGCTGCCGGCAAGCTCGCGAGCACGAGCGAGCAACAAGTGAGCGCCGTGGACGACAGCATCCTCATCGAGCCGGCAGATCCTCAGCACGTTTACGTGCCGGGCGGTGCCGCGCTTGACATCGGCCCCTTCGAGCGCTTCGCCTGGGGCTGGCACAGCTGGCAGGTCGACTGGCAGCACGGCGCGGTGATGTACCAGGACGCGCCCTACCTCGCCAAGGCGGACTGAGACGCCGCCGTTGCGATCGTAACCGCCGGCGAAAGCCGCGCGTAATGGCGCACGCGCACCGTGGTGACATGAAAACGCTCACTGCATCGATTGTCGCCATCATTCTCATCGCCGCGACGGTCGCGGCGCTGATTCCCGGGAACACCCCGGGTGTCGTGCTCGCGCTCGGCTCGCCCTTCGCGCTCTTTGCCAATGTCATGTCACGCGAGAACGCGCCGACCGTGGACGGCGGGCCGCAAGCGCGCAACGCGCTCCTCGTCGACTGGATGTGAAGGCCGGGTTGCGGCCGTAACGCGCGGCGTTCGCGGTGAAACCGCCGCGTGACGCGCGAGCGTGATGCTGGCGGCTGTAGAACCCATTTTGGAAAGGAATGAAAGATGAGATTGGTCCATGGCGCCGCACTGGCGGCCGTTGCCGTGATCACTCTCGCGGGCTGCGCCGCCGTCGAACGGCAGGAGGCCGGCGATGCCGAGCAGCTCCTGCAGGCGGCTGGTTTTCGGCGGCTGCCCGCGGATTCGCCCGAGCGCGAGCAGGGCCTGAAGGACCTGCGGCCGCGGCAGCTCTTCGCCCGCACACGTGACGGCGCGACGCAATACCTCTTCGCTGATCCGTACAACTGCCACTGCTTCTACGTCGGTGGCGAGAAAGAGTACGCCGAGTTGCAGCAGCTGCGCAAAGCGGACATCGACAAGCACAACCGGCTCGCCGCCGAGGCAACGAGCGATCGATCGCTGAACGAGGACCTCTGGGGCGCATGGAAGCCCGAGGGACTCGTCGCGAAATGAATCACCACACTATGAGGAAAGGAACCTGACCATGAAGAAACTGTTTGTGTTGATGTCGCTTGCCGTAGTCGCATCCGCGGCGCACGCGGAGGTGGGCTCGGAGAACTGGTTCAACGACGGCCTCGCCTGGTACGAGCATCCCTGCGGCTTCGATGCGTTCGTGAAGTACGGCAAGGACGACACGCCCCAGAACCGGCGCAACTATTACGAGACGCTGCACCATCCGGAGATGTGCTCGAAGCTCTTCCCCTGAGCGGGCCGGCGATGCTTCGTTTCGATACCGAAGAGAGACTTGTCGCACGGCCGGCTGAAGCGCCGGCCGTGGCTGACCTGCCGCGGCCGGCCTACGACGACCAAAGGCTGGTTCGCTCGATACCGTACGTGCCGCTCATCGCCGGCGCCATGATCGGCGTCGCCTACTTGATCTGGGCCACGGTGCTCTGATGCGAAGCGTGCTTTGTGCCGTGCTGATAGCGTGCAGCTCAGGGGCGATTGCCGAAGGCGGTATGCCGGTCCCCGAGAGCGTTGCGGAGACGAGCTTCGGCCGGCCGGGCGATCCGCAGAAGGCCAGCCTCGCGATCAAGGCGGCGATGACGGACGATATGCGCTTCACACCGGCCGAGATCCGCGTGAAGGTCGGCGACACGGTGCGTTTCATTGTCGCGAACGAAGGCAAGCGCGAGCGGCAAATGGTGCTCGGCACGATGGACGCGTTGAAGCGCGCGCGCCGCGGCGAACCGAACGAGGTGGACGTGGCGCCCGGCAAGACGGGCGAGCTCGCCTGGCAATTCACCGAGATCGGCGAGTTCTACTATGGCTTCGCGGGCGGCAGGGTCGGCAAAGTGCTGGTCTATTGATGGTGTACGAATTGCAGCGCGGCGAGTGGGTCGAGATCGGCGCGATGCCGCGCCCCTCGCGCTGGGAGAGGCTTGCCGGGCTCCTCGCCGGCGCGCAGAACGTAGCGTCAGCGACGTCGGCCGGCGAG
Source organism: Betaproteobacteria bacterium (assembly GCA_005883675.1). Classification (GTDB taxonomy): domain Bacteria; phylum Pseudomonadota; class Gammaproteobacteria; order Burkholderiales; family SG8-39; genus SCGC-AG-212-J23. The sequence continues at coordinate 4,649 of VBCM01000042.1, forward strand.
AATCTCGGTGAGCGGCGCCGCGATCTCGCAGCTAAGCAGCGGCTTGCGCAGGCGCCCGTTGACCCCGGCAGCCTGGCACTCGGCGTCGCTGCGGCAGCTCATCAGCACGATCGGGATGTCGGCACGCAGGCGGCGGATCTCGCGCGCGAGGACCGTGACGCCGGGCGCCGAGAGTGCATCGTCGATCAGTACGGCGTCGAAGTGCGCCGGCTCTGCTTGCAGCGCATCGAGCGCCGCCGGGCCGGAGTCGAAGCCGCTCGGCCGGTAGCCGAGCCGCGCCAGCATCTGCTCGGCAAGAAGGACGAGCGCCGAGTCGCCGTCCACGATCATCACGACTTCACCGTCGCCGCGGGGTAGTTCCGACGCGGCGCTGCTCTGGAGCGCGGATACGCGCGCGCGATCGGAGTCGTCCGTGTCGTTGGCGCTTGCTGCACTTGTGCCAAATGCAGCCCTCACCGCGTTGCCGATAGCTGAAGCAAGGCGAGCGATCGCGCTCTGCTCCTGCTCCCGGTCTTGGCCGCGGTCGAATTCCCGTGCATCCATGGCGGCAGCTCTCATTTCTTGCGGCGGCCGAGGGCGGAGCCGATACAGGCGAGCAGCTCCTCGGCAGTGAAGGGTTTGGGCAGGAAGCCGACGACGCCAGACTTGAGCGCGCGAGCGCGCACCGACTCCTCGGGGTAGGCCGTCATGAGAACCGTCGGAATCGGTCTGCCGGCGGCGACGAGTCGCTCATGCAGCTCGAGGCCGCTGATCCCCGGCATGCGGATGTCGGCGACCAGGCACGCGACGCGCTGGACGCCGTTCGATTGCAAGAACGCCTCGGCGGAGGCGAACGTCGCGGTATGCATGCCGGCCGACTCGAGCAGATCCTGCGTCGTCTCGCGCATCGATGTGTCGTCGTCGACGACCGCGACCAGCGGCTTTTTGTTGGCTTGCGTTTTGCGCATGGAGGCAAGCCTAGGCGCCTTGCGCGGCGCTCGCTATTGCACGCGAGTAGCCATGGCTCCTACAGGGGTAGGGCGGGCTACGACTTTGGTTTAGGCCGGGCGTTCGCGCCCAGACCGAGGGCGTCGCCCATGCGCACGAGCTCCGGCAGCGATCTCGCGCCCATCTTGCGCATGATCTGCCCGCGGTGGACTTTTACCGTCGCTTCGCTGATCGCGAGGTCGGCCGCGATCTGCTTGTTCAGACGGCCGACGATGACGAGCGCCATGATTTCGCGCTCGCGCTGCGTGAGCGCTTGCAGGCGCCGGCGCAGCTCCACGATCTGCGCTGCCTCATGGCGCTGCGTGCGGTCGCGCTCGATCGCGGCGTTGATCGCGTCGATAAGCTCCTGCTCGTGGAACGGCTTGGTGAGGAAGTCGACCGCCCCGGCCTTGATCGCGCGCACAGACATCGGGATGTCGCCGTGACCGGTGATGAAGATCACCGGGAGTTGCACCCCGGCCTTGGCGAGCTCCTGCTGGAAGTGCAAGCCGCTGGAACCGGGAAGCCTCACGTCGAGCACGAGGCAGCCGGGCACGTCCGGGCGCTTCGCTTGCAGGAATTCCGGCGCTGATCCGAACACGCGCGCTTCCAGGCCGACCGAGTCGACAAGATCGCGCAGCGACTCGCGCATCGAGGGATCGTCGTCCACGACGAAGACCACCGGCCGCTCGGCTGCCATCTACGCGACGGCCGTCTCGAGCGGCAGGCAGAACTGGAACGCGGCGCCGTGAGGAGTATTCGGCGTGACCCAGAGCCGCCCGCCATGCGACTCGATGATCGAGCGGCTGATGGAGAGGCCCATGCCGATGCCGGCCGCCTTGGTCGTATAGAAGGCCTCGAAGATCTGCTCGGCCTGCGCGCCATCGATACCGGCGCCCGAGTCGCGCACTTCCAGGCGCACCGCGTTGCCGCCGTCGCGCGCCGAGCGGATGACGAGCTCGCGCCGGCGCTCCTGCAGGGCGCTCAGCGACTCGATGGCGTTGACGATCAGGTTGAGGATGACCTGCTGAAGCTGGACGCCGTCGCCCGCGACCCGCGGCAGGTCCGGCGCGAGCGAGGTCTCGAGCGATATGTCGTTCCTGCGCATCTCGTCGCGCGTCAGGGCAATTACCTCGAGGATCGCCTCGTTGAGATCGATTCGATCCCTGCGCGGCGGCTGGCGCTTCACCAGCGTGCGGATGCGATCGATCACCTCGGCGGCGCGCCGGCCGTCCTTGGCGATGCGCTCGAGCGCGCGCTGCGCGCGCGCGAGCTCCGGCGGCTCGGCAGTGAGCCAGCGCGAGCACGACGCCGCGCTCGTGACGATGGCGCCCAGCGGCTGATTGACCTCGTGGGCGATCGAAGCGGCGAGCACGCCCAGGGTGGTCACGCGGTTCACGCGCGCGAGCGCGCCTTGAGCGTCGCGCAGCGCCTCCGACGCCTTCTTGTGCTCGGTCAGGTCGAGGACGAAGGACACTCCTTGATCCCTCGACCCTTCGAACATTGCTCCGGCGAGGAGCACCGTGACGCGCGTGCCGTCGCTGCGGATGTATTCCTTTTCATAGGATGGGTGAGTCCCCGACCGCATGAGCTCTTCGATCGCCTTTTCATCGGCGGCACGGTACTCCGGCGCTGTCATGCTGGACCAGCGGAGCTTGCCGGACAGCAGATCCTGCCGCGAATAGCCCACGGTCTGAAGAAATGCGTCGTTCGCGTCCGTGATGCCGCCGCCGAGGTTCCAGAAGAACACGCCGATGATGTT
>VBCM01000094.1 GCA_005883675.1 Betaproteobacteria bacterium
GGGTCCGGACGCGTATCCCAGATGTTGACTTCGTAGCAGTTCTTCGAGTCGATCTTTTCGCGGTTGTTGCAGCGGATGAAGACGCCGCTGTTGGTGTCGCTCGCGGCCCAGAATTCGGCGCGAATCTCGAAGTCCTTGTAAGCGTTCTTCGATACGAGAAAACCGCTCTTGCCGCGGTCGGCGACGATCGCCCCGCTTTCTGCTCGCCAGTTCGCGTCCCCGACGCGGTCGAAGTTTTCGAGGCCCTTATCGCCATCGATGAGCGTTTCCCAGCCCGTCCCGGGGATGCGCATCTGCGCGCACGCCGCCAGCGCAACGACGATCGCAGCCATAGCGAAGCCATGCCGTTTCATGTTCCAGCCTCCTCTGTGAAAGCCGGATTCTAAGCCGGCTCGTAGCGCGCGATGCGGCTTCGCGTCTCGCGCAGGTCGTCGCCCCGGAGCTCACGCAGCGCATAGGCGACGAACGCGGCGGTGACCTCCTTGCGCCAGTAGAGATCGAGATCGGCGTTGTCCATCGGCTTTGCGCGCGAGGCGGCGATGCGCCCCGCCTCGTCGATCACATCGTCCGTGAGCTGCTTGCCGCGCAAGAAGTCGTTCGCCTTTGCGACCAGGAACGGCCGCGAGGCCACTGCCCCGAGTGCAAGGCGCGCGCTGCCATCGATGAGCGCGGCGGCGACGCCGAGCACCGGGAAATCGAATGCGCCGCGCCGGCGCAGCTTCCAGTACGTGCTCGGCGCATTCGCGCAGTGCACCTCCGTCAGGATCTCGTCGGGCCGGCGATGCAAGTAATCGATGCCATCGTTGTTGTACAGCTCTTCCAGCGGCAGCTCACGTTCGCCGTTCGCCGAGACGAGCGTCACGCGCGCACCGAGCGCGAGCAGTGCTGGCGCGCAATCCGTGGAGGACATCGCCACGCAGCGCTTGCTCGCGGTGGCGACCCAGCAGATGTCGCCATCTTTCTTCAGGCAGAAGTCGATCGCTTTGCGCCACTCGTAATTCTGGTTGTAGTAGTTGCAGCGCGTATCGAGGCAGAGATTGCCGCCGATCGTGCCCATGTTGCGCAAATGCACGGTCGCCACCTGCGCCGCCGCCTGGCGCAGACCGCGCGGCAGCTCGGGCTTGCGCACGATCTCGGTGAGAGTGATTCCCGCGCCTAATACGGCGCCGTTGCGCTTGAGCTCCGGTATGCGGCGCAGGCTGACCAAGACCTTGGGCGCACTCTGGCGGCGCTTCATGTTAGGCAGGAGATCGGTGCCCCCCGCGATCAGCGCCGCGTTCGGTCCTTCGCCGGCGAGAATGCGCGCCGCTTCGCTAAGCGTGCGCGGCGCGCGGTAATCAAACCACGGCAGCCGCATCATGGCGTTTCACCTCGCTGCCGTCGCCGCCTTCCCATGCCGGCGGCACGATGAGCGGTTGCGGATACGGCACGTCCGGAAAGCGCTCCGGCCCCACGCGCGGCGCTTCGCCCTTCGCTTTCTTCTCGAGCGCGCGCATAACCTTGTCCGGCGTGATGGGGATTTCGTCGATGCGCACGCCCACGGCGTCGTAGATCGCGTTCGCCACCGCGGGCGGCACAGGCAAGAGCGGCCCCTGTCCCACTTCCTTCGCGCCAAAGGGCCCGTTCGGATCGGGATCCTCGATGAGCACGGTATCCATCTCGGGCATCTCGAGCGAAGTGATGCTCTTGTACTCGAGCAGCGACGGCATCTTGTGCACGAGCGCGCGCGAGAGCTTCGGTGGCAGGCGACGGAACACCTGTTCCTCCATGAGCGCTTCGGAGAGACCCATGTAGACGCTGCCTTCCACCTGGCCGCGCGCGAGCACCGGATTGATGGTGCGGCCGATGTCGTGCGCAATCCAGATTTTGGGAATGGTGATCCAGCCGGTCCGCGGATCGACCTGCGCCTCGACCACGCAGGCCGTATAGGAATAGGCGGGCGACGGCCCGACGCCCGCGCCCTTGTATTTGCCGGGCGCGCGCGGCGGTGAGTAAGAGCCGACCGCCCCAAGCGTGCCGAACTTCGCTTCCGCCAGCACCACCGCTTCCGCAAACGTCAGGCTGTGGCTCTCGAACGAGACGCGGCCGTTGGCGAAGCTGATGCGCTCGGGCGCGACCTCGAGGTCTTCGGCCGCCGCCTCGGCCAGCATGCTCTTCAGCTTCTGCGCCGCCTGGATCGCCGCATTGCCGGCCATCAACGTCACGCGGCTCGAGTACGAGCCGAGATCGACCGGCGTCATGCCGGTGTCGCCCGTCACGCAGCGCACCTCGTACGGATCGATGCCGAGCACCTCGGAGACGATCGCCGCGAGCACGTCGTCCGACCCTTGGCCGATTTCGGTGGCGCCGCAGAAGAGCGTCACCTGGCCGCTGCGATCGAGCAGCAGCTGCACGCCGCTTTGCGGCATCTTGTTCCAGTAAATGGGCAAGCCCGCGCCGCAGAGGTACGCGCCGCAGGCGAGGCCCAGTCCGCGCCCCTGCGGCAGCTTCCGATAACGGTTCTTCCAGTCCGAGCGCTCCACCACGGTCTTGATGCACTGCTCGAGGCCGATGGAACCGATGCGCAGCCAGTTGGCGGTGAGCGAGTTCGGCTTCGCCAGCATGGCCAAGCGCAGCTCGGCCGGATCTTTGTCTAGCCGCTCGGCGATCTTGTCGAGCTGGATCTCCTGCCCGTAGCGCGGCTGCGGCGTGCCGTGGCCGCGCTTGGGGCCGCAGGGCGGCTTGTTGGTGAAAACGCGCGCCGCTTCGAACTGATAGCGCGGCAGCTCGTAAGTCACCGTCTGCAGCGCGCCCGTATAGAACGTGCTCGCCACGCCGTAGGAGCCGTACGCGCCGCCGTCGACGAGCGTCTGCAGATGCATGCCGGTGAGTTTTCCGTCCTTCGTTACCCCAGTGCGGAACTTCATGAGCACGGGGTGCCGCCCGCGATGCATGTAGAACACTTCCTCCCGGTTGAGGCAGATCTTCACTGGGCGCCCGAGAACCAGCGCCGCCTTGGCCGCGACGAGCTCATGGTTGCAGATGTCGGTCTTGCCGCCGAAGCCGCCGCCGTTAGGTGTGGCGATGACGCGAATTTGCGAGGCGGGCATCCGCAGCACGCGGGCGAGCGCGCGATGCACGTAGTGCGGTACCTGCGTCGACGACCACAGCGTGAGCTTGCCGTCGGCATCGAGCGCAGCGACGCACGCATGCTGCTCGATCGGCAGGTGCGTGTTGCCTTCGTAGAAAAAGATGTCCTCGAACACATGGTCCGAGGCCGCAATCGCCGCGTCGGCGTCCCCGAACTGGAACGCCTGCAGGCGGTGGATGTTGCCGCGCTCGCCGTAGGCATGGATTCGCGGCTCGGGCTTGGCGAGTGCTTCCTCGGGGGTGGCGATCGGCTCGAGCGGACGATACCGAACCTCGATCAAATCGAGCGCCTCGGTGGCCGTTTGCTCGTCGCGCGCCACGACGCCTGCCACCGGGTCGCCGACGTAGCGCACGTGTTCAGGCGCCAGCGCATATTCATCCTGCGTCACCGGCAGGATGCCGAACGTGACCGGGAAATCCTTTCCCGTGAGAACCAGGTGCACGCCGGGATGCGCCTGCGCGCGCGCCACATCGAGCGATTCGATGAGCGCGTGGGCGTGCGGCGAGCGCAGGAGCTTCAGATGCACCATGCGCGGCAACGCAAAGTCGTCCGCGAAGCGCGTCTGTCCGGTGACTTTGGCGCGGCCGTCGACGCGCCGGCGGGGTTTACCGACGACGTTCATCGTCCATCCTTCGCGCGCCCTCTTCGATCGCCTCCACGATCTGCTGGTAGCCGGTGCAGCGGCAGAGGTTGCCGGAGATCGCTTCCTTGATCCGGCTGGGCGTGGGCCGCGGCTCGCGCGCAAGCAGCGCCTTCGCGGTGAGCAAGATGCCCGGCGTGCAATACCCGCATTGGGCAGCACCCAGATCGGCAAAGGCCGCCTGCAGGGGGTGCAGTTGGGCGCCGCGGGCCATGCCTTCCACCGTCTCAATCTCGCGCGCTTCGCACTCCAGGGCGAGCACGAGGCACGAGAGCTGCGGCTCGCCGTCGATGAGCACAGCACAGGCGCCGCACTCGCCGAGCTCGCAGCCGTGCTTGGTGCCGGTGAGACCGAGGTCCTCGCGCAGCACCTCGAGCAGGGTCTTGTAAGGGGCGACCGACGTCTCGACCGCTTCGCCGTTCACCGACAGTGCGAGCTGCGCGTGGCGCATTTGTTTGGGGTCCAAACTATTCGCCGCTACTCTACGCCCGCACCACCTGGCCGGTAAAGCGGCTCGGTGCTCGCCGGCGCCGCATATGCGGGCGCCGACATCGCCACATGCCAAAAAGTTATCTCAACGGGGGCCGAGTGGCGCTAACATCCGGGCATACCCGAAGGAGGCACTCATGACCCTGCGTATTGGCGACACCGCGCCCAACTTTCAGGCGGAGACGACCCAGGGGCGCATCGATTTCCACGACTGGATCGGCGACAAATGGGCGGTGCTTTTCTCCCACCCGAAGGATTTCACCCCCGTCTGCACGACCGAGCTCGGCTACATGGCCCGCATCAAGCCGGAGTTCGACCGGCGCAACGCCAAGATCATCGGCCTCTCGGCCGACCCGGTGGATGACCACACGAGGTGGGCGAAGGACATCGAGGAGACGCAAGGTACCGCGCCCAACTACCCGATCATCGGCGACGCGGACCTGAAGGTGGCGAAGCTCTACGACATGCTTCCTGCCGAGGCCGTCCCCGGCAAGCGCACGCCCGCCGACAACGCCACGGTGCGCACCGTTTTCCTCGTCGGTCCCGACAAGAAGATCAAGCTGATGCTCTTCTACCCAATGACCACGGGGCGCAATTTCGACGAGGTGCTGCGCGCGCTCGACTCGATCCAGCTCACCGCGAAGCACAAGGTGGCGACGCCTGCCAACTGGCGCCAGGGTCAGGACGTCATCATCGCCGGCTCGGTAAGCGACGACGAGGCGAAGAAGCTATTCCCGAAGGGCTGGAAGGCCCCCAAACCCTATCTGCGGATCACAGAGCAACCGAAATAGAAATACGCTGTAACAATCAGTTACCCCTCGGCGGGCACGCGGCGGCTACTCTGCTGTCCAAGGACACGGAGTTGCCAATGAAAATACCGTCCAAACTGCTCATCGGCCTCGCCCTCGCCGCGGCCGGCGTCCTTGGCGCCGGCTCCGCGTTCGCTTGGCATCACGGCGGTCCCAGGGTCGTATTCGGGTTTAACGTCGGCCCGTATTGGGGACCCTACTGGGGTGCGCCGTACTACTCGCCGTACTATTATCCGGCGCCGGTTTACTACCCGGCACCGGTGGTCGTTTCGCCGCCCGCGCCCGCGCAGTATGTCGAGCGCAGCGACCAGCCGCTCAATTCGGGCTACTGGTATTACTGCGAGACTTCGCGCGGCTATTACCCCTACGTCAAGGAATGCCCGAGCGGCTGGAAGGCTGTGCCGCCGGCGCCCGCGCCCGCCCAATGAAGCGCACCCTTTTCGCTCTCGGCGCTCTTGCGCTCTTCGCGGGCTGCGCCACGCCACCGCCTACTGGCCCGAGCGTGATGGTCCTGCCGGGCTCCGGCAAGAGCTTTGACCAGTTCCGCTACGACGACAACGAGTGCCGGCAATTCGCGACCGCGCAGATCGGCGGCGCGACGAACGCACAGGCCGCGAATGACGCCGCGGTGAAAAATGCGGTCGTCGGCACCGCCATCGGCGCCGCTGCCGGCGGCCTGATCGGCGGCAACCAAGGTGCGGGTGTCGGCGCGGGCGTCGGTCTCGCCGGTGGCGCGCTCGCCGGCACCGGCGCAGGCGAATACGCTGGCCGCACGCTCCAGCAGCGCTACGACATCGGCTACCAGCAGTGCATGTACGCGAAGGGCCATCAGATCCCCATGGCCGGGCGCTATGCGCCCTATCGCGCCTCGCGCCAAGCGGCGCCGCCGCCACCGCCCCCGCCGGGGCCACCGCCACCGCCACCGAAGCCTAGCTAAGAACGCAATCGCCGCACGCCCTCGAGAAGCGAGGCGCGCATCAGAAACGCCTTGTGCTTCGCCGGATCGTCCGCCGTGCGACGCAGCTCATCGAAATGGCGCTCGCGCGTCGCGGTATCGCGTTCTTCGAGCCGCCGCTTGTTGGCGATCGTCTGCTCCTGCACGTACTCGATGTTGAGCGGACGCCGGCGCCGCTCGTAGGCATCGAGATCGGCGCCCGGCTGCGATAGGACTTGCGCGAGGTCCCACGCCTCGTGGATGCCGGAGTTGAGGCCCAGCCCGCCGATCGGATTGTTGACATGCGCGGCATCGCCGCAAAGGAAAACGCGGCCGCTGCGGAACCGCTTCGCGACACGCTGGTGCACGTTGTAGAGGTTGAGATGCAGGTAATCGCGCTCTGCCTCCGGCACATAGATGCGGCCAAGCCGCGCGCGCACCGCGGCATCGGATAGGGCTTCCTCGTCGCTCTCGTCCTCGCGCGTGTTGTACACCGCGCGCCAGCGGCCCTGCAGATCGTCGCCGGCGACCTTGAACAGATTGGTCCATTCCTCCGGACCGGCCATGTAGTTGCGATAACAGCAGCCGAGTGCGCGCGCGAAATCGAACTTCGTGGTGATGACGAGGAACCGCTCGGGCCACGTGAAGCCTTCGAACTCGATGCCGAGGCTCTTCCTAACCGTGCTGCGGCCGCCGTCGCATCCGATCACGTGGTCGGCGCGCAGCGTGCCCTGCTCGGTTTGCACCGTCACGCCGTCCGTGTCCTGCTCGAGGCCGGTCACGCGGTTCGCCATGCGCACCGTTGCGTTGGCCATCGCTCGCAGGCGCGCGATACCCATGAGCGCGAGCTTGTGCTGCTCGGTCTGCACGACGAACGGGTAGGCGGTTTCGCCGCGCAGCCGCTCAAAATCGAATTCCGCGATGAGCCTCAGCCGCGGCCGGTCCCAGAACTGGAAGGTGCGCGCGACGAGCCCCTGCGCAATGTAGTCATCGATGAGCCCGAGCTCGGCTAGGATTTCGAGCGTGGGTGGCTGCGTCGTCGAGGCGCGCGGGCTTTCGTCGATGCGCTCTTCGGCCTCGAGCAGCGTCACATCGTGACCGAAGCGCGCACAGGCCAGCGCCGCTACCGTGCCCACCGGGCCCGCTCCCACCACGATGATCCGCCGCCCTGGCATGGAGCGGAGCTTATACTGCCGCGATGCGCGAGGCTTTCCGCTTGGGCGCGAAACAGGCCGCGCAACTCATCGAGCGAAGCGAGCTCCGCGCCGAGGCGCTGATCGCGAGTTGCCGCGAGCGCATCGCCGAGCGCGAGCCGACGGTCAAGGCATGGACGCATCTCGCGGCCGAGTGGCCGGAGGCCAAGGCGCCGCGCGCGCCGCTCTACGGCGTGCCGGTCGGCGTGAAGGATATCTTCGACACGCACGACATGCCGACGCAGTACGGCTCACCGATCTACGCCGGCTACCGGCCGCGCACCGATGCCGCCGCGGTCGCGCTTACGCGCCGCGCCGGCGGCACCATCATGGGCAAGACGGTGACGGCCGAATTCGCCACCTTCGTGCCGCGCGAGACACGCAATCCGCTCGATCCGTCGCGCACGCCGGGCGGCTCCTCGAGCGGCTCGGCGGCGGCGGTCGCGGACTTCATGGTGCCGCTCGCCTTCGGCACGCAGACCGCGGGCTCGCTCATCCGCCCGGCTTCCTATTGCGGCATCTTCGCGTACAAGCCGACGTACAACGCCATCGCGCGCGCCGGTGTCAAGCCCGGCGCTGACTCGCTCGATACGGTAGGCGTCTACGGACGGAGCGTCGAGGACTGTGCGTTCTTCGCCGCGGCGCTCACCGGCCGGGGCGAGCTCGAGGCGACGCTCGATCGCCCGCCGCGCATCGCTGTGTGCCGCACTTACGAATGGGACCGCGTGCAGCCGGAGATGCGCAGGGCGTTGGAAGATACGCGGCGCGCGCTCATGGCCGACGAGCTCGAGCTGCCCGCCGCTTTCCGCGACCTGCGGGAGAGCCATACCGCGATCCTCTGGTACGAGGTCGCCCGCAGCCTCGCCGACGAGTTCACCCGCTTTCCCGAGAAGCTCGACCCCGGCCTGCGCCAGCGGTGCGCCGACGGCTTCGCGCTCGACCCGCGCGCATATGTGCGAGCGCAATCGCATGCGGCCGAATGCCGCGCGCGATTTGCCGCAGCGCTTGGCGCTTACGATGTGCTGCTCGCGCCCGCGGCCACCAGCGAGGCGCCGAAGGGTCTCGCCTCGACGGGCGACGTGGCGATGAACGTCGTGTGGACGCTGCTGCACACGCCCTGCGTCGCCGTGCCGGCGGGGAAGAGCGCGAGCGGCATGCCGCTCGGCATGCAGGTGATCGGACGCATCGGCGACGATGCGCGCACGCTCGCCTGCGCCGCGTGGATCGCCGGGCGGCTCGCATGAGCGTGCGCGTCGCGATCCCCGATCTCGTCTCGCCTTCGTACTTTCCGGCGATCGCTGCGGTCGAGCTCGGCTTCCTGCCGCATGCGACGATCGAGCTCCTCTATCCGGTCACCAAGACTTACGAGCAGCTGCGCGAAGGCCAGCTCGATTTCGTCGGCGGCGCGGCGCACGCGGTGCTCTATGCCTTCAAGGACTGGCAGGGCGCGAAGCTCCTTTGCGCGCTCGCGCAGCGCATGTACTGGTTCCTGGTCGTGCACAAGAAGTTCAAGCCGCAGCGCGGCGAGCTCGCCGTGCTCAAGGGCCTGCGCATCGGCGCGGCGCCCGGACCGGTCGACGGCCTGAAGCAGATGCTGAAGCGCGCCGGCATCAGCGGCGTGCAGATAGGGCCCGTGCCGGGCGCGGTGGACGAGAAGGCCTCGTTTGGCCTGATGGCGGCAAGAGCGCTCGCCGAAGGCAGGATCGACGGCTTCTGGGCGAACGGCATGGCGGCCGAGCTCGCCGTGCGCGAAGGCGTCGGCGTGGTGGTGCTCGATGCACGCCGCGAAGGCACGCCGGAGGTCAAGGGATATACGTTCCCGGCGCTGGTATGCACGGAAAAGACGATCCGCGAGCAGCCGCAGCTCGCGCTCGCCGCCGTGCGGGCGATCAGCGCCGCGCAGAAGGCGCTAAAGGAGGATCCGGCGCGCGCGACGGCCATCGGCGAGCGGCTCTTTCCGCCCGCGGAAGCGCAACTCATCGCCGAGCTCATCCGCCGCGACGCCCCGTACTATCAGCACGGCATTTCCCGCCAGACCGTGGAATCGATGAATCGCTTCGCGCAGGACCTGGGACTGCTTTCCCGCTCGGTAAGTTACGACGAGGTGGTGTGGACGCCAGACTGATGCGCCCGCTCGCCATGGTGCTCGCGCTCGGCGCCGCGAGCGCGATGGCGCAACCCTGGCCGCAGCGCCCGGTGCACGTCATCGTGCCGTTCGTCGCCGGCGGCAACACCGACAGCCAGGCACGCATCGTCACCGAGCGGCTGAACCAGCTCCTCGGTCAGCCGTTCGTGGTCGAGAACAAAGTCGGCGCGGGCGGCGCGATCGCCGCCGAGTTCGTGGCGAAGAGCGCGCGCGACGGTTACACGCTTTTCTTCGCCGCCTCGCCGCAGTTCTCGCTGCCGCTCGTACAGAAAGTGAACTTCGATCCGTTCAACGACTTCGCGCCGATCTCCATCGTCGGCACGAATCCCTTCGTTCTCGGCGTGCACATCTCCGTGCCCGCCACGACGCTCAAGGAGTTCGTCGACTACGTGAAGGCGCGCCCCGGCCAGCTGAATTACGCCTCGGCGGGCGCGGGGACGACGACGCATCTCACCGCGGCGCTCTTTCTTGCGCGCGCGGGATTGCAGATGACGCACGTGCCCTATAAGGGTGGCGCGCCGGCCGTGGCCGATCTCGTCGGCGGTCAGGTGCAGATGTATTTCGGCAACGCCTCGGAGCTGATCCAGCATTCGCAAAGCGGCAAGATCCGCCTGCTCGCAGTTTCGAGCGCCAAGCGCACGCCGCAGCTTCCCGACGTGCCGGCAATCGCTGAGACCTATCCCGGATTTGCCACTGGCACCTGGAACGGATTCCTCGCGCCGACCGGCACGCCGCAAGCGATCATCGATCGGCTGGCGCAGGAAGTCGCTAAAGTCGTGCGAGAGCCGGCGACTGCCGAGCGCCTGCGCAAGATCGGCGTCGAGCCGCTCGGCAACACGCCGGCGGAATTCGCCGCGCTCGTGCAGCGTGAGGCGCCAATGTGGCGCGACGCGGTCAAGGCCGCTGGCATCCGTGCCGACTAAGGTGCTGATCGCCGGCGCAGGTCTCGGCGGCCTGGCGGCCGCGGCCTGTCTTATGAAACGCGGCTTCCAGGTGCGCATCTACGAGCAGGCGCCGCAGCTCGGCGAAGTCGGCGCGGGCATCCAGCAGAGCGCCAACGCCGTCAAGGTGCTCTACGACCTCGGGCTGCGCGACGCGCTCGACAAGGTGGGAGTCAAGCCGAAGGAGTACGAGTTCCGGCGCTATGACACCGGCGAGCTCTTGCACAAGATCCCGTTCGCCGAGGCGCACGAGCGCAACCACGGCGCGCCCTACTATCACCTGCATCGGGCGGACTTCCACCAGATCCTGCTCGACAAGGTGCGCTCGCTCGACCCGCATTGCATCACGCTCGATGCGAAAGTCAGCGGCTTTTCCGAGAAGCCGCACGGCGTGACGCTCAAGCTTGCCAATGGCGGCACCGTGTCCGGCGATGTCCTGATCGGCGCCGACGGCATCCATTCGGTGGCGCCTGGCGGTGCCGCGCGCGAAGCTGCCCGCCGACATCATGGAGCTCGTCGGCACCGTCTGGTGCGGGCCCAAGAATCACTGCGTGGTGTATTGGCTGCGCGGCGGCGAGCTGCTCAACTTCGTCGGCTGCCCGGAGGAAGCGTCGTTGGGCGAAGAGTCATGGACGCAGCGACGGCCCTGGCAGGAGCTCAAGGCCGCTTACGCCGGCTGGCATCCGAAGATCCAGGCGATCATCGATGCGGCCGAGCGCGACCAGTGCTACCGCTGGTCGCTCTTCGACCGCAAGCCGATCTACGACTGGAGCACCGAGCGCGTGACGCTGCTCGGCGATGCCGCGCACCCGACGCTGCCGTTCATCGCGCAGGGCGCGTGCATGGCGATCGAGGACGGCGCGGTTCTCGCGCGAGCGCTCGAAGAGGCCGGTTCCGTGCCGGAGGCGCTCGAGCTCTACCAGCGCGCACGCGTCGAGCGCTGCGCGCGCGTGGTGCAGGAATCCGCCGAGCACGGCACGCTCTACCACATCAAGGATGCCACGCAGATGAAGAAGGCATTCGCGGACCGCAACATCGCCCGCGAGCGCGCGCAGTGGCTGTTCAACTACGACCCGCTACGCGTGCCGCTGCAGGACGAGGAGTTGCCGCTCTAGGCGCGAAAGAATCCCCGCGGCGCGTCGTGTAGGCGCTCGTAGCCCGTGCGCGTAACGCGGATGAGCTCCCCGACCTGCACGCCGGCAGGTCGATCCCCAGCGATCACATTCGGCTGCACTACGACGGTCATGTTCTCTTCGAGCGTCATGTTCGGCAGCGGTCCCGCCGGGCGGCTCTTCGTGCCGAGGATCGGCGGGAAGTAGCCGCCGCCGAAGCCGTGCATCAAGTCATCGCACACGGTGAAGCCGCGCTCCTCGATCACGCTCGCCGCGTCGAGGATCTCGTCCATCGTCGTGCCATGGCGCACCACCGCCGTCACTGCGTCGAACGCTGATTCCGCGGTGGCGTGCAGGTCACGGTAGAGCGGCGTCGGCTCAGTGCCGACGGTAAAGCTACGCAGCACCTGGCCCGAGTAGTCCCAGAAGCTGCCCGACAGCTCACAGAACACGACGTCGCCATCCCTCACCTTGCGGGCGGAGTGGAACTGCGGCGGCACGTAGAGCTGTGGATCCGCCATCGACGTGACGCCGATGAAGTGGATGAAGGTGGTGCCGCCTTCGCCGACGTAGGCGCGCTCGACGAGATTGCCGAGCTCGCGCTCGGTCATGCCGGGCCGCGTGCCGGCGAGGAGCGCGGCAAAGCCCGCGTCGCTGAACGCAGCGCCGATGCGCAGCCAGTCGAGCTCCTCCTCCGACTTGATGAGCCGCAGGCGCACGTACTCAATGTCGAGCTCCACGAGCGAGAATTCCTTTTCCAGCTCGCGCTGCTTGCGCGCGAGCAACGGGCCCATGAGGCCGACGCGCTTCGCGCCGCGCTTTTTCAGCTCGGCAATGGTGAGCGCCATGCCGCGATGCTCGCCCCAGCGCACGTCGCAATCGCGCGCCAGGCGCTTTGCCAGCGGGAAGTGATTGAACCATTCGACGTGCATGGTGCTGGTTTCGCCGGGCCGGAAGACGACATACGCCTCCACCGTACCGGGCCAGCCGGTGACCCATTGCGGCGCGTTGCCGGTGCGATGGTCGGTGACGACGAGCAGATGGTCGACGCCCGCCGTTTCCATCACCGCCTGGAGCGCGCGATGGCGCCGGGCGTATTCGACGTCGGAGAAGCGCGGATACTCCTGCGCGAGGATCGCGCGGAGGCGCGGCGGCAGCTCAAGCATCTAGCGTGAAATGGGCGCGGACTGGTGGTCGACGATCAGCCATCTGCCGCCGCGGTTGCGATAGACGAGCGTGTAGCGCGCGGGCGCGAGAGTGGCCTGGCCGTCGCGCATCTCGAAGAAGTTGTACGTGCCGCTGTCGATCGCGGTGTCGCCGAAGATACGGATATTGCGCTCGCCGAGCGCTACGCGCTGCGTCGGGCGCTGCGACGCGCTCCGGTAGTAATCGGCGATCGCAGCAGCTCCGATGCGCGGTTTGGATTCGGTTGTGTCCGAGAGCACCGCCTCCGCATCGTAAAGCGCGCTGATGCGCGTCGGGTCGCGGCTATTGAATGCGTCGACCCAAGCCGCGGTGGCGGCCGCGACGCTCGCCGCCGGACCGGCGGCTGGATTCGACGCGGCGGAAGCGACCGGCACGCCAGGTGCCGAAGCCGGCGCCAGCTCGGTGGCCCGCGGCGCCGGATCGTATGCGAGCGGCCGCGCGGCGCGCTCGCGCGTCTGGCGCATAAGAGCAGCCGCCGCCTTTGCATCGACCGGCTGGATGTTCACGCACTCGGGCCGCGAGGAAAGAACGAAGTATGCGGCGGCATTCGCCCTGAAGTCGTAGTCGATGCGGCTCGCCTCGTAGCCGCCCATGGCTTTAGGGCAATGCACGACGAGCGTGCGCGTCTCTGCCGGCACCTGCAGCGTGACTCGTTCGCCGGAATTGAGGTCGGTGATCACGCGCTCGCCGACGAGGATGTAGTACGCCCATTCCTGCGCGATGAACGCCGTCGGGCGGAACACCGTGACTTCGCTCGCCGCCGCCGCGCCGGCCGCGGCCCACAGCAGCAGCGCAAGGCGCGCGCGCGCTCTCAGGCGAGCGCCTCGTCGCGCCGGTGCGGCGTCCAGAACACGAAGAGATTCGCGATGACGATGGTGACGGCGAGGAAGTAGAAGGTCGCCGGGAGGCCGTGGCGATCCGCCACCACGCCGGCGAGATACGGCCCGAGCGCGCCGCCCAGCGCCTGCGCGCCGAAGAGCACGCCGATGCTCGAGCCGCCCATGCTCTTCGGCGTCGTCTCGAGGAGCCACGCCTGGATCACCGGGCGCGTCGCGTAGAGGAAAAAGCCCAGGACCGCGATGAGCGCGACGAACACGGGCGACGTGCCGGCGAACGCCATGCCGACGAGCACCACGGCGCTCGTCGCCATGGCTCCGATGAGGATCTGCTTGCGGCCCATGCGATCCGACATGTGGCCCGCCACCGGCGCGGCGGCGAAGCCCGCCGCCTGCAAGGCGAAGAGGCACGCGCCCACGACCGCGGGCGAATAGCGCATCTCGTGCGCCAGATACACCGGCAGGAACGTGAGCAGCGCGCTCTGCGTCATGGTGCGGAACGCGGAACCGATCGAAAGCAGCACCAGCGCACGGTTGCGCAGCAGCTCGCGCAGCGCAGCCGCGTATTGGCCGAGCGACTGGCTTTGCGCCGCCGGCGACTTGCGCGCGCCGAGGTGCAGCGTGCCGAGATAGGCAAACATGAGGAGCGCGACCACGAGACCCGGCGCGACGTTCAGCACCACGACGTGCCGCCAGGAAAAGACGGCGAGCGCGGCGCCGATCACGACCGGCGCGATCGCGTCGCCGACGTTGCCGCCCATGCCGTGCAGCGACAGCACCAGGCCTTTGCGGTCGGGATAACGGCTGCCGAGCGTCGGTATCGCCGTCGGGTGCCACAGGCTGTTGCCGAAGCCGACCAGCGCCACGCACACGAGCAGCATCGCGTAGCTGTGCGTGAAGCCGATCAGCAGGTACGGGAAGCCGACCCAGAAAAGCGAGACGGCCATGAGCAGGCCCTTGCGGCCCACCGTGTCGACCAGCACGCCGCCCGGGATGTTCGCCACCGCGGACGCGATGTACTGGCAGGTCATGATGAGCCCGATCTCGCTGTAGGAGAGACCGAGCTCGTTGCCGATCAGCGGCAGCAGCAGATAGAAGGTCGCGGGATACCAATGCGTGAGCCCGTGGCCGATCGTGATGAGCCAGAGCTCGCGCCAGTGCTGCCGCGGCGCGGCCTGCGCCGCGAGCACTGAACTCAAGCCGGCACCTTCGCTTTGCCTTTTAGGTATTGCTCGACGAGCTCAGCGGTCAATACGACGTTAGGGTCGTATTCCGGGCAGTTCTCGAGTTGCTCGAGGTCGTTCAGGCCGCAGGCCTTGTAGATGCGGTTGGTGGCGGAGATGAGGCGCACCGGGCGCTTCGGCTCCGAGTTGAAGTGCTGGTGAATCGTGTTGGGCGGGATGTAGATCACGTCGCCCGCCTCCCATTCGTAGCGCTTCACCTCGGCCTGCGGCTTCCAGTGGTAGGTGTCGGTGATCTCGACGTCGCAGTCCTGGTGCAGGTCGTAGCCGCGGCCCTCGAGCACATAGACGCACTCTTCGGCGAGATGGCGATGCTTACCGGAACGGCTGCCCGGCGGGATGATCTCCATGTACGCGTCCACCGTCTCCATGCGCGTGTTCATGCCCTCGTTGATCAGGTGCTTGAGCAGCCCCTGGCGCGACATCTCCCACGGCATGTCTTCCGGATGCACGATCTTCTTGCGCTTGGCATTACGCGCGGGCGCCGTGGCGGCGTCGTCGAGCAACGCCTGATAGAGCTTCTTGTTCTGCGTGCCCTTGCGCCACGCTTTGGATTCGTCCCAGGCCATCGTCATTCCTCGTGGTTGAGGTTGCTCTCCGCCTCGCGCGCCTGGTGGCGCTGCGTTCCGGGCGCCGGCTCGGTCGGCCGCGGCTCGACGAGCTGCTGGAAGAGCATGTTCATGAACATGTACATCGGCTTCGTCTTGATGACGAGCGCGCGCGCCGGCTTGTCCGGGCTCGCGTTGAAGTGCTGGTGCACGCAGTTGTTGTGCACGATGGCGACGTCGCCCGCCTGCCAGTCGTAGCGCACGCCGTCGTGGATCTCGTAGCCTTTGCCGTCGAGGATGTAGAAAGCGGCTTCGTTGACGTGCCCATGCTTCTGCGATCTTGCGCCGGGCGCGTATTCCTCGAGGTGCAGGTGGAACATCTGGCTGATGCCATCCTTGGGCTCGACGTAGTGCCGGCTGTAGGTCTGCGGGCCGTCGACGAACTTGAGCTCGCGGCCTTTGCGCACGCGCGGCATGGAGCGCAGGCGCTTCAGCTCATCCTTCAGGCTGTAGTGCCCCTGGATCGAGCGCACGAACACGCGGTCCTTCTTGCTGTGGTAATGCGACTCGGTGCCCGCGGGTTTGTCTTTGACTTTGGCTTCCATCACCATAACCTCTCGCCGGCTTCCAATTTAGCCAGCATTTCGTGTTGAAATTCCGGCGGGCCGAAGCCGAAGCGCTCGCCCGCCTGCTCGTAAAAGAACGGCGCTCCGCTCTGCACGCTGAAGGCGCGCATCCAGGTGAGCAGTTGCTCGTCCGGGTCGCGGCCCGCCGAGCGCAGGATGAACGCCGGGCGATCGCGCCAGCGCGACGCCACGATCATCACGCCGAGCCGATCGGGCCGGAAATCCTCCGGAAACGGGCTCGCGGGCATGAGCCAGCCGCACACGAACCTGCGGCACGGCTCCTGCGGACGCCGCTCGTAGATGGTGCAGCAGCCCTCGCCGCGGAAGTGGCACGGCACGCCGGGCTTCATCTCGTGCCCGTAGATCGTGCCTTCCACCCAGCCGTCGCAGCACGCAGTGCAGGTGCCGCACTCGCGCTCGGCCTTGGACGGGACTGCGGGCGTGAGCTGGATCACCGCGCCACAACACTTCTTGTATTTTTTGCCGCTGCCGCAAGGACATGGATCGTTGCGTGCGATTCGCATGTTGCGGTCGCCAGTATACGCCGTCCCGTTACGCCGAATCGCATTCGCCATAGCGGAACGGCGCAGCGCAGCGCAGAAGGTCGCTGCGGTAAAATCGGGCGGTCCACTATGCAAGAACCTCGTTCATGAGAGCGGAACAGAACGAACTGCTGAGCCGAACCGGTCCAGACACGCCGATGGGCAAGCTTTTCCGCCGCTACTGGCTGCCGGCGCTCCTCGCCGAAGAGCTGCCTGAGCCCGACTGCCCGCCGGTGCGGGTGAAGATCCTCGGCGAGCGCCTGATCGCGTTCCGCGACACGCAGAACCGGCTGGGACTCATCGACGAGTTCTGCGCGCACCGCGGCGTATCGCTCTGGTTCGGGCGCAACGAGGAGAACGGGCTGCGCTGTTCGTATCACGGCTGGAAGTACGACGTGACCGGCCAGTGCGTCGAGATTCCCTCGGAGCCCGACAATCCGAAGCTCTGCCAGCGCATGAAGCTGAAGGGCTACCCGCTGATCGAGCGCGGCGGCGTGCTCTGGACCTACATGGGACCACCGGAGCTGAAGCCGCCGCTTCCCGAGCACGAGTGGGCCATGGTGCCGGCGAGCCATCGGTTCGTGTCAAAGCGCTGGCAGGAGTGCAATTACCTGCAGGCGATGGAAGGCGGCATCGACTCGAGCCATGTCTCGTTCCTGCATCGCCACACGATAAAGGTCGACCCGATGTTCAAGGGCGCGACGCAGAGCCATAAGCTCAACCTCGGCGACCTCGCGCCGCATTTCGAGGTGGTCGAGTCGCCGGGCGGCCTCTACATCGGCGCGCGCAGGAACGCCGAGGACGACAAGTACTACTGGCGCATCACGCAGTGGATCATGCCGAGCTTCACGCTGATTCCGCCGCGCGGCGACCATCCGATCGGCGGGCACTCCTGGGTGCCGATGGACGACGAGAACTGCTGGGCATGGAGCACGAACCATCATGCGACGCGCCCGCTCACCAAGGAAGAGCGCGACGCGATGGTCGCGGGCAAAGGCATCCACGTGCCGCTCATCCCCGGCAGCTTCCGTCCGGTCGCCAACAAGGACAACGACTACCTGATGGATCGCCAGGCGCAGAAGGAAGGCCGCACGTTCTCCGGCGTCGAAGGCTTCGCCATGCAGGACGCCTCGGTGCAGGAAAGCATGGGCCCGATCCAGGACCGCACGCGAGAGAACCTCGTGCCGACCGACCAGGGAATCATCGTCGCGCGGCGCCGCCTCGTCGCGGCGGCAAAGGGACTCGAGAGCGGCGAGCAGCCGCCGGGCGTCGATCCGGCGCATCAACGCGTGCGCTCGGCCTCCATCATCCTGCCGAAGGGCGTGGCGTTCGCCAAAGCGGCTGAGGATGCGCTGATGCCCGAACCCGGCTCAGCGCACGCCACCGTCTAAATACTGGCTGTCCCCTTTTAATTGGGGACGGACCCTATTTTTCTCATTACCGGACGCCAAGGTCGGCCGGGCTTCTTGCGTTTCGTGCCTACGACATAACCGCCACGCGTCGCTTTGCGGATGTCGTCAATAAGCGTGCGCTCAAGCGGCACATCGAATAGCGCAACGTAGGCACGGCCGCGAGCCACGGCATCCGTGCCAAGTGCAGCGTAGGCGGGATGCGGAATGAGAAAGCCGGAGAACCCTCTTGCGTTCGCCTCGCAGCTCGACCAGCGATAGTCGCATGGGCGCGCCACCATGTTCGCCTCAACCGGGTTCAGCTCAATGTACCGATAACAGCCGAGCGCATATCGCTCCGATCCGACTAACCCCGAGTGAAAACGTCCTTCCCAAAGCGTGCCGCTGCGCGCAAGGCGTTTATTGATTCGCTGTACGTAGTGTTGGCTCGTATACCTCATCATCTGCGTGCACGCCTCCGCGGTACGCGGGGTGATAAACACATGCACATGATTGGTCATCAGGCAGTAGGCGTGAATGGCGCATCCGAAGCGCGCCGCAAAAGTGGTCAAGTAATCCAGATAGGCAACGTAGTCGCCTTCCTCGAAGAAGCAGTCCGCGCGATCATGCCCGCGCTGTACGACGTGCAGGCTGAGTTCTGGAATCTGGATGCGCGCCCTCCTCGGCATAAAACCGAAAACGGCGCAGCACTGGCGCGGTTGACTGCTAAATGAGAAAAATAGGGTCCGTCCCCAATTAAAGGGAACGGCCCTATTTAAGCGGCTTTTTGCGGCAGCTCCGCGGCTTCCGCCGCGTAGGCCTTGTCCATGTTGGACTTCAGGCCGTGCTTCGCCAGCGCGTCGGCGAACATGCGCCGGACCTCGGGGCGCTCATCGGCGTAGTCGATCTGGTCGCCGCCGAGGCGCTTGGAGATCCACGCCTTCGGCACGCCCTGCGCGTTGCGGATCGCCACGCCTTCGGCCTTGAAAGCGAGATAGCGCGCGGGCGTCGTGCCGGCATTGAAGTGCTGGTGGTACCACATGTTCGGCGGCACGATCATCGAGCCTTCGCGCCAGTCGTAGCGCTGCGGCTCGCCGCCCTCTGGCCACATCAGGCTGAAGCCTTCGCCCGAGAGCACGATGACGTGCGCGCCCGGCCCATGGGCGTGCGCCTTCTTATAGGTGCCAACCGGGAACTGCGAGATGTGGCTATTCATCGACCCCTTCGCCATCGAGAAGCGCGTATGCCCGCCGCCGGCGCCGCGTTCTTTCGCCGCAAACAATGGCAGGTTGATGGCGTCGGCCACGAAATTGGTATCGAGGAGCAGCCCCTTTTGCTCGCCCTTGTTGGCGAAATATTCCGGCTCGCCGTCGAAGCGCTCCTTGAAGTCGTAACGGGTGTTAAAAACAAAGCCAATATCGCTGAACGCGTTGATGATCACCGGCGCGTTGGTCACCGCTACGTAGCGCGCGGGCTTGTCGCCCGAGCCGTTGAAGTGCTGGTGCGGGCAGTTGAGCGGGATGGCGAAAATCGCGCCCGCCTTCCACTCGAACGAGATGCGTTTGCCGGCGTCGTTCCACACGGCGGTGGAGCCGCGCCCGTCGAGCACGTAAATCATTTCTTCAAACAATTGGCGCTGGGGCGCGAGGCTCTTCCCCGGCGGGATTTCGCACACGTAGCAATCGTTCGAGGTACGCGACGCGTCATGGTTCAGAAACACACCTCTGCCGCCGCGGCGCGGCCAGGGTTTCAGCTCGACGCTATGCAGGTTCTCGGCATAGAACGAGCTGATGATGTCGAGGCCCTCCTCGCGCACCCACCGCGTATACGGGGTGTCCTTCTCGGTGGCGAACTTCTTCGCAAAATCGTCCGAAACGGTCGCGGTCTTCATTCGTCGTGGTTGAGGTTGGTTTCGAGGTTGCGCGGCTGATAACCCTCGCCCGCGGGGCAGGCGGCTTCCTTCGGGCGCGGGATCACGGTCTGCTGGAAGAGCATGTTCATGAACATGATGAGCGGCTTCGGCTTCATGACGAGCGCCCGCGCGGGCTTCTCCGTGCTGGCATTGAAGTGCTGGTGCACGCAGTTCATGTGCACGATGGCCACATCGCCCGCCTTCCAGTCGTAGCGCACACCGTCGTGCACCTCGTAGCCGACGCCATCGAGGATATAGAACGCCGCCTCGTTCACGTGCCCGTGCTTCTGCGTGCGCCCGCCCGGCGCGTACTCCTCGAGATGGACGTGCAGCGTCTGCCCCAGGCCGTCGACCGGCTCGACGAAGTGCTTGGAGAAGGACTGCGGGCCGTCGTTGAAGGTGAGATCGCGCCCTTTGATAACGCGCGGCAGCGAGCGCAGGCGCTTGAGCTCGTCCTTCAGGCTGTACTGCCCCTGGATGCCGCGCACGAACACGCGGTCCTTCTTGCTCGAGTAGTGCGATTCCTTGCCCATGCCTTACCTTTGCTTGACGAAGAGCTCTTCGTAGAGCTTAGTCCATTTCGCCTGCTGCTCGAGCATCACCTTTGGGTCTACCACCAGCAGCGGCACCTTGTTGAGCGGCGTCTCCACCTTGCGGTTGGTGGGCACGAAGTCGCGCTTGGCGAGGACGCGCTGCGCCTCCTCGGAAAGCTCGAAGTCGTACCAGAGCACCGCCGCATGCGGGTGCGGCGCGCGCTTCATCACGGCGACGCCATTGGGCCGCGCCACAGCCTTGCCGATCACGAACCAATCGATCGGCGCGCCGTCGTTCTTGAACTGCTCCGCCTTGTAGTTGTAGACAGTCAGCGCAAGCGGCACTTCGCCCGAGACGACGAGCTGAGTGAGGAGCGTATGCCCGCGGCGCACCGAGATGCCGTTCTTTTGCACGATGTTTTTGAACAGCTCTACCACGTGCGCCTCGCCGAACTGGGCGGCGAGCCCCGCAAGCCACTCGCTGTCGTCGGCTTCGATGCCGAGGCGCCCCTTCCAGCGTGGATCCGCCAGGTCCTCGTAGCGCTTCGGCAACTCGTCCTTCTTGACTGCCTTCGTGTTGTAGGCGAGCGCGTAGACGTTGAGCCGCGTGCCGACCCATTCGCCGTGCGGCTGCTTCGCCGCCGGGATGATGTCGGCGAGATGCGGCGATTTCACCGCCTGTGCGAGGCCTTCGCGCTGCAGCATCTCCAGCTCCGGGCCGTTCGTTTCGACCACATCCACGCTGTAGCGCCCGCCGCGCGCCTCGGTCACCGCGCGCTGCAGCACTTTCTCCGACCCGGCGCGCCACATCGTGACCTTCACGCCGTACTTCTTTTCGTAGGCTTTGGCGAGCACATTGAAGTCCTCCGCCTGCCCCGACGTGTACATCACGAGCTCGCCTTCCTTCTTCGCGCCGCCGACGAGTCGGGCTTCGCGGTCGGCCCCCTCGTAGGTCGCGGAGTGCTGCGCAGCCGCCGTCGTGGCGAGCGCCGCGAGCAGAGTCGCGGTAATGAGTCTCAGCAATTCAGTCACGGTCCCTCTGTACGGCCTGTCCCCTCAGAAATAGTTCCGACCACAGCTTTTCCCACTTGTCGGCCTCGTCCAGGATCAGCGCTGGATCGATCATCTCGTAGGGAAACTTGTTGAGCTGCGTATCCACCTTGGGGCTCGCCGGGACGCGGTTACGCTCCTTGATCAGGTTCTGTCCCTCGAGCGAGAGCATGAAATCGGCGAAGAGCAGCGCCGCATGCGGATGCTGTGCGCGCTTCGCCACCGCCACGGCGTTGGGTCGGCCGAACGTCGGTTCCAACGCCTTCTACTTGATCGGGGCCCCCTTCACGGCGAGGCGCTCGGCGTTGTGGTTGTAGATACTCGCGGCGAGCGGGATCTCGCCCGAGGCGACGAGCTCGCCCATCAGCGTGTGGCCGGTGCGTACCTGCGGCCTCATCTGCGCGAGCTTGCGGAAGAAGGCGAGGCCCTTCGCCTCGCCCATCGACTTCACCATCGAGGCGAACCAGTCCGTGTCGCCCGCCTCGAGTGCAATCTTGCCCACCCAGCGGGGGTTGAGCAGATCCTCATACGAGTTGGGCACATCCGCGGGCTTCACCAGGTTGGTGTTGTAGGCAATGGTGAAGAAGTTGAAGCGATCGGCGACCCACTGCCGGTGCTTGGGCAGCGCGGCCGGCGGCAGATTCGCGAACTGCGGGCTGTAGAACTCTTCGAGCAGGCCTTCGCGCCGCAGCGCCTCCATCTCGGGACCGTTCAGCTCGAAACCGTCCACGGCGTAGCGACCGCCGCGCGCCTCGGTGAGCGCACGCTGCAGCACCTTTTCGCTGGAGGAGCGCCAGAGTTCCAGCTTCACGCCGTACTTCTTCTCGAACGCCTCGGCAATCGGCATCGAGTCCTTGAGGTTCAACGACGTGTAAGCGAGCAGCCGAGCTTCCTTGCGCGCGCCGTCGAGCACGCGCTGGTCACGGTCCGCGCCCTGATAGGTGTAGAGCGGCTTGTGCGACTGCGCCGGCACCGCCGCTGCCCAAAGGGCGAGGAAGGCGGCAGCAATGGTGCGTGAGAACAATCCGACCTCCTCAGAAACAAGAACGGGCGCCGCGGCGCCCGTTCGGCCTACTGGCTGCGGCTGCTAGAACACGTAGCTGAGGCCGATTGCCGTCTGCACGATCTCGCCGCCTCTCGCCGGATCGCCGGCAGACCAGTTATCGTACCTCGCCGAAGGACCGTTCCAGAGCTTGCTGGCGATGAGGAAGACGAACGTTTGTCGGTCGAAGCGATAACGCACGCCGCCGTTCAACATGTAGCCGTAAAGACCCGTAGTCGAGCAGGCGACGCCGCCCGTGAGGCTGCAGCTGCCCTCGTTGCCCCGCACGTATTGCACGGCGAAACGCAACGGTCCGCCGAAGCCCTGGTCCCAGCCAACCGCCCAAGTATTGTGCTGATACCTCTCGAACCTGATGCCCGCCGCCTGACCATATTCGCGGTATCTGAGGTTCGATACGTCCAGCGTAATGCGTGCGTCTGGCATGAAGCGCCATTCGCCGCTGAAGCGCGTGGCGATATCACGCGAATGCGCGCCGGTGGTGGCGTTGTTGGCCAAGCCCGCCGCAGCCGCGGATGAACCACCAAAGAAGTCGAAATGCTGCTCCTGATGGACCGAGGCATAGAAGAGCCGGCTATCCCACTTTACGCCGTAGGACCAGACATGCTGGTCCGTGCCGGCCGGAGCGGTAGCGAATGGACTCGCTTTTGCCTCGCCCCTCGCTTCATCCGGCACGTACTGGACGCCGGCCGTGAAGCCCGCAAACTGCGCCGCCTCGTATTGCAGCGAATTCGAGAACCGCTCGTGGAAACGCGCGGCCCTGTTCACGGCGCTGCCGCTGTTGACACCGATATTCGACAGCACGTTGCTCGCCGACACGAAGTTGCCGCTCGAGATGCCGAACATCTGGAACGTGTCGCCGTACTCCTTGTAGATCGAATCCATCCGACCAAGCTTGACCGTACCGAACGTACCGTGCCGCAGGCCGAGGAACGAGTTACGGTTGGAGAACGTACCGGCCGTGCTGCCGGTACCGCCGGTACCGGCAGTTCCACCGCTGTCCAGCTCAACCGACTGCTCCACCTGCCAGATAGCTTTCAGTCCGCCGATCAGATTGCGTTCGCCGCGGAAGCCCAGGTAGGAGTTTTGGGCGTCAACGTCTCGCCGTGCCTGAGGGTTAGCAACCGGACCTCCGCCAAGCGTCGTGCTCGCGGTACCGGTGACCAGGTTGGAGACCGTCGTTCCCGGTTGGGTCGCGCCGGTGCTCGATCCGTAGCCGAACTCCGGGTACAACTTCCCATAGAACTGCACGGTGCCCAGGGTCTCGTTGCCGAAAACGATCTGCGCCTGCGCGGCCGGCGCGATGAATAGCCCGCCTACGGCAACGGCGAGTGCTGTCTTTCGCATCTTTCCTCCTCCCAGAAGAAGTTCTGCTATTCGGAACCGCGATCGCGAATCCGGAACAGTGGCGGGAGAAGCTACCGACCTGTCGCGAGGCTGTCAAGCGAGCCGTCGCGTGCGAGCAACGCTAGCGCCGCGCCGATTGGAATATCGATTCGTAAAGCCGCGCCCACTTCTCGCCTTCGTCGAGCAGCAGCGCCGGATCGACGATGCGCAGCGGCGCGGCACCGAGCGGTGGCTGCAGCTCGCGCCGGGCGGGCACGAAACCGCGCTCGGCGAGGATACGCTGTCCCGCCTCGCCGATCATGAAGTCGTAGTAGAGGAGCGCCGCGTGGGGATGCGGGGCGCCGCGCGCGAGCGCGAGCCCGTTGGCGCGCGCGATCGGCGGCGGGATCACGTACCAGTCGAGCGGCGCGCCCTTGCGCTTGAGCTGCTCGGCGGTGAAGTTGTACACCGTGAGGGCCAGCGGCACCTCGCCGGCGGCGACGAGATTCGTGAGCAGCGTATGACCGCGTCGCACCGAGATGCCATTGGTCGCCACCAGCTCGCGGAAGAGGCGCAGCCCGTCGGCCTCGCCAAGGGCGCTAACCACGCCCGCGAACCAGTCATCGTCGCCCGCCTCAATGCCGAGGCGCCCTTTCCACCGGGCATGCAGTAGCTCGGCGTACGACGTGGGCAATTCAGCGCGCCGCACGAGCCGCGTGTTGTACGCCTGCACGAATACGTTGAGCCGCGAGCCGACCCATTCGCCGTGCGCCGGTAGCGCCGCCGGAATGAGCGCCGCGTGCTCGGGCGAGCGCACCTGCTGCAGCAGTCGTTCGCGGTGCAGCGATTCGAGCGGCGGCGCATTCGTCTCGACGATGTCGACGTCGTGGCGGCCGGCCTTCGCTTCGGCCAGCACTCGGGCGAGCACCTTGTCGGAGGCGGCGCGCCACATCTGCACCTTGATGCCATGGCGCGCCTCGAACGCGCCATTGAGCGCCGCCATGTCTTCTACCGTTAGCGACGTATAGAGCGTAAGCGTCGCGCCCTCGCGCCGCGCGCCGTCGGCGAGCCGCTGCGCGCGGTCGGCGCCTTCGTACAATGCAATGTCGGCCGCGCCGGCGACCGAAACGATCAGCGCGAGCGCTGCGGAAAACGTTTTACCGCCCGTACTTGTCGAGCTGGTAGCGCCGTGGCTTGAGCGCGCGGCAGATCTCGCGCGTGAGCTCCGCCTGCGGCAGCCTGAGCCCGCACTCGCGCGCCATATCGGCGATGATCGCCATGTCGTCCTCCGCCCACGCCATGGTCTGCGTGCCCCATTTCGCCAGCGCATCGTTCGCCGCGCTCGACATGCCGAGCGCGCGGCGCAGCCGTTCGATATCCAGCCCATGGCAGTGCGCGAGCGCCAGTGCCTCGTGATCGGCGACGAGGCAGGCCCAGAGGATCAAGTTGTTCGCGGCCTTCGCGACCTGCGCGCTCCCCACGGCGCCGGTGTGCACGATGTCGCTCGCGAAGGCGCCGAGCACCGGCCGCAGGCGCTCTATCGTCGCCGGCTCGCCGCCGACGAAGCAGAGCAGCGTGCCCTCGTCCGCCGCGCGACCGCCGCGGCACATGGTCGCGTCCACGACCGTTAGGCCGGCATAGCCGGCGGCGAGGTCTTGCACCGTCTTCGGGTGCACCGTGCTTAGCACTGCGACGATCGCGCCGGAACGCGCCGCCGGCGCGAGCTGCGGGAAGAGCGCGCGCAGCTCCTCGTCATAGCCGACGCAGACGAGCATCGCGTCGCTCGCCGCCGCCAGCGACGCGAGATCGGCGGCCCATTGCGCGCCGCGCTGCTGCACGCTCGCGCGCTTGCCCGCATCGATGTCGTACACCTGGGTGCGAAAGCCCTTGCGCACGAGGTGGCCGATGATGGGCTGCCCCATGCGCCCGGCGCCGATGACGCCGACTTCCGTCATGAGAGCAATTCCTCCATGGGCAGCGTGCGCGGCGCGACGCGCGACATGGCGCGCACGCCCTGCGACGCGGGATCGAGGCCCGGCGGCGTCTCGCCACGCTCAAGAGCCGCGAGGGCGTCGAGCAGGCACCGCCGCGTCATGACGATGCCTTTGTCGGTGGCGACGAGATGCTCGCGCGCGCGATCGACGATCTGCCCCATGCTTTCCTGGATCGCCGCGTCCTGCACGCCGACGGCGCGCACGCCCGAGAATGTCTCCCGCTCCTTCTGCCCGGCGCGGTCGATGAGATAGTCGTTGCGGCGGTTCGCCACCGACAGGAACGTTCCCGGGACGAGCGGCACATGCACGCCGCGGCCGTTCTTCGCGCCCTCGAGCTCGGCGGCGCTCAGCGGCCGCTGCCGGTGGTAGTCGATGCTGAACACCCAGCAGTTCTCGTCGTCCATCGGCACCCACGCGTGCCCGCCGCAAGGGTTGTCGCCGTACGGCGGGAAGAGGTTGTAGCAGGGCAGGAGGAACTGGGTGACGCGCCAGAAATAGCGATCGTCGCCCACGTTGCGGCGCGTGCAGATGCGAAGTCCCGCCGGCGCCGGCAGCGGCAGGAACGCCGGGCTCGGATCGCCCTTGATCATCGCCGCGCTCGCCGGGTCGCGCTTGAGCAGCGGATCATCCTCCACCGACCAACGGTGGAGAAACGTGGAGTGGATGGAGTCCAGACCGCCTTCCATCGCCTGCAGGTAATTGCACTCCTGCAAGCGCTTCGACACATAGCGGCTCTCGGGCGCGACGGCGATCCATTCGTACGCCGGTGGCGCCGGCCGGTTGTCCAGCGGTCCCAGGTAGGTCCAGAGCACGCCGCCGCGCTCGACCAGCGGGTAGCCCTTCAGCTTCATGCGCTGGCAGAGCTTCGGGTTATCCAGCTCGGATGGGATCTCGACGCACTGGCCGGTCACGTCATACTTCCAGCCGTGGTAGGAGCAGCGCAGCCCGTTTTCCTCGTTACGCCCGAACCAGAGCGACACGCCGCGATGCGCGCAGAACTCATCAATCAGTCCCAGCCGGTTCTGCGTGTCGCGGAACGCGATCAGGCGCTCGCCGAGGAGCTTGACGCGCACCGGCGGGCAGTCGGGCTCGGGCAGCTCTTCGGCGAGCAGCGCCGGCAGCCAGTAGCGGCGGAAAAGCTTGCCCATCGGCGTATCGGGGCCCGTGCGTGTCAGCAGCTCGTTTTCCTTCACTGGCGGTGGTGGATCGTGTCCTCGAAGATCCTCGTCCAGCGATCGTAATCCCGGATCACCGCCGCCGGATCGATGAACTTGAGCTGGTAGCGCTCCAGTTCCTTCGCCGTGCGCCGATCGGAGATGACGTGCCCCATTTCGGCCATGAGCCGCTGTCCTTCGCCCAGCATGAACTCGTAGAAGAGCGCCGCCTCGCGCGGGTGCGGCGCGCGCGCGGCGACGCCCACGGCGTCGGTGGCGGCGATGGTCGGCGCGAGCGCGATCCAGTCGATCGGCGCGCCGGCGCGGCGCTGCTGCTCCGGGAGGTAGCTGTAGAGCGTGAGCGCGAACGGCACATCGCCCGCCACCACG
>VBCM01000095.1 GCA_005883675.1 Betaproteobacteria bacterium
TCGAAGAGCGTGCGCGAGAGGCCCTGCACCACGTTGCCTTCGATCGTCTGGCGCAGCGTCAGCGGGTTGATCACCAGTCCGCAGTCGTGGGCCACGGTGAAGCGTTTCGCCCAGATGCGGCCGCTCGCGCGATCAACCTCGACTTCCGCCACGACCGCTACCGCCGTGCCATTGCGGTCGGCGAACGCGATCCCCTTGCCCTTGCCGAGCGATGACCAGCGCGCTTTCTCCGCCGCGGCCTTCACCACTGCTGCGTGGCGCGGATTGGTGAGGTAGCGCAAGCGGAAAGCGACCGGGTCCTCGCCGGCGGCGTGCGCCAGTTCATCGATGAACTGCTCCGAGGCGAAGTGGATGTCCGGCCCGACCGGATCGCGCAGGTGCGAGGTGCGTAGCGGCGAGCAGCCGGCGACGACGAGCGGCGCGATCGTCTCCCACGCGAGGCGCTTGTTCTCGAAGCCGTAGGACTCGCCCGGCGTGCCATAAATCTGGTTCCCCTTCGGCGTCAGCCCGAGTGCCTGGCCAAGCAGGCTGTCCGCGGGATTGGACTCGTTTGTCGCGATCTGCTGGCGCGAGAAGCCTTTGGCGAGGAAGTCGTACGCGATGACTTTGCCGCTCGCATCGAGCGCCGCCCGCGCGCGGTGCACCGCCGCCGGCGCCTTCGGATCCCACGCCGTGCCGTCGGCGCGCATGCCTTGCACGCGCACGGGCTTGGCCACCGCCCGCGAGAGGAATGCGGCGTCCAACGCGGCGTCGCCCGCATCGTTGCGCCCGTAGGAGCCGGGACCCGGCACCCAGACCGCGCGCACTTTTTCCGGCGGCATGTCGAGCAGCTTCGCCACGCCGTCGCGCGTGTAGTGCGGCTTCTGCGAGCCGGTCCACACCGTGCAGCGATCAGCCTTCACGTCGGCGAGCGCGCACGCCGGCCCCATGCTGGCATGCGACTGGAACGGCCACTCGTATTCGGCCTCGATGACGCGCACTCCCGATGCCTTGAGCGCTGCCTCGACATCGCCCTGCTTCACCGGCTCCTCGCGTTTCACTGCTTTCGCGGCGCGAATGTGCTCATGCAGCGCGTCCATCGCCGGAAACGCCTTGGCGTCGTAGTGCCAGTCGATCTTCAATTGCTGCGCGGCGCGCACCGCATCCCATTCGCGCGGCGCGACGACGGCGACGAAATCCTTCTCACGCACGACGCGGGCGCCGCGGATGCCCTTGATCGAGCTTTCGTCCACGCCCCGCACGCTGCAGGCGGCGCGCGGCGGCCGGATGACGCGCGCATGCACCATGCCGGGCACGCGCACATCGGTGACGTACTCACCGGTGCCGTACAGCTTCCACGCCACATCGCGGCGCGCGAGCGGCTTGCCGACGACCTTGTACTCCGCGGGCGGCTTCGGCTTCGCCGGCACGCTGATGTCCATCGGGTTGCCGGTCTGCTGGTTCCACTGCACCTGATGATGGAAGTAGCGGCCGCCGACGAGCTCCGCATACGTGGTCTTGCCGCGCGGCGAGACCACCGTTCCATCCTCGACGCGCAGCTCGGCCGCGGGGGCGCCCAGTCTGTCGGCTGCGCGCTCGACGAGCACGCGCCGCGCTTCGGCCGCCGCCTTGCGCAGCAGCCGCGCGCCGTTCGAGGTGCCGGTGCTGCCTGAAGCGCCACCCTGGTTGCAGGAGCTCGCGGTATCGCCCATCAGCACCGAAACCTTGTCGAAGCCGACATCCAGCTCTTCGGCGACGATCTGCGCCACCGCCACGTCGAGCCCCTGCCCCATGTCCATCTTGCCGAAGAAGGCGTTGACGCGACCATCGGGCAGGACGGCGATCCAGGAATCGAGCTCGTTCGGCACGAGCGCGGGCTTGCCCGCACTCTGGGCGAGCGCGTCGATCGGCGGCAGCGAGAACGAAACGACGAGCCCGCCGGAGGCTGCAAAACTCATTTTCAAAAAGTCGCGACGGTCCATGGCGCCTCCTATGCGAGCTGGCTCTGGGCGCGCTTGATCGCGCGCATGATCGCGACGTGCGTGCCGCAGCGGCATTTGAGCCCCGCGAGTGCGTCGCGCAACTCGGCGTCGCTCGCCTTGGGGTTCTTCTTCAGCACCGCGGCAGCTGTCATCACCCAGCCGTTGATGCAATAGCCGCACTGCGGCACGCCTTCGGCGACATAGGCCGCCTGCAGCGGGTGCGGCTTCTCCGGCGTGCCCAGGCCGGCGATGGTGGTCACCGTCTTGCCGGCGACCGCCGACATCGGCAGCACGCAGGAGCGCATCGCCTCGCCGTTCACGTGCACAGTGCAGGCGCCGCACTGCGCGAGCCCGCAGCCGAAATGGGGATTACGCAGCCCGAGGTCGTCGCGCAGCGCGTAGAGGAGCGGCATCTCCGGTTGCGCGTCCACCGACACGCGCTTGCCGTCCACGGTGAAACGATACGTCGCCATCCTTCCTCCTCAGGAAATATCGAGCAGGATCTTACCTCTGTCAGGGGCGCCCGTAACCGCGGCTAGCGCACGGTCTTTACGCCCGCCTCCTGCAGGATGGCGCGCATGTGGTCGGTGAATTCGTCGTAGAACTTGGCGAGATCCGCCGCGTTCTGGTAGCCGTCCTCGAACTGGTTGTCGGCGAGGAATTTGCGCCATGACGCGGTGCGCGTAAGGCGCCGGAACAGGTCCTCCCAATAGGCGACGTTTTCGGCCGGGATTCCCGGCGGCGCAACGACGCCGCGCACCTGCGGCACCGCCGGCACGTCGAAGCCCGCTTCCTTCAGCGTCGGCACGTCCGGAAATGCCGCCAGGCGCTTTTCGCTTACCTGTGCGAGCACGCGCATGTTGCCCGCGCGGATGTGCTCGCCGGCTTCGGCCGCCTCGATCACCATCATGTTGACGTGGCCGCCGAGGAGCGCCGCGATGCGCTCGCCGCCGCCGGGAAAGGAAATGAACGCCCAGCGCGAACTGGTCGCTTTCTGCAGGAGCTGCCGCACGACGTTGTCGCGGCTCGTCACGGAGCCGCCGGACTGCTTGAGCTGGCCGGGGTGCTCCTTCGCCGCAGCGATGAAATCGCCAAGCGCGCGGTAGGGCGAATCGGCCTTCACGGCGATGAGCGCCGGCTCGAGGACGAGCCGCGCGATAGGCGTCAAGTCGCGCAGCGTCACTCTTGCCTCGGTGCTGGTGAGGGGACTGGTGAGCCATACGCCGGTGAAAAAGCCGATGGTGTGCGGCTCGCCCGCGCGCTCGGCGAGATACGCAGCGGCGACGGCGCTGCCGCCCCCCGTCTTGTTCACGACCTGCATTCGCACCGGCAGCAGCCGCTCTTTCTCGATCATGGTCGCCACCGCGCGCGCGAGCAGGTCGCTGCCGCCGCCGGGTCCCGTGTGCACTACCACCTCGATCGGCCGCGTCGGCTTGAACGCATACGCGGGTGCGGCTACGACGGTGAGCGCCGCGAGCGCCATGCAAAGTGTCTTCATTTGTTTTCCTCCTCCATTGCCCGCAAGCGCCACGCGTTCAGCCTCGCGACGAGCGGTATCAGCAGGATGAGCAGCGCGAACGACAGCATCAGCGCCGAGATCGGCCGCGACACGAGGATGCCGAGGCTGCCCTCCGACATCATGAGCGACTGGCGCAGCGCGCGCTCCATGGCGCCGCCGAGCACGAGGCCAAGGACGAGCGGCGCGCTCGGATAGTCGAGCTTGCGCATGGCATACCCCAGCAGCCCGAAGCCCGCGAGCAGCGCCAGATCGAAGGCGCTGCCCGACACGCTGTACACGCCGACGATCGACAGGCCGAAGATCACCGGATAGAGCACGTATACCGGCGCGCGCAGCACCTGCGCGAAGAGCGGCACGAGCGGCAAGTTGAGTATCAGCAGCATTACGTTGCCGATGTACATGCTCGCCACCAGGCCCCAGAACATGTCCGGATGCTCGGAAATGAAGAGCGGCCCCCGGGATGCCGAGCGTGAGGAGAGGCACCAGCGCGCCGCCGGTCTCTGAGTTGTTCGCGCCCTCGGGCGCCGCCACGCCTTCGATCACGCCGGTGCCGAACTGCTCGCGGCGCCGCGAGAAAGCCTTCTCCACGCCGTACGAAATGAAAGAAGCGATGGTCGAGCCGGCGCCGGGCAGCACGCCGATGAGAAAGCCGATCACCGAGCCGTTGACAAAGGCGAAGCGGCAATCGCGCATATCGCGCATGGTCGGCAGCAGATTGCGCAGGCCCTTCGGCACGGGCAGCGCCTGCGGCTCCTCGTGCGCTTCCATGTTGGCGAGCACCTCGCCGAGCGCGAACACGCCGATCGCGACAACCACGAAGTCGATGCCCGACAAGAGCTCCATGCGTCCGAAGGTGAAGCGCGAGGTGGTGCTGAAGGGATCGGTGCCGATGCCGGCGATCCACAGGCCGACGAGCATCGCGAGCAGCGCCTTCAGGAGCGAGCGGCCGGCAAGCAGCACCACCATGGCGAGGCCCAGCGCCATGAGCGCGAAGTATTCCGGCGAGCTGAAGGCGAGCGCGAAGCGCGCGAGCGGCGGGGCGATCAGCATCAGGCCGATGACGCCGACTGTCCCGGCAACGAATGAGGCGATCGCGGCAATGCCGAGGGCGGGCCCGGCGCGGCCTTTGCGCGCCAACTGGTAGCCGTCGATGCAGGTGACCACAGAGGACGATTCTCCCGGCACATTGAGCAGGATCGAGGTGGTCGAGCCACCGTACTTTGCGCCGTAGTAGATCCCGGCGAGCATGATGATGGCGCCGGCCGGATTCATGAGCGCCGTGAGCGGCAGCAGCATCGCGATCGTCGCCGGCGGTCCGAGCCCGGGCATGATGCCGACCACCGTGCCGAGCAGCACGCCGACGAAGCACCACAGGAGGTTCGCCGGGTGCAACGCTACCGCGAATCCCTGCATCAGGCCGGCGGCGATGTCCATCAGGGCAGCGCCACGCCGAGCGCGAGTGGAAACACAACATAGAAGGCGGCCACCAAAGCCACCGCCACCACGACAGCGCGCAGCGCGCCGCGCCGGTACATGACCGCGACGATGAAGTACGTGAGCGCGGCGAAGCTCACGGCGAAGCCGACCGCCTTGCCGAGCACGAGCGAAATCGCGAGCGCCGCCCATATCGCCAGCGCGCGGCCGGTGCCGCGCCAATCGATGGCGGGCGCCCTGATGCTAGCAAGCACGAGCGCGAGCGACAGCGCGAGGATCGCGAGGCCGTACCACAGCGGAAAGAAGCCGGGCCCCGGGCCCTCCGGCGTCAGGTAGTCCCAGCGGCGAGCTTCATTGACGATATAGCCGCCGAGCGCCGCCAGCGCCAGCCCGGACCAGAAGTCCGGGGAGCGGCGACGCATCTACTTCTTCTTTTTCTTGGCTGCCTTGCGCACCGCTTTGCGCGGGACGGCGCGCTTCGCCGCCGTGGCCTTCGGCTTCTTGTAGCGGCCCTCGGGCACGATCTCGCAGACGATGCCGCCCGGGGAGCGGAACTTCACCGGCACGACGCCAGGGTCGCTGATGATCTCGCAGCCGAGCGCGCGGATGCGCTTCTCGGCGCCGGCGAGGTCCGCGACCTCGACCGCGAAGTGATGGATGCATGGGCCTTCGCCGGCGGCACGCGATTCGGCCGACTGCGTGCCGGCGTCGTACTGGATCAGCGCGAGATCGATGGTGCCGTCGCTCAAATGCCGCGACGTATGGTCGCGCACGCGATCGGTGTTCATCTCACTGAAGCCGAACACCTCCCGGTAGAACTGCGTGGTGCGCTCGAGGTCCTCGACCTTCAGCGCGAGATGCACGATACGGCTCATCACTCCTCCTTCAGCAAGGTTCTCAATTTTGCAATATTGGCCATCTCATCGAGCGCCCACACCGCGTCGCAGAGGCGGCGCGCTCGCCTGTTTCCGAAGACCGGCGCGATGAGATCGTAAGCCTTCGCGTCCACTTCCGCGCGTGTCATCGGGTTCTCGGCCGTGCCGCGCACCGCTTTCATATGGTGCCGCAGCGTCGTTCCATTGCGCAGAACGAGCTCGACGATCCCCTGGCGGCTGGGCATGGCTCTCGTCAGCTCGTCGTCGCCGCGCAGCTCGACGCGCTGGCGCACGGCCCGTACCCGGGGATCGCGCATGCGCTTCTCATCATGCGCAGCCTTGAAGCTCACCGTGCCATCGATGAGCATCACGGCGCACAGATGCTGCATGCAGATGTCGGGCATTGCGCGGTTGTCGGTCGTGTTGGCACCTTGATGGGCCACGCGAACGATGATCTGCTCGATATCGTCTGCTGTCACACGATGCTCGCGCATCAGCGCGTCGAGCGCATCGAGCGGCGCCTGGATCGGCGAGCCGACCGACCAGCGCTTGATGTTCGTATTCATGATCTCGTAGGTCTCGCCGAGGCCGGCGACGAGGCGCTCGGGCTCGGGCTTGCGACCGTAGGCGACGAAGAAGCTGCGCTCGCCCGAGAAGGCGTCTTCGACGCCGGTGAAGCCGTGCGCGACCATCGTGGCGGCAGCAACGCCGTTGCGCGCCGGCAGGCCGCCGAAATCGAACGCTTTCTCGATGTGCTCCTCGTCACGCATCCAGCAGGAAATACCCGATGCCTGCTGCGCGGTATACGAAAGGCAATGGCGCACCTGCCGTTCATTGAGGCGCGCAAGCGCTCCGGCGGCGGCGGCCGCGCCGAACATCGGGCCGAAGCTGTGCGTCGAGTGCCCGTCCTCGCGGAACTGGTAGGCGTCGAGCGCCATGGTGAGCCGGCAGCCGATGTCGTAGCCGAGCGCCACCGCACGCAGAAAAGCGTCGCCGCTCGCGCCTTCGCGCTCCGCCATGGCGAGCGCCGCGGCCACGATGCCGCAACCGGGGTGCGTCAGTGAAGGCGCGTGCGAGTCGTCGGTCTCGTCGGCGTGCGCCAGCATGCCGTTCGCGAGCGCGGCATTCTCCGCGTTCGTCACGATGCCGGTGGCGGCGACGCCCGCCTCCTTCGCGCCGCCGCGCGTGCGGATGAAGGCGATGGCTTTCTTGCCCGGTAGCAGACGTGAGCCGGAAACCATCGCCGCGATGGTGTCGAGCACATGGTGCTTGGTCTTCTCCGCGACTGCGGGCGCGAGCCGCTTCTTCGGCGCCTGCGCGATGTACGCGGCGAGGCGCTGCATGACCGGTGAAACCGTCACGGCATGTATCCGCCGCCATTCACGTGGATCGCCTGGCCGGTGATGTAGCGCGCGTCCGGCCCGCAAAGCATGCGCACCATCGCGGCGATCTCCTCCGGCTCGCCGCGCCGGCCAATCGGCGGCGGCGCGCGCCGGCCCGCGGGCCGCTCGGGCACGCCGGGAAGGCCGCGCTCGCTTTCGATCGTGCCGGGCACGACGCAATTCACCGTAATGCCGCGCGGCGCCAGATCGAGCGCGAGCGCCTTGGTGAGGCCGGCGAGGCCCGCCTTTGCCGCGATCACGTGCGCGCGCTCCGTCGCGCCGCGATGGCCGGTGAGCCCGCCGATGTTGACGATGGCCCCGGCACCGGATTGCGCGAGATGAGGCAGGCACGCCTGGCTGCAAAGGAACGCCGCGTCCAAGACGCTGGCGATGACCCGGCGCCATTCCTCGAGCGTAATGCGCTCGAACGACGTCTCCACGCGCACGGCGGCGTTGTTGACGAGCGCATCGAGGCGTCCGAAATGCTTAACCGTCGCCTCCACCAGTGCGGCGACTTCGCGCGGCGCGGTGACGTCGGCGATGTGCAGCGCCGCCTTGCCGCCGGCTTCCTCGATCGTGGCGACGGTTTCCTCGGCCTGCGCGCGCGACGTGCGCGCGTTGACCATCACGGCCGCACCGCCGGCGGCGAGCGAGCGCGCGATGGCGCGGCCGATGTTGCGAGCGCCGCCGGTGACCAGCGCAACTTTGCCGGCAAGCTCCACGCCGCGGGTCATGCCAATCGTGCTAGGCAATTCCTCCTCCCTAATGGCTGATCGCCGGTAGCCAGGTGGCGAGCGGCGGAAAGACGATGATGAGCGCAATCAAGAGCAGCACGCAGCCGATGAAGGGCATGCCCGCAAGGTAGATGTCGCGCATCGTCGTGCCGGGCGGCGCGACGCCCTTCATGACGAAAAGCAGCAGGCCGAAGGGCGGCGTGGTGTAGCCGATCTCGAGCGCGAGCAGCATGATGAGCCCGAACCACACCAGATCGAAGCCCAGCGTCTTCGCCAGCGGAAAGAAGATCGGCGCGGTGAGCAGCATCATCGAGAGCTGGTCCATGAAGCAACCGAGAAAGAAAATGACGCCGATCATGATGAGCAGCATGCCGAGCGGCGAGAACGGGAAGCCGAGCGCCCAATTCATGAGGCCGCTGGAGGCGCCGGTGAAGGCGAGCACCTGGGCGAAGGTGGCCGAGCCGAAGATGATAAGGAATGCCATGACGGTGACGCGCAGCGAGCCTTCGAGCGACTTGAGAAACCCCTTCCAGGTCATCTCGCCATAGCAGGCGGCGAGCACGATCACGGAAAGCGCGCCGAGCGCCGCCGCCTCGGTCGGAGTGCACCAGCCGACGATCATGATGAGCACCGAGAAGACGATGATTGCCACCATCGGGATCACGTCGACGAAGACGAGCCGCCACTTCTCGCGCCGGCTCACCACGGGCGGCGGCGTCTGCGGTGCCGCCGTCGGGTCGAACACCGTCCAGCCGTAGATCAGGATGCCGTACATCAGCGCGAGCACGAAGCCCGGCACCACGCCGGCGATGAGGAGATCGCCCACATCGGTGCGCCCGAGCGTGGCGAGCAGCACGGTAAGCGCCGACGGCGGGATGATCACGGCGAGACCGCCCACGCCCATGATCGGGCCGATCGACAGGTACTTGCTGTAGCCGCGGCGGTACATCTCCGGGACCATCAGCGAGCCGAGCAGCGCGCAGGAGCCCATGCTCGAGCCCGCCGGGCCGGCGAAGGCGGTGCCGCCGATGAGCGTCACGAACGAGAGCCGCGCCGGCACGTTGCCGAGGAGCTTGTCGGCCGCGTTGAAGCAGCGCCCGGCGAGCCCGGTGTGAAAGAAAAGCTCGCCCATCAGCAGGAACATCGGGATCGGCACGAGTGCGAAGTTGGTCATCGCGCCGAAGCCGTTGTTGATCACCTGCATGATGCCCGCGGCCCCGCCCATGAAAAGCGCCGCGGCGACGATGTTGGTGGCGAAGAACGCGATCGCCACCGGCACGCCGGTCATCATCAGGCCGACGCCCAGGCCAAAGAGGATCAGCGCCGCCCAGTACCACTGCACGCGCTAGACCTCGGGCGGACCGGCGA
The DNA here is from genome assembly GCA_005883675.1 of Betaproteobacteria bacterium. Classification (GTDB taxonomy): domain Bacteria; phylum Pseudomonadota; class Gammaproteobacteria; order Burkholderiales; family SG8-39; genus SCGC-AG-212-J23. Next base: position 9,274 of record VBCM01000095.1, read on the forward strand.
GGCTGCCGAGAAAATTCTCCCCGCGGATGAGAAAGCGCAGGAACTCGATCGCCATCATGGCGAAGGACAGCGGAATAAAGCCGACCACGATCCAGCGCGGCATGTCGAGCGAGCGCACGTCCTTCTCGTTGTTGACGAAGTCTTCGAGCGTCACCACGCCGCCGTACCACGCGAGTACGGCGCAGACCGCCACGCACAGCGCGCCGATCGCGAAGCGCAGCCCCGCCTGCTGCCGGGCCGGCAAGTACATGAAGAGGATCTCGACGAAGATGTGGCCCTTCTCGCGCACCAGCCACGGCGCGCCGAGGCAGGGCACGGCGAGCAGCGCGTACTCGGTGAACGTGAAGAAGTGCGCCGAGCTCTGGTAGCCGAGGTTGCGCAGCCCGACGTCGATGCAGATCGTGACCATCATCGCCGCCATGAGAAAGCCGGCGACCCACGCCATGCCGTAGAGCACGGCGTCGTAGGTCTGCTTGATCACTCCGGTGTGAAGAGCTGCACTACTTTGTCGTAGTTCTCCATGCCGGCCGCCTTCTCCATGCGCTCCTTCATGCGCGCGAGGCTCGCCGCGCGCGCGCCGGCGACGAACTTCTTCGAGGCTTGCGGCGACTGCGAGAGCGTCTTGATGCCGCGCTTCTCGAGCTCGGTGCGCTCTTTCTTCCACAGACCCTGGAGCTCGCGCAGGCTCGCCGTCTCGTGCTCGAGGGCGGTGCGCTGCAGGATCTCGCGCGTCTTGGGCGAGAGCGCGTTCCACTTCTTGAGATTGACGAGGATCATCAGATCGGTCTCGAAGAAGTCCGGCAGGATGCGGTACTTAATGTAGCGGTCCCAGTTGAGGTCCATCAGGCCGATCTGCGTCCATGCGGTGATGTCAACCGTGCCGCGCTCGAGCGCGGTGTAGAGCTCCGAGGAATTGAGGTTGATGACCTGCGCGCCGAGGTAATTGGTCAGAAAGGCGTTGTAGATCGGATTGCCACGCACCTTGAAGCCGCGGATGTCGATCTGGCCGTTGGCGTCGAACTTCGGCTCCTTCGTCGACCACAGGCAGAAGCGGATGCCGCTATCCACCCAGCCGAGCAGCTTCACGCCCATGCGCTTCTGGTGGATCTGGTCGAGGAGCTCGAGGCCGCCGTTCTTGCGCGCGGTCGGGCCATCCACCGAGCTCGCGCTCACGGCGTCGCATTCCGGGACCACCGCCGCGTAAAACGCGCAAGGCGTGTACACCATGTCCACCACGCCGCTTCGCACCGCGCCCGGCTGCTCCATCATGCCGATCGCTTCCGGCCCACCGCGCACCTGGATGGTGAACACACCCTTGCCGGAATCGTTCGCCTTCTTCACGAACTCGAGAAAGCTGCGCGAATAGATCAGCGACGCCGGAAACACGTGCGTTGCGCTGATGGTGTCGGCGCCGAGCGCTGCCGCCGATGCGACGAGGCCGATCGCGGCCATCATGCAGCGGATGGCTTTCATGTTCCTCCTCCGGTTGTCTGCCAAGCGCGCGGCATCTTACCATCTACGCCGGTGACGACGGTCTTCACGGCGTTCGAGCAAACCGCCCGCGCGCACGGCGCGAAGTCCTTCCTGCGGGTTCCGTCCGAGCAGCTCGAGCTGAGCTATGCGCAGGCGCACGAGCGCATCGCGACCATCGCGGGCATCTACCGCCGGCGCGGCTACCGGCACGGCCATCGCGTGGCGCTCAAGCTGCCGAACTGCGCCGCTTTCCTGCTGCACTTCCTCGCGCTCAACTCGCTCGGCGTTGCGGTCGTGCCGGTAAATCCCGACTACCGGCGCGCCGAGCTCGACTATGTGCTAGCGCACAGCGAGGCGGCACTGGTCGTCGACGCGGCGGCGCTCGAGCGCTTCGATCCGCCACGCGCACCGGCGCCGGGCAATGCCGACGAATGCGCGCTGCTCTATACATCCGGCACAACGGGCAAGCCGAAAGGCTGCCTGCTCAGCAACTCGTACTTTCTCGCCGTGGGCGAGCGCTACGTCAGTGAAGGCGGCCTTTGTACCTTGCGCCATGGCGAAGAACGGCTCATCACGCCGCTGCCGCTTTTCCACATGAACGCGCTCGCGGTCTCCACGTTGGCGATGATCCTCAGCGCCGGCTGTGTGGTGCAGCTCGATCGCTTCCATCCACGCACGTGGTGGCGCCAGGTCGTGGAAAGAGACGCGACCATCGTCCACTATCTGGGCGTGATGCCGGCGATCCTCATGCAGCTCGCGCCAAGCGGCGATGATCGCGGCCATCGCGTGCGCTTCGGCTACGGTGCCAACGCCAATCCCAAGGACCATGCGCCGTTCGAGGAGCGCTTCGGCTTTCCACTCATCGAAGCGTGGGCGATGACCGAGACGGGAGGCGGCGCGCTGATCGCCGCGAGCCGCGAGCCGCGCCATGTCGGCACGCGCTGCATCGGCAAGCCGCCGCCGGGGCTCGATGTTCAGCTCGGCGAGGATTCCGAACTGCTCGTGCGCCAGACGGGCGCCGATCCGCGGCGCGGCTTCTTCTCCGGGTATCTCAAGGACGCGGCCGCCACAGCGGCCGCATGGCGCGACGGCTGGTTCCACACCGGCGACTGCGTGCGCCGCGGGCCGGACGGCAGTCTGCACTTCGTCGATCGCCTGAAGAACATCATCCGCCGCGCTGGCGAGAATATCGCGGCGCTGGAGGTTGAAGCCGCGCTCGCCGAGCACCCGGCCATCGCGCAGGTCGCGGTGGTCGCGGTGCCCGATGCGGTACGCGACGAGGAAGTCATGGCGTGCGTTGTACTCAACCCGGGCACCAGCGCGAGCCGCGACACCGCGCTCTCCGTCCAGGACTGGTGCTTCGAGCGTCTCGCCTACTTCAAGGCGCCGGGGCATGTTGCTTTCCTGGCCGCGCTGCCGGTCACGTCTACCAATAAGGTGCAGAAGGCAAAGCTCGCCGACTTCGCGCTCGAGCCGAGCCAGTCGTACGACCTGCGCGAGCGCAAACGACGTAAATGAGGCCTCAATGAGCCGGCGCGGCTACGAGGGCGTTGCGGTGGCGGTCCCGGTCACGGTGCCCTACGTGCGCTATTCGATCCGCGCCGCGCACTGGTGGCTCGCGCGGTGCCTCGCCGAGCTGCTCAAGGGCTGCGGCCTGCGCAAGGAGGACATGGACGGCTTCTCGGTCTCGAGCTTCACGCTCGCGCCGGACACGGCGATCGGCCTCACGCAGCACCTCGGTCTTTCGCCGCGCTGGCTCGATCACGTGCCGTTCGGCGGCGCGAGCGGCATCGTGCAGCTACGCCGCGCGGCGCGCGCCGTGCAGAGCGGCGATGCGGACGTCATCGCCTGCGTCGCCGGCGACACCAACCACGTCGACTCGTTTCGCCTGACGCTCGCGAACTTCAGCCAGTTCGCGCGCGATGCGGTCTACCCGTACGGCGCCGGAGGCCCGAACGCCAGCTTCGCTTTCCTCACCGCCTACTACATGCGCACCTACGGCGTGAAGCGCGAGGACTTCGGCAAGCTCTGCGTCGCACAGCGTGACAATGCGCTGCGCTTTGCGCATGCGCTCTTCAAGAAACCGCTCACGCTGGAGGAATACCTCGCCGCCCGGCCGATCGCCGAGCCGTTGCATCTCTACGATTGCGTCATGCCGTGCGCTGGCGCGGACGGCTTCATCGTGCTCAGCGAAGAGCGCGCGAAGCGGCTCGGCATAGGCTACGCCCGGCTCCTCGGCACCATCGAGCGTCACAACGCGTTCGCCACCGATCCGGTGCAGATGCGCGCCGGCTGGGCGCTCGATCGCGCCGATCTCTATGAGCAGGCCGGCACCGGTCCCCAGGACATGGACTTCGTGCAGACCTACGACGACTATCCGGTGATCAGCGTCATGCAGCTCGAGGATCTCGGCTTTTGCGCCAAGGGCGAAGGACCGGCGTTCATACGCCGTCAGAGCTTCACCTGGGATGGCTCCTTTCCGCTCAATACGTCCGGCGGCCAGCTCTCCGTCGGCCAGGCCGGTGCCGCAGGCGGTTCGCTCGGCCTTGTCGAAGCGCTGCGCCAGCTCACACGCGAGGCGCAGGGGCGACAGGTGAAGGATGCGAAACTCGGGCTGGTGAGCGGGTTTGGGATGATCAACTTCGACCGCGGCCTGGGCTCCGGCGCCGCAATCCTCGGATGCTAGAGCTACCGAAGCGCAAGAATCCGGTGCTGCGCACGCGGCTGCCGACGCTGCCGCCGGCGGCGAGGAGCCGCATTGCCCTGGGCCTCACCGCCGCCGCGGCGCTCGGGCGCTTCGAGCTGCAGCAATGCCGCGATTGCGGCACCGTGCAGTATCCGCCGCGCGAGGCGTGCCAGGGGTGCCTGTCGATCCGGCTCGAGTGGAAGCCGCAGTCGCCGGAGGCCGAGCTGCTCGCCGCGACTGTCCTGCACCATAGCAACGATCTCTTCTTCCGCGAGCGATTGCCGTGGCGACTGGGGCTCGTAAGACTCGACTGCGGCCCGACGGTGGTCGCTCATCTGCATGAACGGGTAGCACCGGCGCCAAGCCGCGTCATCGTGGCCGCGAAGCTCGATCGCGCCGGCCAGGCGGTGCTCGTGGCGCTGCCCGACAAGGAGGCGAACATGGCTGAAGACCGGCAACTGCGTGAGTTCACCTGCGATCCGAAATTTCGCAAGGTGCTCGTCACCGACGGCAAGACGGCGCTCGGTCAGGCGATCGTGAAAGCGCTGGCCGCCGCTGGCGCCGATCTCATCTGGGTGGGCTACGCCGAGCCGTGGAAGAAGTTCGCGGGCTTCGACGAGCTAAAACCGCTGCCGCAGGTGACGCTGCTCCCGCTCGATGTCACGGACTCGAAGAACGTCCGCGAAGTCGCCGCCGAGATCGGCGGCAAGGTCGACATCCTCGTAAACAACGCCGAATACCATCGCACCTATGGCATCAGCAACCGCCCGGGCGTAGATACCGCGCGCGCCGAGATGGACGTCAACTACTTTGGCCTCTTGCGCCTCGCGCAGGAGTTCGGTCCCGCCATGCGCTCGCGCGGCGCCGACGGGCTGGCGAGCGCGACCGCCTGGGTCAATCTGCTCTCCATATATGCACTCGCCAACTTCCCGCCGCACGGCACGTTTTCAGCATCCAAGGCAGCGGCGCACTCGCTCGCCCAGTGCTTGCGCGCCGAGCTGCGCCCGGCGGGTGTGCGCGTGATCAACGTCTTTCCCGGGCCGATCGATGACGAATGGAACCAGCTCCTGCCGCCGCCGAAGATCACGCCCGCAGCGCTGGCGAATGCCGTGGTCAAAGCGCTCCAGGAAGGCGTGGAGGACGGCTATCCCGGGGATGTCGCGCAGGAATGGCTGGCGCGTTGGCGCGACAATCCAAAGGCACTGGAAAAGGAACTCTCGACATGACGTTTTTGCTTTGCCCCCCTGATAAGGGGGGTGGCGCGAAGCGCCGGGGGGTTTGCGGATGCGAAAATCAATTCCCCGCTCGCCTCCTGCTCGCTTCCCCCCTTGACAGGGGGGCGACCCCGTGAGCGTCCTCGCACAACTGGCCACCGGCCTCGCCGCCGGCAAGATCAGGGTCGTCGATCTCACCGAGACCTTGTCCCCAGAGTTTCCGCATATCTCGCTACCGCCCGAGATGGGCCAGGCGTGGCCGTTTCGTATCGAGGAGGTGTCGCACTACGACGAGCGCGGCCCGGCCTGGTACTGGAACAACTTCTCCTGCGGCGAGCACACCGGGACGCACTTCGACGCGCCGATCCACTGGGTGTCGGGCAAGGACCTGCCGCAGAACGCCACCGATAGCATTGCGCCCGAGCGCTTCATCGGCCCGGCATTTGTCATCGACTGCAGCAAGCAGGCGGCCGCCGATCCGGATTTCCTGCTGACGAAGCCGTTCCTCCTTGACTGGGAGAAGCGCCATGCCCGCATCGCTGCGCGCTCCTGGGTGCTGATGCGTACCGACTGGTCGAAGAAAAGCGGCGATGCCGTCGCCTACCAGAACTACGACGAGACCGGGCAGCACACGCCCGGGCCGGATACCGACGCGGTGCGTTTCCTCGTTGAAGAGCGCGACATCCTCGGCTTCGGCACCGAGTCGATCGGCACCGACGCGGGCCAGGCGTATCACCTGCGGCCGCCCTACCCTTGCCACTATTACATGCACGGCGCCGGCCGCTACGGGCTCCAGTGCCTGCGCAACCTCGACCAGCTTCCGCCCACCGGCGCGCTCGTCGTGGCCGCGCCGCTCAAGATCCGCAACGGCAGCGGCAGCCCGCTGCGCGTGCTCGCCCTCGTGGAGTCGCGATGAGCAAGTACAAGATCTGGTTCCAGGGCGCCACCGACCGCGTCCACATGGCGCCTTACATCAGCAAGGTGGAAGCGCACCTGAAGAGCGTCCTCGACCCGGATTTCTCGGCCACGTTCCACACCACCACCCCGCCTGCCACCACGACGCATGCGATCACCGAATATCGCATCGGTCGCAACCTGATCAAGCACGCGGTGGAAGCCGAGCGCCAAGGCTACGCGGCGATGGCGATCACGCATTTCCAGGACGCCGGCCTGGCGGAAGTGAAATCGGTGGTTGATATCCCGGTGCTCGGCCTCGGCGAAACGACCCTCATGCATGCGTGCACGCTTGGCCGCAAACTGGGCCTCGTCACCATCAACCCGGTTTTCATACCGTGGCACGAGGACCAAGTGATCCGCTACGGGTTGCAAAGCCGGGTCGTGGGCGTGCGCGCGGTGCAGGCGACGGTCAAGGACTTCATCGATTCGTTCGCGAGCGATGAGGCGAAGGGCGTGCTCGCGCCGAAATGGGAGCACGAATGCCGCATCCTGCTCGACGCCGGCGCCGACGTCATCGTGCCGGCGGGCGGCTTGCCGATGATGCTCTTCGGCGCCCAGCGCGGCGCAAACATCGATGGCGCGCCGATCGTCAACGGCATCACGCTGATCGCGAAGACCGCCGAGCTCGCCATCCGGCTGCGCGAGCAGGCGGGCATGTTCACGGTGAGCCGGCGCTCGAACTACGTCAAGCCGCCGGAGAAAGCGCTACGCGAATTCCTCGAGCAGGGATGAAGCAGACGCTTGCCCAGAAGGTAGTTGCACGCGCCGCCGGGCGCAGCACCGTCACGCCGGGCGAAATCGTCACCTGCAAGGTCGATCTGGCGATGGTGCACGACTCGAGCGGTCCGCGGCGCCTGAAGCCGATGCTCGAGCGCCTCGGCGCCAAGGTCTGGGATCCGACGAAGGTGGTCGTCATCACCGATCACTATCTGCCGGAGTACGACGACGAGAGCCGCAAGATCCTGCGCATTGCCCGCGACTGGGTACGCGAAGCGGGCATCGATAATTTCTACGATGCGCAAGGCATCTGCCACGTGGTGCTGCCCGAGCGCGGGCACCTGCGGCCCGGCATGTTCGCGGTGGGCGGCGACAGCCATTCGCCCACCGGCGGCGCCTTTGCCGCCTACATGTTCGGCGTCGGCGCCACCGAGATGCTCGGCGTCATGGTTACGGGCGAGATCTGGCTCAAGGTGCCGCATACCATCGCAATCGAGTTCGACGGCGCCTTTGCGCCTGGCGTGTCGGCGAAGGACGTGATGCTCTTCCTCATCGCCCGCTACGGCATGGACGGCGGCCAATACCAGGCGGTCGAATATCGCGGCCCGGCGATCCGCAAGCTGCCGATGCAGGAGCGCATGACTTTGTGCAACATGACCGCGGAGCTCGGCGGCCAGACCGGGCTCATCGCTTCCGACGACGTAACGCGCGACTATCTGCAGCGCGAGGTTGAGATCTGGGATAGCGACGCCGATGCGCCGCTGTTAGCACACCATCGGTTCCGGGCCGATGAACTGCCGCCGCAGGTGGCCGCGCCGCACAGCCCAGCGAATACGCGACCGGTGAGCGACTTCGACCAGCGCATCGACCTCGCCTACATCGGCGCGTGCACCGGCGCGAAGCTCGCCGACCTGCGCATGGCCGCAGCCGTGCTACGCGGGCGCAAAGCGCGCGCGAAGTTGATCGTCGCACCGGCAAGCCTGCGCGATCAGCAAACCGCCGAGGGCGAGGGCACGCTGCAGGTGCTGCTCGACGCGGGCGCAGAGCTCCTCGCCAATTCCTGTGGCATGTGCGCGGGCTATGGGCAGCATCAGCTCGGTGAGAATACGGTGGCGATCTCCACCACCGCCCGCAATTTCAAGGGCCGCATGGGCGCGGCATCGGCGCAGGTGTACCTCGCCTCGCCCTATACCGTGGCAGCATCCGCGGTCACCGGGCGCATCACCGATCCACGCGGGATGCTGCAATGAAGGCCTGGGTGTTCGGCGACAACGTCGACACGGACGTGATCGCGCCCGGCCGCTACATGAAGTACGGCATCGACGAGATCGCCCGCCACTGCATGGAGGCGCTGGAGCCGGCCTTCGCCGCGAGCGTGCGCAAAGGCGATGTCGTCGTCGCCGGCCGCAATTTCGGCGCCGGTTCGTCGCGCGAACAGGCGCCCGAGGCGCTCAAGCACCTCGGCGTCGCCGCGCTCATCGCCGAATCGTATGCGGGCCTCTTCTACCGCAATGCGATCAATCTCGGCCTGCCGGCGCTCGTCTGCGCGCAGGCGAAGCGCATTCGGGCCGGCGACCACATCGCCGTGGACCTCGATGCGGGCCGCATCGACAACCGCACGAGCGGCGAGACGCTTGCCGCGGAACCGGTGCCGGCGTTCCTCCTGCAAATCGTGCGAGACGGCGGCCTGCTCGCGCATCTGGAAAAGCGCTTGCGAGGCGAGCGCGCTTCGGCGTAAAACGGCGGCGGCGATGGCGTACGACCTCCTCATCAAGAACGTGCGCGTCGTGCGCCCCGGCGAGCGCGCGCCGCGCGAGGCCGATATCGCGATCAGCGGCGAGAAGTTCGCGCGCATTGCGCCGAACCTCGGCGCGGACGCGGCGACTGTTTATGACGGCAAGGGCCGACTCGCTTTTCCCGGCGTGGTCGATGCGCACATGCACACCGGCATCTACGCGCCGCTGGCAGAGGATGCGGTAAGCGAGAGCCGCGCGGCGGCGCAGGGCGGCGTGACCGCCAGCCTGAACTACTTTCGTACCGGCCAGTACTACCTGAACAAGGGCGGGTCGTACCTCGATTTCTTTCCGGAGGTGCTGCGGCTTTCGCAAGGACGCTTCCACGTCGACTACGGCTACCACCTCGCGCCGATGGATGCGACGCACATCGGCGAGATTGCGCAGCTCATCGAGCGCCACGGCGTCGCCTCGTACAAGATCTTCATGTTCTATGGCTCGCACGGGCTGCACGGACGCTCCGACAGCCAGCGCGAGTTCCTGATGATCGGGCCGGAAGACCGCTACGACTATGCGCACTTCGAATTCGTCATGCGCGGCGTAGCGGCGGCGCGCGAGCGCTTTCCCGACAAGGCGCAACAAATCTCGCTGTCGCTCCATTGCGAGACCGCCGAGATCATGACCGCGTACACCAAGATGGTGGAGACGGAAGGCAAACTCCAAGGCCTGGCGGCCTACCACGCAGCGCGGCCACCGCATTCGGAGGGCCTCGCGGTCTTCATCGCGTCCTATCTCGCGAACGAAGCCGCGCTGCCGACCATCAACCTGCTGCACCTCTCCTCGCGCAAGGCGCTCGAGGCGGCGCTGCAGATGCAGCAGGTCTTTCCGCACATCGATTTCCGCCGCGAGGTGACGATCGGTCACCTGATGCTCGATGTGAACTCGCGCGCCGGCGTGCTCGCAAAGGTGAATCCACCGATCCGGCCGCGCGAGGACGTCGAATACCTATGGCAACAGCTCCTCGCGGGCAAAATCGACTGGGTGGTGAGCGACCACGCCTGCTGCCGCCACGAGACCAAGGCGGCGAAGAACGCGCTGGGCAACGTATGGCTTGCGAAGTCAGGCTTCGGCGGCACGGAGTACCTGCTGCCGGGGCTCGTCTCCGAAGGGGCAAAGCGCGGCCTTTCCTATAGCCGCATCGCCGAGCTCACCAGCCGCAATCCGGCGCGGCGTTTTGGGCTCAACAGCAAGGGCGACATCGCCGAAGGCCTGGATGCCGACGTGGTGCTCGTCGACCCGAAGGAGAGCTGGACGATCCGCGCGGCCGATTCGGAATCGACGCAGGGCTATACGCCGTTCGAAGGCATCGAGCTCGGTGCGCGGGTAAAGGCCACTTTCCTGCGCGGCGCGCTCGTCTGCGAGAACGGCAACGTGCGCAGCGCGCCGCGTGGCAAATACCTGCACCGGCCTACCGCATGAGGGATGTGCGCGACGGCCTCATCGGCACCATCGGCAACACGCCGCTCATCCGCCTGCGCGGGGCTTCGGAGCTCACCGGCTGCGACATCCTCGGCAAGGCCGAATTCCTGAATCCGGGCGGCTCGGTCAAGGATCGCGCCGGGCTGTACCTGATTCTCGATGCCGAGCAGCGCGGCGTACTGAAGCCCGGTGGCCTCATCGTCGAAGGCACCGCCGGCAACACCGGCATCGGGCTCGCGCTCGTCGGTAACGCGCGTGGTTACCGTACGCTCATCGTCATCCCGGACACGCAAAGCCAGGAGAAGAAGGACATGCTGCGGCTTTGCGGCGCCGAGCTGCGCGAGGTGCCGGCGGTGCCGTACAAGGATCCCAACAACTATGTCCACGTGAGTGAACGGCTGGCAAAGGAGATGGGCGCGTTCTGGGCCAACCAGTGGGACAACATGGCGAACGCCGAAGGCCACTATCGCAGCACCGGGCCGGAAATCTGGCAGCAGACGGGCGGTCGCGTCGACGGCTTCACCTGCGCCATCGGCACGGGCGGCACGCTCGGCGGCGTGAGTCGCTATCTCAAGGAGAAGAACCCGAAGGTGCGCATCGCCGCCGCCGATCCGCTGGGCGCCTCGATGTACAGCTGGTTCAAGCGTGGCGAGCTCAAGGCCGAAGGCTCATCAATCACCGAAGGCATCGGCCTCGGCCGCGTGACGAAGAACGTCGCCACCGCGATCGTCGATGACGCGTACCAGATTCCAGACAGCGAGGCGCTGCCGCTCATCTTCGTGCTGGCGAAGCGCGAAGGCCTGATCCTCGGCGGCTCGAGCGGCATCAACGTCGCGGGCGCGATCCGCCTCGCGCGCGATCTCGGTCCCGGGCACACGGTGGTAACCATCCTCGCCGACTCCGGAACGCGCTACCAGTCGAAGCTCTTCAACCGCGCGTTTCTCGAGCAAAAAGGGCTGCCGGTCCCCGACTGGCTCTAGAGATCGGGGATGGAGCCCGAACTACGAAGTGCCTTCCACCACCACCATGTGGAAGTCGCAGGCACCCTGACGATGCTTGCGCGCTTCCTGATATTCCGGGGAGTTGTAGAACTTCTTCGCGGCTTCGACGTCCGGAAATTCGCTCACCACGATGCGCTCGAACGGGATGTCGCCTTCCAACGTGTGTTTTTTGCCGCCGCGCACTAGGAACCGGCTGCCGTGCTTGGCGTTGGCGGGCCCGGCGCGCTTGGCGTACTCCTGATACTTCTGCGGGTCCTTGATGTTGACCATGGCGATGATATAAGCGGGCATCGAGCTTCTCCTTTAAGGAACGCGCAATGGATCTCGGCTTGAAGGGTAAATCAGTCCTCGTCACCGGTGGGTCGAAAGGCATTGGCTTGGCGTGCGCAAAGGCGTTTGCGGCGGAAGGCTGCCTGCTGCATCTCGCCGCGCGCGACAAGGACCGGCTTGCGCAAGCCAGCTGGCGCGCGACTGCGCGGAGGTGGACATCCTGGTGAACAACGCCGGCGACATCCCCGGGGGCACTATCGAGACGCTCGACGAGGCGAAATGGCGCCACGCCTGGGAGCTCAAGGTCTACGGCTTCATCAACCTCACGCGCGAGCTTTACGCGCGCATGAAAGCGCGCAAGAGCGGCATCATCGTCAACGTCATCGGCATGGCGGGCGAGACGCATCCATTCGAGTACATCTGCGGTGCGACCGCCAACGCGGGGCTCGCGGCCTTCACTAAGGCGATGGGCAAAGGCTCGCGCGAGCACGGTGTGCGCGTAGTGGGCGTGCATCCGCCCTCGACGCGCACCGACCGCATCATCACGCTGATGAAGACGGCGGCGAAAGCGAAATGGGGCGACGAGAGCCGCTATGAGGAGCTGATGGGCAGCGTGATCGAGCCCGAGCAGGTCGGCGACACGGTGTGCTTCCTCGCCTCGCCGCGAGCGGGCCAGCTCTCGGGCGTGGTGCTGAATATGGGCGCTTAAAGCGGCTTGCGAATGAGCCGCGCGAGCTCGCCGATGATGCCGCGGCGGAAGGCGAGCACGCAGACGACGAAGATCGCGCCCTGCGCGATCGTGACCCAGAAGCCGAGCGTCGCCAGGTAGTTCTCCATCGCCAGCACGACGAGCGCGCCGACCACCGGGCCGTAGATGGTGCCGAGGCCGCCGACGAGCGTCATCAGCACCACCTCGCCCGACATGCCCCAGTGGACGTTGTTCAGCGCGGCGAGCTGGAACACGAGGGCGTTGGTCGCGCCGGCGAGGCCGGAGAGCGTGGCGGAGAGGACGTACGCGGCGAGCTTGTAGCGGTCGACGTCGTAGCCGAGCGAGGTCGCCCGCGCCTCGTTCTCGCGGATCGCCTTCAGTACCTGGCCGAAGGGCGAATGGATGGTGCGGTAGATGAGCAGGAACCCGCCGAGGAAGATCGCGAGCACCGTCGCATACATGGCCCATACGTTCGAGAGATCGATGAGGCCGAAGAGCTTGCCGCGCGGCACCGCCTGGATGCCGTCCTCGCCGCCGGTGAACGGCGTCTGCAGGTAGAAGAAATAGATCATCTGCGCGAGCGCGAGCGTGATCATCGCGAAGTAGATGCCCTGGCGCCGGATGGCGAGGAGCCCGGTGACGATACCCAGCACGCCGGCGGCCGCGGTGCCGGCGAGGATCGCAAGCTCGGGCGTCAGTCCCCAAACCTTCGCCGTATAGGCGCAGACGTAGCCCGCGGTGCCGAGGAACATCGCGTGGCCGAAGGAGAGCAGCCCGACGAAGCCGATGAGCAGGTTGAAGGCGCAAGCGAAGAGCGCGAAGCACATCACCTTCATCAGGAACACGGGATACATCGCGAGCGGCCCGAGCACGAAGAACGCGAGCATCACGGCAAAGGCGAGGCGCTGCGGGCCGATCTCGGCTCTGCGCTGGGCGGGGAGAACGGCGGCGGCCATCAGCGCGGCGTGCCGAAGAGGCCGGCGGGCCTGAACATGAGCACGATGGCCATGATGATGAAGATGACCGTGTTGGATGCTTCCGGATAGAAAACCTTGGTCAGCCCCTCGATGATGCCCAGGCCAAAGCCCGTGACGATCGAGCCCATGATCGAGCCCATGCCGCCGATCACCACCACGGCGAACACCACGATGATGAGGTCCGCCCCCATCAGCGGATTCACCGAGTAGATCGGCGCCGCCATCACGCCGGCGAGCGCGGCGAGGCCCACGCCGAAGCCGTAGGTGAGCGTGATCATGCGCGGTACGTTGATGCCGAAGGCGCGCACCAGCTCCGGGTTCTCGGTCGCCGCGCGCAGGTAGGAGCCGAGCTTCGTCTTCTCGATCACGAACCAGGTCGAGAGGCACACGGCGAGCGAGAAGACGATCACCCATGCCCGGTAGTTCGGCAGGAACATGAAGCCGAGGTTCTGGCCGCCCTGCAGCTGCGACGGTATCGAATACGGCAGGCCGGAAGACCCGTATTCGTTCCTGAAGAGGCCCTGGATGATGAGCGCCAGGCCAAAGGTCAAGAGCAGACCGTAGAGGTGATCGAGCTTGTAGAGCTGCTTGAGCATGGTGCGCTCGATGATCACGCCGAACGCGCCGACTGCGATCGGCGCGACCGCGAGCGCCCACCAGTAGCCCATTCCCGCCTTGTTCAGCAGGAACCACGCAACGAAAGCGCCCATCATGTACTGGGCGCCGTGCGTGAAGTTGATGATGTTGAGCAGTCCGAAGATCACGGCGAGCCCGAGCGAGAGCAGCGCGTAGAACGAGCCGTTGATGAGCCCGATCAGGAGCTGGCCGAAGAGCGCCTGCGTCGGGACGCCGAAGATCTCCGTCATGCGTCGTTTACTTCACTAGCGGGCAGTCGCCCTCTTTCTCGGGCCGGAACGCCTTGTCCGCAGGGATGGTGGCGAGGATCTTGTAGTAGTCCCACGGTCCCTTGGACTCGGAAGGCTTCTTCACCTCGACCAGATACGCGTCGTGGATCTTGCGGCCGTCGGCGCGGATGCGGCCCTTGCCGAAGAGCGGGTCGTCGGTCGGCATCTCCTTCATCTTGGCGATGACCTTCGGGGCGTCGTCGCTCTTCAGCGCCTCGACCGCCTTCAGGTAGTGCAGTACCGCCGAGTAGATGCCGGCCTGCACCATGGTGGGCATGTTGCCCTTGTATTGCGGGGCAAAGCGCTTGGCGAAGGCGCACGTCGCGTGCACGTCCGTGATGAACACCAGCATGCCGGCGAGGATTTGGCCGCCCTTGACGATACCGAACTCGGCCGCATGCTTGATCGAGTTGATGGTGTCGCCGCCGGCGTTGGCAAGGCCGATCACCTGTGCCTTGGACGATTGCGCCTGCAGCAGGAACGAGGAGAAGTCCTGCGCGTTCAACGGATGGCGCACCTTACCGAGCACCTTGCCGCCGTTTTTCACCACCACCTCTTCGGTATCGCGCTCGAGCGCATGGCCGAACGCGTAGTCGGCCGTGAGGAAGAACCAGGTCTTCTTGCCGGTCCCGACGATCGCGCTGCCCGTGCCGTGCGCGAGCATCCAGGTGTCGTAGGTCCAGTGGATGGTGTTGGGCGAGCACGCCTTGCCGGTGAGGTCCGAGGTCGCCGCGCCGGAGACCAGAAAGGCCTTGTTCTTCTCGCGGGTCACCTGGTTGATGGCGAGCGCCACCGACGAGGTCGGCACGTCGACGATGACGTCCACGCCGTCGCGGTCGTACCACTGCCGCGCGATGCTCGAGCCGACCTCGGGCTTGTTCTGGTGGTCGGCGCTGATCACCTCGACCTTCATGCCCTTCTTCGCGGCGCCGAAGTCTTCCACCGCCATCCGCGCCGCCACGACCGAGCCCGGTCCGCTGATGTCGGCATAGGCGCCCGACTGGTCGTTGAGGACACCGATCTTGACGACGCCGTCGGAGATCTGGGCGTGCGCCGGCCCGACGGCCAGCGCGACCGCCGCGAGCAGCGCGAGGACGCGGAGGGTGATCATGCGCGGGCTCCTTTCACGGGTCTGTCCCGACGGGGCCTAGACCCCGAGGTACTCGTGCAGCGTGTCCATGCGGGACGCGAGCGCTCGGTTCGGGATCATGTCGACGACGCGCCCGTGCTCCATCACGTAGTGACGGTCGGCGACGGTGGCGGCGAAGCGGATCATCGAGCATGAGCAGTCGCGCGCCCGTGCGCAGGATGCGGCCGATCGCGAGCATCTGCTGCTCGCCGCCCGAGAGCTTGGTGCCCTGGCTCGCGAGCCGCTCGCGGAGATTCGGAAAGAGCTCGTAGATCCGCTCGAGCGCGAGCCCGCCGTCGCGCACCTTCGGCGGCAGCATCAAGTTCTCATGGACGTTCAGGCTCGCGAAGATGCCGCGCTCCTCCGGACACAGGGCGATGCCAAGGCGCGCGATCGCGTTCGACGGCAGCCGGATCGTCTGCCTGCCCGCGAAGCTGATCGAGCCCTCGCGCCGCCCGACCATCCCCATGATCGATTTCAGCGTGGTCGTCTTGCCCGCGCCGTTGCGGCCAAGGAGCGTCACGACCTCGCCCTCGCGCACGTCGAACTCCATGCCGTGCAGGATGTGCGACTCGCCGTACCAGGCGTTGACACCGCGCACCTCAAGCAGGCTAGCCATGGCCCGCTCCGAGATAGGCTTCCACGACCCGCGAGTCTCTCGACACCGTGGCGTAGTCGCCCTCGGCCAAGATCTCGCCGCGCTGGAGCACGGTGATGCGGTCCGAGAGCGTGGAGACGACCGACAGGTTGTGCTCGACCATCAGCACCGTGCGATTGGCCGAGACGCGCTTCACGAGCGCCGTGATGCGCTCGACGTCGCCGTGCGTCATGCCAGCGGTCGGCTCATCGAGCAGCATCATTTCCGGGTCGAGCGCGAGCGTGGTGGCAATCTCGAGCGCCCGCTTGCGTCCGTACGGCAGCTCCACCGCCACCGTGCCTTCGAACTCGGCAAGGCCGACCGCGTCGATGAGTTGCCGCGCGGCGTCGTTTAGCTCATCGAGCACGCGCTCCGTGCGCCAGAAGTCGAACGAATGGCCGCGCTTTCGCTGCAGGGCGATGCGCACGTTCTCGAGCACCGTAAGGTGCGGAAACACCGCCGAGATCTGGAACGAGCGCACGAGGCCCATGCGCGCAATGGTCGAAGGGCTCGCGCCCGTGATCTCGCGCCCCCGGTAGAAGATTTGTCCCCGGGTGGGGACAAGGAAGTGCGTGAGCAAGTTGAAGCAAGTGGTCTTGCCCGCGCCGTTCGGTCCGATCAGTGCGTGGATGCTGCCGCGCCGCACCTTTAGCGCGACGTCCTTGACGGCGACGAACCCCTTGAATTCCTTGGTGAGCGCGCGAGTCTCTAGGATGATATCGTCGGCCAACCAGCCCTCCCCTGCTGCGCCGCGCCACTATACATGCTTCAGTGCTTGGGCGGCGGCCGCTTGCCGAGGAAGGCATCCATGCCCGCTCGCCCTTCGTCGTGCGCAAAGCTCGCCGAAATAACGCCAGAGGCGAGCTCATAGGCTTTCGCAGCGCCGAGATCGAGCTGCTGGTAGAACGCGCGCTTGCCCGCCGCGGTCTGCACCGGCGGCTTCTCGGCGATGGCGCGCGCGAGCTTCTCGGTTTCGCGCTCGAGCGCCGCTGGCGCTACCACGCGGTTGACCATTCCCCAGTCGAGCGCGGTGCGCGCATCGATCTGCTCGCCGGTGAGCAGCATCTCCAGCGCACGCTTGCGCGAGATGTTCCGGCCCACGGCGACGCCGGGCGTCGAGCAGAAGAAGCCCCAAGTGACGCCCGGCGTGGCGAACTTGGCCGTGTCCGCTGCGATGGCGAGATCGCATTGCGCGACCAACTGACAGCCGGCCGCGGCGGCGACGCCTTGCACTCGCGCGATCACCGGCTGCGGCAGCGCGGTGATGGTCTGCATCATGCGGCTGCATTTGCCGAAGAGCTCCTCGATCTTCGGCAGCTCCGCGAGCGCGCGGATTTCCTTGATGTCGTGCCCCGCGCTGAATGCCCGGCCGCTGGCCGCCAGTACGACCACGCGCACACGCTTGTCCTCGGCGATGGCGTCGAAAGCTTCCTGCAGGGCCTCGAGCATCTCGGTAGTGAGCAGGTTCATCTGTGCCGCCCGATTCATCGTCAGCGTGCAGATGCCGTCGCGATCCTCGCGCAGCAGGATCGACGCTTCGCTCTTCGGGATGGCGCTCATGTATCGATCGCGGTGGTCGATTTCGCGCGCTCGCGCAGCACGAACTTCTGGATCTTGCCGGTCGAGGTCTTCGGCAGCTCGCCGAATATGATCGCGCGCGGCGCCTTGAACCGCGCCAAGTGCTGGCGACAGAACTCGATCAGCTCGCTTTGGCTCACCTTGGCGCCAACCTTCAGCTCGACGAAGGCGCAGGGCGTCTCGCCCCATTTGGCGTCGGGCTTGGCGACCACGGCGGCGGCGAGCACCGCAGGATGGCGGTAAAGCACGTCCTCCACCTCGAGCGAGGAAATGTTCTCGCCGCCCGAGATGATGATGTCCTTCGAGCGGTCGCGGATCTTGATGTAGCCGTCGGGCTGCATCACGGCGAGATCGCCGGAACGGAACCAGCCGCCGCGGAAGGCCTCGTCGGTCGCGCTCTTGTTCTTGAGATAACCCTTCATTGTGATGTTGCCGCGGAACATGATCTCGCCCATCGTCTCGCCGTCTGCGGGCACCGGTCGCATGGTCTCGGGATCCATGACCGTGAGGCCTTCTTCGACGTGGTAGCGCACCCCCTGGCGGCCGTTCAGCCGCACCTGCTCGCCGAGCGCTAGCTCGGTCCATTCCGGATGCTTGGCGCAGACGCTCGCCGGGCCGTAGACCTCGGTGAGGCCATAGACGTGCGTGATGTCGAAGCCCATCTTCGCCATGCCTTCGATCATCGAGGCGGGCGGCGCGGCCGCGGCGACGAGCGCGCTTACCTTGTGCTCGATGCCGCGCTTCAGCTCGTCAGGCGCGTTGATCAGCGTCTGGTGCACGATCGGCGCGCCGCAATAGTGCGAGACGCGGTGCTCCTTGATGAGCCGGAAGATCGACGGTGCCTCGACCCGGCGCAGGCAGATGTTCGTCCCCGCGTTCGCCGCCATCGTCCAGGGAAAGCACCAGCCGTTGCAGTGGAACATCGGCAGCGTCCAGAGATACACCGAATGGTGCGCCATGCCCCAGACGAGGATGTTGCCCACACCATTAAGGTAGGCGCCGCGGTGGTGGTACACCACGCCCTTCGGGTTGCCGGTGGTACCGGAGGTGTAGTTGAGCGAGATCGCTTCCCATTCGTCGGCAGACGCTTGCCGCCCGGGAACTGGGCGTCCAGTGCATCGACGACGGTGATCTTGTTCTGCAGCAGCTCGAGCGCCGCTGCGATGGTCGGCGCAAATTCCGGATCGGTAATGAGAAGCCGCGCCTCACCGTGCTCGAGCATGAAGGCAATCGCGTCGGCGTCGAGCCGCGTATTCAAGGTGGTCAGCACGGCGCCCGCCATGGCGACACCGAAATGGCACTCGTACATCGGCGGCGTGTTGGGCAGCATCGCGGCCACCGTATGGCCGACGCCAATGCCGCGCTTCGCGAGCGCGGCGGCAAGCCGCCGGCAGCGCGCATAGGTCTCGGCCCAGGTGTAGCGCTCGGCGCCGTGGATGACCGACGGGCGCTGGGGATAAACGTATGCGGCGCGCTCGAGGAACGAAAGCGGCGTCAGCGACGCGTAGTTGGCCGCGTTCTTTTCCAGATTGTGATCAAAGATCGACGCGGCCATGGGCCAAGTATAGCGGTCCGGCGGTGGACGATTCACACGGCGCGCCGTCGAATAAGGACATGCGAAAAACGATCCTCGTAGTAGCGGGCATGTTCTCGGTATCGCTCGCGCTCGTCACCTGGCTCGGCCAGAGCATCGCCGACCCGGCGTGGCTCGCGCTCGGCCTCGCCATCGCCGCGATCTGCATCGCCTCCTACGGCACGCTGAAGGCAGGACTGCTCGAGTTCTCGCCGGAAGTGCTCGCCGGCGACGTCATCGTGCCGCGCCCCAGCCGCGCTGGCGGCGACGTGAAGCTCTTGCTGCCGCTGCAGTTCACGAACGCCGGGGGCGGCGACGGCATCGTCGAGTGGGTGGCGCTGCGGCTGACGATCGATGGCGACATTCAGCACTCGGTGCTGCTCTCGCCGGTAGCGGAAGTCGACATGCAGCGCTTCATCCAGGCGAAGCGGCGCCTCGACGAGGACAACGCGATCGAGCCCTTCACCGCCTTCGCGCTGGAGGCAAAGCGCTCGCTCGCCAAGTTCGTGCTCTTCGACCTCGCCGAGCGCGGGCGCACCGAGCCGCTACGGCTACGCAACGGGCGCTGGGCGTTCGAGCTCTTCGTCAAGTCGAGCGCCAACCGCACGCCGAAGCTCGAGCGCAGCTTCGAGCATGTGGTCGAGCGCAAGCACGCCGAGCAGCTCGCCGCCGACCAGCCGGTCTACCTCATCAGCTACCAGATCACCCTGCCCAGCGCGCGGCGCGAGCTTGCCGGCGCCGAATGGATGCCGCGCGGCGCGCGCTACTCGGGCTAAGCGGCATGCTCCAGCGACAAGGCGACACCGCGGAGACGGCCGCGCTCACTTAACAGCCCCTGCCAGCCACGCTGGATGGCGCTTACCGCGGTATTCCTACGGCTTGCGCGTCGCGCCGGTGAGTGAAGGCTCCAGGCGCTTTCCAAACGCGACAGCAGCTTCAAACTTGGGACCGGCTGGAGATTCTGCTGACGGGTAATAACCTCGGCTTGTAAGTCCCTCGAACACGGGGCGAAATTCCAGCGGG
This sequence comes from Betaproteobacteria bacterium, assembly GCA_005883675.1. Lineage (GTDB taxonomy): Bacteria > Pseudomonadota > Gammaproteobacteria > Burkholderiales > SG8-39 > SCGC-AG-212-J23. Next base: position 29,335 of record VBCM01000095.1, read on the forward strand.
ACGTTGACACTGTCGATCGCAAGACCTTCCACTCTTCCCCACTCGCCCTTGCCGTAGCGAGTCGTTGGCGGATGGACGCGCCCTCTTACGATTGAGTACCGTGTCCGGTCTGGATACTTCGCCCGAAGATTCGCGGCATCCAGTCCGGCATCGATCACGAACAGTCGGCTGCTCTCTGATTCCTCGTGCCGCAGCCACTTCGCCCGCCATTGTGCCTTGCCCGCCGCTTCTTCATTTTGCGACCGTTGAGCGGTCTCGCGCGTGCGCTCAAGCACCGCCCGATACGTGGGACCATCAAACTCCAGCGCAAGGAAGACTTCTTTGGCCCCCAGTTTGTCGTAACGCCTCTTCTGTGCCTCGGTCGCCGTGCTCGACGGTGGCTCAATCCCGAGCTCCTTCAGCTTCGCTCCGTCGAGCCACGTGGCACGACCTCCTACGCTGACAAAGCCGAAGTAATACGCGCGTCCTTCGCTTTCCTCGTCCCTGACTCGCCAAAGGAGTTTGAGAGACAGCCCGCTATTTTCCTTTTGGAAGGCCCATGGTCGCGGCACGCTCAGCTCGCGTTCGGTCAACCGCAAACGGCTTTCCGGCTCGCCACTCCGGTTGTAGGCCACTCCTATAAGCACAATCAGATTGACGAGCGCGATAAGCGAAAGGCCAGTCACCGCAGTCCATTTGGGGGACCACTTCATGCGATGCGCATGCGAAGCCGGCGGAAGATCATGAGGAAGAGCACCGCTGTCATGCCGACCACGAGGAAGAACAAATACTTCGGCATGATTTCCCACCACCAGTCGAAGAATTTTGTGTAGAGGAAGATCAGGAAAAACACAACGCCCGTATTAACAACGTGCACCCAACCCTTTTGGACGCCAAGCCATGCGACGAGCGCGCTCGCCGCGAATCCGAGCACCTGATAAGTGTTCTTCAAAATGTGCTCATCCCAAGGCAAATAGCTCAGGTCTCCCCAGTTGGCTAGCACGAGCATTGGTAGAAATAACGTCAGCAATGCCATGACTCTGAACGTCGCTGCAAAGCCGCCGAATCGGTGGTGAGGGATGACCTGTGGAACCAAGAACAGAATCAGCGCCGCCGGGAAAAAGTTCTCTGGTCGTTCCCCGAAGTACAGCCAGTACATACCGCCGACTGTGCCGGTGCGTGAGCCGATGAAAGCGATGATGCAAAGCAGCCCGGCGACCAGCAGAAGGCGCAGGTCACACGCGTAGGCCAGCAATAACGCAAGTGCGGCCCATGGTATGAGCGCCTTATCGGAAGGCGTTACGTCGAAGATCCGCCCGAGCATCGCTATGTTCAGCACGAAGCAGACAAACGCCACCAGTGCGGCAAGCTTGGTGAAGTACCCCGAGCCTTCGCGGCGCTGGATCAACAGCGTCGCCACAAAGGTGCCAAGAGCCGCCAAGACCAGTATCGCAACCTGAACAGGCGTTGCAAATAGTCCCCAGATCTGGAAGAAAAGGAAGAAGACGCTCGCTCCGAGCGCGAGTGCGCCGATCAACGATGCGATCCGCATGCCCAACGAAAGCTGCTTCGCCTGGCTGTCGGTATCGACATCGAAAACCTGCGCAAACTGTCCGAGTAAATCTCCGTGATAGCGATCGAGGGCACGCGTCTGCTCGTCCGTCAGCAGCAGCACGCCACGGCGATGCAAGTCCTGCAGCTCTCGCTGGAATGCACGAATCTCGTCGGTACGTCGCTGCGCGTCGGCGCGGGACTCGACTGGCAAGCTAGATCCTGGGCCTCATATGGCTGCCAGCTTGCGCCAAAGGCTCGGGGCCTTGCGCTCCTTCTCCATGGCGTCGAGGTACTGCTCGTGGAGCGCCACTTCTTCCGGCAATGCCGGCAGGAGGATGAGATTGGAGAGGTCCACCTGCATGAGCGCCGCCGCTGCTGCCGCCGCGGCAGGCGTCTCGAGCTCCATGACCAGGCTCTCCTGGCCGCGCGTCATGGCGAGGTAGCACTCGGCAAGGAGCCGGGCATCGAGCAGCGCCCCGTGCAGCGTGCGGTGGGCGTTGCCGATGAAATAGCGCTCGCAGAGCGCGTCCAGCGTGTTCTTCCTGCCCGGATGCAGCTCGCGCGCATGGACGAGCGTGTCGGTCACCTTCGCGACGTGATCCGCCAGCCCCCCGTGGCCGGCGCGACCGAGCTCGAGGTCGAGGAACTCCACGTCGAACTCGGCGTTGTGGATGATCAGCTCGGCGCCGGCGACGAAGTCCAGGAACTCGCGCGCCACGTCAGCGAACTTGGGCTTCGCGCGCAGGTCCTCGAGCGTCAGCCCATGCACGCGCGTCGCGCCGAGGTCGACGTCGCGCTCCGGATTCAGATAGCTGTGGAACTGGCGCTCGCTCAGGCGCCGCGAGAGGATCTCGACACAGCCGATTTCGATGATGCGATCGCCGAGCTTGGCGTTGAGTCCCGTGGTTTCGGTGTCAAGGACGACTTGGCGCGTCATTGTTGCTAGGTATCCCCTTATTTGCGAGAGCGTCTGCGCGCTCATTTTCCGGGTGCCCGGCGTGGCCGCGCACCCAGTGCCACTCTACCTGATGTTTGGCCGCGAGCTGCTCGAGCTCCTGCCAGAGATCGATATTCTTCACCGGCTGCTTGTCCGCCGTGCGCCAGCCGCGGCGCTTCCAGTCGTGGATCCAGGTCGAGATGCCTTTCTGGACGTAGAGCGAGTCGGTGTACAGGCGCACGCGGCTCGGGCGCTTGAGGGCCTCCAGCGCCCGGATCACCGCCATGAGCTCCATGCGGTTGTTGGTCGTGTCGGCTTCGCCGCCGTAGATCTCCTTCTCGGCGCCCCTGGCGCGCAGCAGGGCGCCCCAGCCGCCGGGGCCGGGATTGCCGCGGCAGGCGCCGTCGCTGTAGATCTCCACCACATCGTCAGCCATGGTTTTTGTGGGAGCGCTGCGACACCGGCGCGAGCGAGCGGCGCCGCGCGCGCTCCACGCGCCAGGCGGGGGTGACGAGCCGCATGCCGTGCACGCGCTTCACGGCGCGGATCACGTAGATGCCGCCAAGGATCGGCCACCAGCGCGCGCCCGCCTTTTCCATGAACGCGAAGCGATCGAGCCACAGCTGCTGGCGGAACGGCGGCGCGTAGCAGCCGAACTGCCCGCCGTTGATCTCGAAGCCGAGCACGCGCAGCCAGTCGCGCAGGCGCAGGAGGCCGATCATGCGCGCATCCCATGGCACGCCGGCACGGCGCGATGTGAAAAGTTGCCGCAGGCGCCAAAGCGACGCCGTGTTGAACCCTGAGATCACGATCTGGCCCTCCGGCATCAGGACGCGCTCGGCTTCGCGTAATACTTCATGCGCATTGGGGTGGAACTCGAGCACGTGCGGCAGCACGACGAGATCGACGCTTTGCGAGGCGAGCGGCAATTGCAGCGGATCGGCGGCGATCGCCGCACCTGGCTCCAGCGCGAGCGTGAAGCGGAAGCGGATGCGGTTCTGTCGCAGGAAATCGACTTCCGGTAGGCCGACCTGTACTGCCCGGAAACCGAACACATCATCGACAGCGCTGTCAAACTGGGCAAGCTCCCAGCCGAGGACATAGGCCCCTTGGGGTGTGCCGAACCACCCGGAAAGAGACGAGCGCTCGCCGTTATACTTCTGCGCCCCGTTCTGCACGAAGGGTTGTCGCATCAACATGGAAATCGTGCCCGTCAAAGCGTTCAAAGACAACTACGTCTGGACGCTGCGCAACGAGACGCATGCCGCGGTCGTCGACCCCGGCGAGGCGCGGCCGGTGCTCGACTATCTCGGGCGCGAGAAGCTCAAGCTCGCGGCGATCCTCGCCACGCACCATCATCCGGACCACGTCGGCGGCATCGCGGAGCTCGTGCAGCACTACCGCGTTCCGGTATACGGCCCGCGCAACGAGCCGATTCCGACGCTCACGCAGCCGCTCGGTGAAGGCGATCGCATCAGCATCCCCGAGCTTGGGGTGAGCTTCACGGTGCTCGACATCCCCGGCCACACGCGCGCGCACATTGCCTATTATGGGGCAGGCTCGCTTTTCTGCGGCGACACGCTCTTCGCCTGCGGCTGCGGGCGGCTCTTCGAAGGCACCGCCGAGCAGATGTACGCCTCGCTTGCCAAGCTCGCTGCGCTGCCAGATGACACGAAGGTCTATTGCGGCCACGAGTACACGCTCGCCAACATCGGCTTCGCCAAGGCGGTGGAGCCCGACAACCGCGCGCTCTCGGCGCGCGAGGCGCGCGACCGCAAGCTGCGCGAGGCCGGCACGCCGACCGTGCCAAGCACGCTCGCCGACGAGAAGGCGACGAACCCGTTCCTGCGCTGCCGCGAGCCGGCGGTCATCGACTCGGCGAACAAGTATCTCGGCGCGCGCATCGCCGACCCGGTGCGCGTGTTCGCTGCGATCCGCGACTGGAAGAACCGCTTTTGAGGCTGCGCGCGCTTCTCGCCGCCGCGGCCGCGGCGCTCCTGCCGGCGTGTTCCACGCCACCGGCGAGCGAGCTGCCCCCCAGTGCCCAGGAGGAGGGCGCCGCGCCGGCGAGCACGCCGGCGCCACCGGCAGCCACACGCGCGCCGGCTGCGCAGGCGCCTGCCAAAGCGGCGAGCGGCACGGCGTTTGAAGGCGCGCACGCTACCGTCACGCCACGCGAGCACATCGCCACCATCGACCGCACCACGCCGCCGGAGGACCTCTGGCAGCGCATCCGCCAGGGCTTCGCCATGCCCGACATCGACAATGCGCTGGTGCGCGAGAAGATGGCCTACTACGCGGCGCGGCCCGAGTACCTGCAGCGCACCTTCAACCGCAGCCGCATGTACCTCTATCACATCGTCGAGGAGCTCGAGAAGCGCGGCATGCCCACCGAGATTGCCCTCCTGCCGATGGTCGAGAGCGCCTTCAATCCGATGGCCTACTCGCGCGCTCACGCCTCCGGCCTGTGGCAGTTCGTCCCCGGCACCGGCAAGCGCTGGGAGCTGCAGCAGAACTGGTGGTACGACGGCCGGCGCGACATCGTCGATTCGACCAACGCCGCGCTCGACTACCTCCAGTACCTCTATGAGATGTACGGCGACTGGCAGCTCGCCCTCGCCTCGTACAACTGGGGCGAGAACGCGGTGGCGCGCGCGGTCGCGAAGAACCGCCGCGCAGCCAAGCCGGCTGACTATGCGCATCTCAGCATGCCGCTCGAGACGCGACACTACCTGCCGAAGCTCCAGGCGCTGAAGAACATCATCAGCAACCCCGAGCCGCTCGGCATCGTGCTCGACCCGATCCCGAACCAGCCTTACTTCGCGACCTACACGAAGCTGCGCGACATCGACGTGCAGCTCGCGGCGAAGCTCGCCGACATGTCGGTCGATCAGTTCATCGCGCTGAACCCCGGCTTCAGCCGCCCGCTGATCCGCGCTTCGGTGACGCCTCGCATCGTGCTCCCCGCCGACAAGGTGGACATCTTCCACGAGAACCTGCAGAAGCTCGACGAGCAGTCGCTCGTCTCGTGGAAGACCTATTACCCGAAGAAGGGCGAGAGCCTCGAGTCGATCGCCAAGAAGTACAGCATGACGGTCGCGCACCTGCGCGAAGTGAACGGCATCTCGCCGCGCTCGCGCAGCATGCCGAGCCTGCTCGTCGTGCCGGCGAACGGCCGCGCCGCCGTCGCCATGGCGAAGCTGCCGATCATGTACGCGCCGCCGATCCCGATCACCTACCGCCGGATCTACCACACGGTGAAGCCGGGCGAGACGCTCGCCTCGATCGCCAAGCGCTACCGCGTATCGGCGGAAGACATGAAGCGCTGGAACCCTAAGGGCGCGATCGTCGGGCAGCGTGTCACCATGGAAGTGCGCGCCGCGAAAGGCAAGCCGCGCGCCCAGGCGAAGGGCAAGCGCCGCGCGTAATTAGGACAGCCGGGCTAGGCAGCGCGTCTGCCCAGGCTATTTCCACTCCCCCGGCCGGTGATTATGGTTCATGAGGCCATGATCACGTTCGCCGTCCAGAAGCAGGTCGAGGCCTACTGGAACGCGAAGCCCTGCGACTCCGAATTCACCGCGATCCAGGGACTCACGCCGGAGTTCTTTTCGGCCGTCGAAGCCGAGCGCTACCGGCTGCAGTGGCACATCCCGCGGCTGCTCGATCAGTTCAGCTGGGTGGGCAAGCGCGTGCTCGAGATCGGCACCGGCGTGGGCACCGATGCGCGAGCGCTCATCCGCCGCGGCGCTTCGTACACCGGCATCAACATCGACGCCGGGTCTACTGCCACGACCTCGGCGGCGCTCGAGACCTTTGGCCTGTCCGGGCAGGTGCTCCAGGCCGATGCGACCCGCATGCGCTTCCCGGATGCCAGCTTCGACTTCGTCTACAGCTTCGGCGTGCTGCACCACATTCCCGACGTGCAGGCGGCGATGCGCGAGATCAGGCGCGTGCTCAAGCCAGGCGGCGAAGTGCTCGCCATGGTCTACAACCGCAGGTCGATTAACTACGCGGTCGAGATAAGGCTCCTGCGCAAGCTCGCCATGCAGCTCCTGCGCTTTCCCGGCTGCGTAGACCTGCTCGCAAGAGTCGGTTTCCCGCGCGACAAGCTCGAGCGCCATCGCGCGCTCGCGCAAAGCGCCTCCCGGATGAGCGACGAGGAATGGCTCGCCCGCAATACCGACGGACCCGACAACCCGTACTCGAACGTGTACGACGAAGAAGAAACAGCGGTGCTCTTTGCCGGCTTCGACGTCATCGGACAGCAAGTGTTCTATTTCAACTATGAGCATTGGGGCCCGGTGGGGCGTGCCCTGCCGCGCAGCGTGATCGAGGCGCTCGGGCGCCGCTGGGGCTGGCACCGCATCGTCCATGCCCGCAAGCTTTAGCAGCAGCACCTCGTTATCAGGCTGTCCCGGTGCGGGTCAAACATCGACAGGCCGGGTCAACGCCCGTCAAGGCACTCGACTTTTTCAGGGCGGCTCAGCCCAGCCGGATCTAAGCTCGCATCGATGGAAACCAATAGCGCCCGCTTCGCCATCGATGTCGCTTCAGACGGCACCGCTCGATTTCGTCCCGTCTCGCGATTCGAGCGCCTCTTGGAAGGCGGCGCAATATTCCTGACCGGGCTGGTTGCCATTCTCCTGGTCATCAGCTTCTGATCGCAGGCCCGCGCTGATTCTCGGCGTTCCTATCCAGGCTTGGCCTTGTCGGCCCAGTTTGGCTCCAGCTCGTTGAGGATATCGACCAGCCGCAGGAACTTGTACTCCGGCATCTCGGCATGGCCAAAGCGCCAGGCGCGGATCGTGGTTTCAGGCGCGCCGAGCCGCTTTGAAAGCTCAGCGATGCCGAGGTGTTTCTCTGCGATCTCGAGCCCGCGCATGATGAGTGGACTAGCGGGCAGCCGATTCACAGGCGCGAATCTATCGGAACCCTGACGCGGCGGCTGTAGGGGTCCGCCCTACACGCAACCGCGGATGTGCGTTTACGCACAGCACGGGTCGGCCGGAAATCAGAGTTCGTCAGGGTCGGGTTCCAGCGATTTGGTCCCCCTAGAATCGCTCTCGGAAAAACCCGGTGAAGATCGACGAATACCTCGACGCAGCAAAGGCAGTCCTGTCCTGCCGCACGGACTCAGAGCTCGCCTTGCGGCTGCGCGTGCAACAGAGTCGTATCAGTAACTATCGGACCGGCAGAACCTTGCCGAACCTCGATATGGCGCGGCTGATCGCGACTGTCCTCAATATACGGTCGGGCGCCGTGGTCAGCGACATTCGCAACGAACGAGCGCTCCGCGGTGCGGCAGAGCGACGCAAAGCCGTCCTGGCGTGAAATCAATCATCGCGCGGCGCCCGCAGTGCTTGCTACGCTCGCCTTCGCCATGGCACCCGATCAAACGGACGTTCTCCATCCTTTCACACGGCGCGAGCGGCTGTTCGAACTTTTTGCGGTGGTCGTGCTGGTCTACCTGACGATCGCCATCATGGCGACATAGGTCTTAGCCTTATCACCGTGAACGCGCGAAGCAAGCCGAACCCGCTTCTCGAGGCAGCTCAAGCGCTCATCTGCGAGCGGCTCATCAAGCATGGCCACATGCCAGGAACTGATCCGATCTGGCTCGCGCGGCTGCTCGTCTCGAAAATAGTACTGCGCGCCCTGCTCGCTCGCTTGTAAGACGCACGATTAGCGTTCGTACGCGCGTTTGAGCGTCGCGATGTCTAGCTTCTTCATCTGCAACAGCGCCGTCATCACCCGGTCGGCGCGCTCGCCGGACTGTTTTATCATCTCCGCGATCACACGCGGCACGACCTGCCACGACATTCCGTAGCGGTCCTTGAGCCAGCCGCATTGCTGCGCCTTCGGGTCCCCACCGACGGTGAGGCGCTCCCAGTAGTAGTCCACTTCGTCCTGGCTGTCGCAATACACCTGAAGCGAGATCGCTTCGTTGAACCTGAAGAGCGGCCCACCGTTGAGCGCAGTGAACGGCTGGCCCTCGAGCTCGAAGGCGACCGTCATCACCGAGCCGGCCGGGCGCCGATGGATCTCATAGCCGGCTTCGCCATACCGGCTGATCGCGACGATGCGCGAGTTCTTGAAAATGCCGGTGTAGTACTTCGCCGCTTCCTCGGCCTGGTGGTCGAACCAGAGGCACGGCGCGATGCGTTGAATGCTTGCCATTTGATGACCTCCTATCCGGTAGTCGTGCCGCGCTCGGCCAAATCGACATGACGCTCCCACAGCGCCGTGTCCGGCATGCGGCTCGCGACATAGGCGGCAAGCGCGGCCGCGGCAGCGGCGACGAGGAAGGCGCGGTGAAAGGCGTGGATGATCGCGTCCACGTCCGCGTCTTGGAGAAGCGCGCTGCGGTCGACGCCGGGGATAAGAGCGAAGACGACGGCGCCGAAGAGCGCGGCGCCGGCGGCGCCGCCGGTGGAGCGTGCAAGGCCGTTCAGCGCGGTCACGACGCCGAGACGCTCGCGGCCCGCGATGGTCTGGATCGTCACCTGGATAGTTGGCATGACGCAGCCGAAGCCCAGGCCGCAGAGGAAGCCGAGCGCGATCACGAGCGCCTCGTGCGAGGGCAGCACGCCCAGCAGGAAGAGCGCGACGGCCGACGCACTCATGCCGACCACCGGGATCCAGCGCGGGCGGCCGGTGCGCCGCAGCGTCTTCGCGGAGATCATCGCGGCGGTCACCATGCCGCCCGTGACTGGCAGCAGCAAGAAGCCGGCGTACTGCGCGCTCACGTGATGGCCGAGCTGCAGGTAGATCGGCAGGAAGAAGACCACGGCGAAGAGGCACGAGGCGAAGAGCAGCACCACGATCGTCGTGATGGCGATGGTGCGCTCGCGCAGGAGGTCGATCGGCAGGAAGGGCGACGGGTGGCGCCGCTCGTGCCAGAGGAGCGCGCCGAGCGCGACGACGGCAGTGGCGACGAACGCGAGGCTCGTGCCCGATGCCCACGCGAAGCGGTGGCCGACCGAGGTGAACCAGAAGAGCGCGCTCACCGCACCGATGGCAAAGAGCACGTGGCCCGCCAGATCGGCCTTCGCCTCGGCTCGGGCCTGCGGCACGCCGCGCGGTAATTGCCGGAGGCGCCACGCCGCGAACGCGGCGAGCGGCAGGTTGGCGAAAAAGAGCCAGCGCCAGCTGGTGTGCGATACCACGATGCCGCCGATCACCGGCCCGCCGATGCTCGCGGCGGTGAAGACAGTGGCGAAGTAGCCCTGGAAGCGCGCGCGCTCGCGCGGCGGCACGAGCTCGCCGATTAGCGCCTGCGAGAGCACCATCAGGCCGCCGCCGCCCAGTCCCTGCAGCACGCGCGCGGCGAGGAGCTGCGGCAGCGACTGCGCCGCGCCGCAGGCAGCGGAGCCGAGCGTGAACACGCCGAGCGCCGCGAGCAGCATTTTGCGCCTGCCGCGCAGGTCGCCGAGGCGCCCGTAAACCGGCACGATGGTCGCGGACGCGAGCAGATAGCCAACGGCGATCCACGACGTATCGCGCAGGCCCCCGAGCGTCGCGGCGATCGCCGGCGTCGCCGTGGCGAGCAGCGTCTGGTCCAGCGCCGCCATGAACATCGGCAGGAACACCGCGACGAAGAGCTGCAGGAACTGCGCGCGCGAGACGGTCTCGGGGCGCGCTTCGGAAATCGTGCTCAAAGCGCGATTTTAATCGGGCTCGGGCCCTGATTTGCTGCGCAGGACCTCGCCGGGCCCGCGGTCGAGCGCCGTGTAGCGCACGCCGTCATATACCTGTATGCCGTTCACCCACACACCGTGCATGCCGACTGGGTCGCGCACCATGCGCGCGCCGCCGCCGGGCAAGTCTTTGACTCTGCGCAGCGCGGACACGCCCACGTTCGCTGGGTCGAAAAGCACCAGATCGGCTTTGTGGCCGGGGGCGATGAGACCGCGATTCGAGATGCGGTACTTGCGCGCGGGATCGTTCGTCAGGCGCCGCACGCCCTCCTCCAGCGTGAACGTGCCGAGCTCGCGCACCCAGTGCGCGAGAAAATGCAGCCCGTAGCCTGCGTCGCAAAAATAGATGAGATGCGCGCCCGCATCGGAGAGCGCGATCACGCCCGCTGGGTGCTTGAGGAGCGGCGCTACGCCCGCGTCGTCGTTCTGGTAGAGCTTCGCCACGAGCTGCACATCGAGCGGCAAGTCGAAGACGTAGTCGAGCGGATCCTTGGCCGCGCGCCGCGCGAGGTCGGTGACGGGCACGCCGTCGCGCTCGACCTGCGTCCAGTCGCCGTAGAAGAGGATGCCCTGCTTCGGCTCGCGGAAGTTCCGGCGAAGCCGCTCGCGGAAGGCCGGCTGGCGATAGATCGCCGCGCGCTCTTCCGGGGCCGCCGCTTTGACCGCGTCGAAGGCGTCGTGCGAGTAGAGGATGTACGGCTCGCGCAGCGTGAAGTCGAACGAGAGCGGCTGGCAGTTCGCGTGGATGTACACCTCGTGCCCGCGCCCGAGCGCCTGCGCGCAGCGCTCGTACATCTCGAGCGCCCGCGTGGGCTGCGCCCGGTTGTACATGGTGAGCACGGTCACGATGAAGGCCGGCCGCCCGGTTTCAGCGGCGAGCGCTTCCATGAACTCCGGCGTCGCGCGCGGCCCGGTCGCCATGACGAAGATGCCGCGCCGCTTCTCGCCGAGCACGCGCGCGAGGCTCTTCAGCTCGTCATCGGTCGCAATGGTCGAGGGCATGGGGCGCCCGCCCCAGCCGCTGTGATTCGGCGAGAATGAGGAGGCGAAGCCGATCGCGCCGGCCTCCAGCGCCTCCGCCACCAGCCGCCGCATTTCGCCCAGTTGGCGCTCGCTCGGCGCTTTGCGCTCCGACGCCGCCGCTCCCATCACGGCGCTGCGGATCGTCGAGTGCTGCGCGAGCACGGCGACATTTGCGAGCGGCCGCTGGCGCTCGAGCATCGCGAGATACTGCGGGAAGGTCTCGAACTCCCAGCGCGTGCCGGCGAGCAGCGCCTCGACGTCCATGCCTTCCACCACCGACAGGTTGCGCAGTACCGTCTCGCGCTGCGCCGCCGGGCACGGCGCGATGCCGAAGCCGCAGTTGCCCATCACCGCGCTCGTCACGCCGAGCGCGACGGAGGGCGAGAGCGTCGGATCCCAGGTGATTTGCGCGTCGTAATGCGTATGGACGTCGACGATGCCGGGCATGAGCGCGAGGCCGCCCGCGTCGACACTGCGCCGCGCCGGTTCGTCGGTCTCACCGACGCTGACGATCGAGCCCTCGCGTACGCCGACCGGCGCTGTGACGGATTTCGCGCCGCTGCCGTCGTAGACCCGGGCGCCGCGAAAGAGCACGTCCAACATGCGCCGAGCCTACGCGATAATGCGAGCGCGCTTCAAGAAAAGGGAGGCGAACATGATCCAGCGCATTACCCGCGGCGCCTGCCTGGCAGCGTGCCTCGCCGCCCCTGCGTTCGCCGGCGACACGCAAACGCGCCCGGTGTGCGCCGAGAAAGGCGCAACCTGCGAGACGCAGCCGGCGAACATCGAGCGCGAGGCGCAGCATGCGGCCGCAGGTGCGCCGGCACAGGCGGCCACTGAAGCGAGCGCGCAGAGCGACCCCGCACCCAAGCCGCAGGCCGAGTCCAAGAGTGACTCGAAGGACTTGCTCACGCGGGGCATCGACAAGGTGAAAGGGAAGGCGCTGGAGTGGCGCAACATATTCGCACGGTGATTCGCATTGCGCGCCTCGCCGCCGCGGCCGTGCTTGCCGCCGCGCCGGTTGCCGCGGCGCGCGCCGCGGAGGACGGCTTTGCGCACATCGCCGATGCTTACGTCGTGAAGCGCGACGGCCGCGTGCTGTGGGCCGCGGCGGAGAACGCGCGGCATGCGCCCGCGAGCCTCACGAAGATGATGACCGCGCTCCTCGTGCTCGAGCGCGGCCAGCTCGACGAGCCCGTAGTGGTGAGCCGCGCTGCGGCGCGCGAAGACGGCAGCCGCATCGGCCTTCGCGCCGGCGAGCTGCTGCGCGCGCGCGACCTCCTCGCCGCGGCGATCATGCATTCGGCGAACGACGCCTGCCGGGCGCTCGCCGACCATAGCGGCCCGGGGTTCGTAGCGCGCATGAACCAGCGCGCTTTCACGCTCGGCCTGCGCAACACCCATTTCGTCGACCCCTGCGGGCACGATCGGCCCGGGCAGTACTCGACTGCGGCCGACCTCGCGCGGCTAGCCGAGCAGGTGCTGCAACACGCCGAATACCGCAGCCTCGCGAGCATCGATGCGACCACCATCCGCACGCTCGACAGCCGGCGGCGCTTTTACCTGCGCAACACCAACGCGCTCATCGGCCACTATCCCGGCGCCATCGGCGTCAAGACCGGCACCACCGGCATGGCGGGCTACTGCGTGATCGTGGCCGCCGAGCGCAACGGCTCGCGCGTGATCGTCGTGCTCCTCAACTCGCCGCGCCGCTGGGCCGTGACGCCCCGGCTTCTCGACACCGCCTTCGCCACGCCGCTCTAGGCGGCTTTTTGCATTTGAAAGGATACGCGAGTATCCTTTCATTTGATGAAACCGCCCCGCACCGCTGCCAGGCCCGTACCGGCGCCCGACGCGGTGCTGACCAAGGCGCTCCTGCGCGCGACCGAGCTCCTCGGGCTCTCCAGCGCCGTACTGGCGCGCGTGCTCGGCGTCAGCGAGGCGAGCGTTTCGCGCCTGACGAGCGGCGCGCGCACAGTCGACCCGCAAAGCAAGGAGGGCGAGCTCGCCCTGCTCCTCGTGCGCGTGTACCGTTCTTTGGATGCCCTGGTCGGCACGGACGCGACGCAGCGTCATGCCTGGCTGCATGGCCACAATCGGGCGCTGAATGGCCGCCCGCTCGACTTGATCCAGCGCGCCGACGGCCTAGTGAACGTCGTCGCCTATCTCGATGCGATGCGCGCGCCGGCGTGACGCCTTGGAAGGCGGCGTGGTTTGAGACAGGCGTGCGCGCCAGAAGCGCGGCGCTGTGGCGCGGCGTAGAGGCGCAGCACATCGTCTCGACCATGCGGCTTGCCGACAATGCAGCCGAGCAGCGCGTGCTCGAAGAACTCCTCGAGACGAGCAAGCCTGCGGTGCCCCCGGACGCGGCGAGCCAGCACTACCTCCTCTTCACGCCGTTTCGCTATCGGTCGCCCGTTGCCTCGCGCTTTCGCCGCGCGCACGATGCCGGCGTGTGGTACGGCGCTGAAGAGTTGCGCACCGCCTGCGGCGAGGTGGCGTACTGGAAATGGCGCTTCCTCATGGATAGCGAGCCGCTGCGCGAGTCGGCGCTCCATACGGAACACACGTTCTTTCAAGCGAAAGTGCGCGGGCGCTGCGCCGATCTTACCCAGCCGCCGTGGAGCGGCGCGACGCGCGCGTGGACGCACAAGAGCGATTTCGCCGCCTGCCAGGCGCTCGCGGTCGAGGCCCGGTTGCGCGAGCTCGGCTGGATCCGCTACGCGGCGGTGCGCGTGGCGGGTGGCAGTTGCGGCGCGGTTCTCAAACCTCAGGCTCTCTTGCTCGCCGAGCCCTTCGAACAACAGACCTGGGCCTGCAAGACCACGGCCGCGGGCGCATGGCTGCAACGTGCGGGCGGCCCGCGCTACGACTTCGCTGCCGCAGATTGGTAGCACAGCCAGATGCGCTTCATCCCTCACAGTGCGGAGAGATAGCGCGCGAAGGCGTTGCGTTCGCGCTCGCTCAGCATTTGCATGAATTTCGGCATATCTAGGTTGTTGGTTCGCTCCTCGGTGGCAAAGGCGCGCATTGCCGCAATCAGATACTCATAACTGAGCCCGGCCAGCCGCGGTGCCGGCATGCCACCCTGAAAGTTCGGCTGATGACAGGCCTGACACTGGGCGATGCCTTTCGGCGGCGACGGAGGTTTTGCAGATGCGCGCCGCACCGGCCACGGCTTGGCTGCAAAATAGGCGGCGATCTTGCGCAGGTCGCCCTCGCTCAGGTCCTTGGCGAGCGG
>VBCM01000198.1:0-3947 GCA_005883675.1 Betaproteobacteria bacterium
GCGGGAATTCACCGTGGCGCTGCGCGAAGTGGTCGAGCGCGGTGTGATGCGCAACGTGGTCCTCAACCCTCGCAGCGCGAGCGGCGAGACCATCCCGGCGAGTCTGAACGCCTCCGCTCTGCGCGACCCCGAGGGCAAGGCCATAGGCGCCATCGGCATCCTGCGCGATATGCGCGAGCTCGATAAGGCCCGCGCCTATGCCGAGAGCTTGATCAAGAATGCGCCCGACCCGGTGTTCGTCTCCGATCTCGAGGGCAAGATCCTGCAGGCGAACGATGCCGTATCCCAGCTTCTCGGCTTCCGCCAGGACGAGGTGCTGGAGCAGTCGCTATCGCGCTTCATCAGTGCCGCGGAGACCCGTGAGTTCATGGCGGCGCTGCGCGAAGTGGTCGAGCGCGGCGTCACACGCAACGCCCGGCTCAACCCGCGAAGCGCGAGCGGCCAGGTCATACCCACCACCTTGAATGCCTCCGCCCTGCGCAATCCCGACGGCAAGGTGATCGGGGCCGTGGGCATCCTGCGCGACATGCGCGAGCTCGATAAGGCACGCGCCTACGCCGAGAGCTTGATCAAGAATGCGCCCGACCCGGTGTTCGTCTCCGACCTCGAGGGCAAAATCCTGCAGGCGAACGATGCCGTGTCTCAGCTTCTCGGCTTCCGGCAGGACGAGGTGCTCGAGCAGTC
Source organism: Betaproteobacteria bacterium (assembly GCA_005883675.1). GTDB lineage: Bacteria > Pseudomonadota > Gammaproteobacteria > Burkholderiales > SG8-39 > SCGC-AG-212-J23. The sequence goes on from VBCM01000198.1 coordinate 685, forward strand.
GCTCTCGCGCTTCATCAGCCCCGAGGAGACCCGCGAGTTCACCGCCGCGCTGCGCGAGGTCGTGGAGCGCGGGGTCACGCGCAACGCCCGGCTTAACCCCCGAAGCGCGAGCGGGGAGGTCATCCCCACCACCCTCAACGCCTCGGCCCTGCGTGACCACGAGGGCAAGGTGATCGGCGCCATCGGCATCCTGCGCGACATGCGAGCTTACGAGCAAGTAGTGCGCGACCTAGAGAAGTCCAAGACGGAGCTGCAGGAGAAGATCCTGGATCTCGAGAAATTCGAGGAAGTCGTCGTGGGTCGCGAGCTGAAGATGATCGCGCTCGAAAAAGAGCTGGAGAGACTGCGCAACAAGTCGAAAGGCTAGACGTGGACGCTGTGCGCGCGATGCCCGAGGCCGTAACCGAGGAGACCGAGAGCCGGCTGCGCGCACACGTGGAGACGCTGGAATGGCGCCTGCGTAAGCGCGACGAGCAGCGCCGCGCCCTGCTCCACATCATGGGCGACCTCAACGAGGTGAACAGGCGCCTCGCCGACCAGCGCAAGGCGATGCTCCATATCCTCGTCGACTACGAGAAGGATCGCAGCCGGCTCGCCCGCCAGACCGAGCGCCTCGACAAGTCCCGGCGCGCACTCATGCATATCCTTCAGGACTCCCACGGGTCCAACCTGCGTCTGGCGGACAGCCGCAAGGCGATGATCCACATCATGGGTGACTTGCGCGAGACCACGGCCGAAATGCAGCGGCGCGAACAGGAGCTGCGCGATAAACAGGAGCAGCTCGTCCAGGCAGCGAAGCTTGCCACGCTGGGCGAGCTGACCACCGGCGTCGCCCACGAGCTCAACAACCCCCTCAATAACACCGCCTTGTTCGTGGCCAATGCGATCGATCTGATCGAACTCGGCGTGACGGACAAGCCGCAAATCCTCAAGGAACTGCGCCAAGCGATGCAGCAGGTGTGGAAGGCGACGCAGATCATCACGCATCTGCGCACGTTTGGACGGGCCGCCCCGGCCAGCCGTGAGCCCATCGCACTCAGGGCGGTCATCGAGGGCGCCCTGTCCCTCGTGCAGGAGCAACTGCGATTGCACGAGATCGAGGTAACGGTCGACCTGGGGCGGGAGGAGCCCGTGATCGTTGGCAATCCGATCCAGCTCGAGCAGGTGTTCATCAACCTGTTGACGAACGCGCGCGACGCAGTGCTCGACTCGCCACGCAAGGCGATTCGCATTTCGGCTTCGGTCGGCTCCACGTCGGTCGAGATCGCGTTCGTCGATACCGGGCACGGGATTCCGTCCGGACTTGAGCGGCGGGTCTTCGATCCGTTCTTCACCACCAAGGAAGTCGGCAAAGGCACCGGCCTCGGCTTGTCCATCACGTATGGGATCGTCAAGGAGCACGGCGGCACGATCGCGGTTGAAAGCACGCCCAGCGAGGGCACCACATTCCTCATCGAGCTGCCCCTTGCCTGCGCCCATGCGGAGGAGACCTCCGCGCCATGACCGCGCTGCAGGTTCTCATCGTCGACGACGACCCCGCTCTGCTGCAGGCGCTACCGGAGACGCTCCGGCTGCGAATGAACGGGGTCGCGGTCGACACGGCCGATTCGGCGGTTGCCGCGCTCGAGCGGATCAGTGCCCGCGAGTACGACGCGATCGTCACCGACATCAAGATGCCGGGGATGGACGGTCTCACGCTCCTGGCCGAGATCCTCGCGCGCCGGCCCGACACGCCCACGCTCATGATCACGGGCCATGGCGAATATGACCTCGCGCTGCGGTGCTTGCGCGGCGGCGCGTACGACTTCATCGAGAAGCCGATCGACCGGGATCGGTTCGTGGCGTCGTTGTACCGCGCGATTCAGGCGCACGCGCTGAATCGCCGAGTGGAGGACCGGCGCTCTGCCTTGGAGCGCTGCGCCATCGAACTGGAGAAGATTGCCGAGAACCTCGGGCGAGCTGAGGCCCGCATTCTCATCGTCGACGACGACCCGGCTCTGCTGCAGGCGCTACCCGAGACGCTCCGGCTGCGAATGAGCGGAGTCACGGTGGACACGGCCGGTTCGGCGGTGGCGGCGCTCGAGTGCATCAGCGAGCGCGACTACGACGCGATCGTCACCGACATCAAGATGCCGGGGATGGACGGCCTCACGCTCCTCGCCGAGATCCTCGCGCGCCGGCCCGACACGCCTACGCTCATGATCACGGGCCACGGCGAATACGACCTCGCCCTGCGGTGCTTGCGCGGCGGCGCGTACGACTTCATCGAGAAGCCGATCGACCGGGATCACTTCGCCGCGTCGTTGCAGCGAGCGATTCAAGCGCATGCGCTGAATCGCCGGGTGAAAGACCGGCGCGAGGCCCTGGGGCGTTGCGTCAGTGAACTGGAGCTTGTTGTGCTGAAGCTCGGACGCGACCGCGGCCCGACGCCGGTAAGGGGCGAGCCATGAGTCAGGGTCATGTGCTCATCGTCGACGACGACCTGGCACTGCTGCAGGCGCTTCCAGCGTTCCTGCGGATGCGAATGGCCGGATTGACGGTCGACACAGCTGACTCGGGGGTAGCCGCAATCAATCACATCAGCGCCCGGGACTACGACGCGATCGTCACCGACATCAAGATCCCGGGAATGGACGGTCTCGAGCTCTTGGCCGAGATCCGCACGCAACGCCCCGAAACACCGACCTTGATGATCACCGGGTACGGCGAGCACGAGCTGGTGGTGCGGGCGCTGCGCGCCGGGGCCTACGACTTCATCCAGAAGCCGATCGATCGCGATTACTTCCTCGCGTCGTTGCGCCGCGCGATGGCGAAGCGTGAGCTAAGCCGCCGGGTCAGGGGCCAGCAGCTGACGGTGGAGCGTCACCTAGGCGAGCTCGAGGCCATAGTCGAGGAGCGCACGCGCGAAATGCGGGAGACGAAGAAGGTCATCGAGAGCCCGCTGCGATTATTGACGCGCCCGAATGGGCAGATGCAGAAGATTGTCGAGCAGATCGAGCAGGTGGCCGACTCCCCGCTCACGGTCCTCATCCAGGGCGAGACCGGCACTGGCAAGGAACTCGTCGCCCGGGCAGTCCATCAGCTGAGCGGACGACGCGAGAAGCCGTTTGTCGCCGTCGACTGCGGCGCGATACCGGACACCCTGATCGAGTCGGAACTCTTTGGCTATGAGAAGGGCGCGTTCACGGGTGCCCATCAGCGAAAGGAGGGGCAGTTCCAGCTTGCCGGAGGGGGAACCCTGTTCCTCGATGAGATCGTCAACC
>VBCM01000198.1:3956-6587 GCA_005883675.1 Betaproteobacteria bacterium
CGCGCGGATCATCGCCGCCTCTAATGTCTCCCTCGAGCGGGAAGTGCGGGCTGGCCGGTTCCGGGAGGATGTCTATTACCGCCTGAACGAATTCTCGATCACTCTGCCGCCGCTCAGGGAGCGAGATGACATCCTTCACCTGGCGAACGAGTTTCTGCCGCAAGCCGGCATGGAGCTCGGCCGCCCGTGCCGCAAGATCTCAGAAGCAGCGGCGCAGGTCCTTCTGCGCTATCACTGGCCAGGCAACGTGCGCGAGCTCAGGAACGTCATTCGCCGCGCCATACTTCTCGCTTCGGACGTCATCGAGCCGGCGCACCTCTCGGTCATTCCGGTCGACTCGCCTGCGACGGCCGCATTGCGCGAAGCGGCGGCCGATGATGCCTCTTTGAAGGAGATCGCGGACGCCGCCGTAGCGCAGGCCGAGCAGACCGCCATACGCCGCGTCCTGCAGCTCACCAGTGGGAACAAGAGCGAAGCCGCACGGCTTCTGCGAACCGATTACAAAACCCTACACCTCAAGATAAAGCAGTACGGCATCGACGCGGGAGTGTTCAGAGGGTGCCGCGCGTCGTGATCCGCCCGTAGCTCTGGTCGGCTCGCCAGTGTAGCGCCGCACTCATTGGTCTGAGAGTTGCGTGCGTTCTGCTGCGGTGAGATGACTCGTGGCCTCTAGGAACGTGGCAGGAGCGAGCAGCAGGCGACGACGGCAGACGCGCTTCTCGCTGAAGGAGTTCGCCGAGCGCGCCGCCGCCGAGGCGGAGCACCAGGCGATACGTTTGGCTCTTCAAGCCACGCGTGGGAACAAAAGTGAAGCGGCTCGGCTTCTCGCCGTGGACTACAAGACGCTCCACCTCAAGATGAAGCGCTACGCAATCGATGCCGCGGATTTCCGGGCTTCGTAAGCGTCGGCGAAACTCTGGCGACAACGCCATGGTGTCTGTGCCATAGCTGGCAGCCACACCTGAGTTTTCTGCGCCGCATCTGTCTCTATGCCTGGCGCGCCTTCCTTGCCGCTGATGCGTTCGCTGCCGGCGGTTTCTCTTGTCTACATCGTCACTTGCGCGCGTCCACCGCTTCGTTCTCTTTGATTTCGATGGTTCGAGCCCCCACGAAGCGCCTTCGGGGTACGGGCTTTGCGATTACGTCGGAGTCGCCAACCAACACCCTCGGAGAGAGCTACATGAAGAAGCTGCTGCTGTTTACCACCATGACTGCTGCATTGAACCTCGCGCTCATTTTTTCGGCGGGCGCCGCAACATATGGTGGTTCGGCGACCGGCGCGCAGGTCACCGTCCCCGCCACGGGCACCGCGATTCGTGCCGCCACAGGAACGCTCTCGATCTCCGGCGGCGCCGCAGAAGCGGCCCTGCTCGTCGGCGACATTCCTGGCAGCGCGACGGCTGGCGTCGCCTCGCTAGCGGCGGGGGCTATGCACAGCGCTATCGTCGGTGTCGACGAGACGCGGGGCGAGGCGTCAATGGCCGACATCACGCTGACCGTTTCGAACAACACCGTCACCGCCGATTTCCTGATGGCGCGCAGCACCGCGAGCTGCGGTCCCGCCGTGACGGGCAACTCGCGGCTCACGAACCTCGTGATCAACGGCCAAGCGATCACGGTCACGGGCGCTCCGAACCAGACGGTCGCGCTACCGAACGGCACCGCGATCATCAACGAGCAGATCCCCTCTGTGGTCGGCACCAGCGCAGAGCTCACGGTAAATGCGTTGCATGTGACGACAACGGATCCGGTCACGCAGCAGCAGCTCGCCGACGTGCTGCTGGCCACCGTCGACGCCAAGATCGACTGTGCGGCGGGATCGCCGCCGAATCACCACTCCGTCACGGGCGGCGGCTGGATCATTGCCGAGACGACCGGCGGCAAGGGGACCTTCGGACTCGTGGCCGGCGACAAGCCGGATGGGAGTTCCATGGGGCATCTCGTCTATATCGATCACGCAATCGACTTGCGGGTGCAGAGCACCTCGGTCACCTTCAATGGCACCTGTACGTTCTCGGGCGAGGGCACTGGCACTATGAGCGGCGTGTCGGGCCCGGTCAGTTTCACCGTCGCGGTGACTGATCACGGCGAACCGGGGACGGCCGACACGTTCCAAATCAACGTGTCAGGCCAGTTCCAATACGACTCGAGCCTAAACCCACAGCCATTAAGCGACGGCAACATCCAGTCGCACAACCTGTTCTGCCCGTAAAGGTCGATATTCCCCGCGGCCGGGTATCCCCGGCCGCGAGGCCACCTTCGCCGACGGGGTGGGCGAGGCCCGCCGCCGCCTTATCACCTGGCCCAGACGCCTATAGTGCGCGCCGTAATCTCGCGTTCATCAGCCTCGAGCGGCATTCAGAGTACAACCCGTTCTGCCAGGCAAATAGTTGCATGAAAACTTCTTCGCGAATCTCCGGCGTGAGAGCACGAGGTCGTGCAGGCCGCCGGGAAAGGCGAGCACCCGGACGTTGCGCCCGAGGTTGGCCTACCATCGCGCGATATGGCGCCAGTCGAGCACGATGTCGGCGTCGTCCGAATGCATGGCGGGAATCGGGCACTCGATCGCCAGGCCGCGGCGCACTTTGGCGTGCGCATCGCTGATCGCCCCGAGCGAGCCGTAGTACACCG
>VBCM01000199.1 GCA_005883675.1 Betaproteobacteria bacterium
CTGTATGTGACTCATGACCAGGTGGAGGCGATGACGCTCGCGCAGCGCATGGTCGTCATGAACGCGGGACGCGTCGAGCAGATCGGCGCGCCGCTCGAGGTGTACGCGCGGCCGGCGAGCACGTTCGTCGCCGCTTTCATCGGCTCGCCGCCGATGAACCTCATCCCCCGCGAGCGCGACGGCCGGCGCGTGCTGCTCGGCATCCGCCCCGAGCACCTCGAGCCCTGCGCCGTGGCGGAGGCCATGCTCAACGCGGATATCGACCTCATCGAGCCGCTCGGCGCCGACACGCTGGTGTACGGCCATCTCGACGGCCAAGGCACGCGCATCGCCGCGCGGCTGCACGGCTCGGCCACGGCGCGCGCCGGGCGCTTGCCGTTGCGCTACCGGCCGGACGATGCGCATTACTTCGATGCGGCGAGCGGGACGCGCCTCGCCTGATGCTGAAGACCACGCCGTTCCACGAGCGCACCGCGCCGCTCTGCGCGAGCCATGCCTGGCGGCGCTGGGCGGGCCACGTCGTCGCGAGCTCCTACGAGCTTACCCACGAGCGCGAATACCACGTCATCCGCACCGCGGCTGCGCTCTTCGACGTCTCGCCGCTCTACAAGTACATGGTCCGTGGCCGCGATGCCGGCAGGCTTCTGGACCTGGTGGTGACCCGCAATGTCCAAAAGGCGGCAGTCGGCCAGGTGCTCTACACACCGTGGTGTGATCACGCGGGCAAGGTCATGGACGACGGCACCGTCGCACGACTCAACGACACCACCTTCCGCATGACTTCCGCCGAGCCCAACCTGCGCTGGCTACAGGACAATGCGGCGGGCCTGGAGGTCGATATCACCGATGTGACCGGCGGCATCGCTGCGCTATCGCTGCAAGGCCCCGCCGCTGGATCGATCCTGGCCTCGATCGGCGCACCGGCGCTGAAATACTTCCGCATCGCGCCCGCCACGCTGCACGGCATCGCCGTCACGGTCTCGCGCACCGGGTACACCGGCGACCTCGGCTATGAGATCTGGGCGGAGGCGGGCAATGCGCTGGCGCTCTGGGACGCCGTAATGGAAGCCGGCCGCCCCTACGGGATCATGCCCGCCGGCCTGCTCGCGCTCGACATGGCGCGCCTCGAAGCGGGGCTCATCCTTATCGACGTGGATTACGTGCCGGCGCGCAAGGCGCTGATCGAGAGCCAGCTCTCGTCGCCCTACGAGCTTGATCTCGGCTGGACGGTGAACCTGGATAAAGAGCGCTTCAACGGCCGCGACGCGCTCGTCGCCGAAAAGGCGCGCGGCCCCGCCTGGCAATTCGTCGGCGTCGAGGTCGAGTGGAGCTCGCTCGAGCGCCTGTACGCCGAGGTCGGGCTCGCGACGCGGCTGCCGAGCGCGACGTGGCGCATGAGCGTGCCGCTCTACGCTGACGGCGAGCAGGTCGGCTACGCGACGAGCGGCGGCTGGTCGCCGCTCCTCAAGAAGTACATAGCGCTCGCACATCTGCGCTCGCGCTGGGCCGCGCCCGGCACGCCGCTCGAGATGGAGATGACGGTAGAGCACCGGCGCAGGCGCGCCGCCGCGCGCGCGGTGAAGAAGCCGTTCTTCGATCCGCCGCGGAAAAGAGCATGAAGCGCTACGACGCCATCATCGTCGGCGGCGGCCACAACGGTCTCGCCTGCGCGGCGTATCTCGCACGCGCAGGCCGCAAGGTGCTCGTTGTCGAGCGCCGCGAGCGCATCGGGGGTGCGGCAATGACCGAGGAAGTGTTCCCGGGGTTCCGCTTCTCCGTTTTCTCGTACGTGGTGAGCCTGCTCAGACCGGAAATCATCCGCGAGCTCGAGCTCCCGCGCCATGGCCTGCACATCCTGCCGCTCGAGAGCACGCTCACGCCGCTCCGTCCGGACGGAAAAGCGGGCGACTACCTCGCGCAATGGTCGGACCACGACCAGAACCGGCGCGAGCTCGCGCGCCACTCCGTGCGCGACGCCGAGGCGTACGACGAATTCGGGCTGCTCCTGCATCGCATGGCGCGCGCCATCAAGCCGCTGCTCGGCGTGGCGCCGCCCGACCCGGCGTCGCTCGACCTGCGCGAGCTCTGGGACCTGTGGAGGCTCGGCCGCTACTTCCGCGGCCTGCCGGAGAAGGATCTGCATGCGCTGTGGAAGCTGCTGACGATGAGCGCCGCCGACTATCTCGACGAGTGGTTCGAAGGCGAGGCGTTGAAGGGCACCAAGTCCGCGAGCGGCATCATCGGCACGCTGCTGGGGCCGCGCTCGCCCGGCACGGCGTACGTGCTCCTGCATCACTACATGGGCGAGCTCGATGGCGTGTTCCGCGCCTGGGGCTTTGCGCGCGGCGGGAACGGCTCGGTCAGCGCGGCGATCGCCGCGGCCGCTCAGGCCCACGGCGCCGAGATACGGACGCAAGCACCGGTCTCAAAGATTTTGATTTCTGGGAGCAGCGCCACCGGCGCAGTGCTGGACAATGGTGAAGAGCTGCGCGCGCCGATCGTGGTGTCGGGTGCCGATCCGCGTCGCACATTCCTCGGTCTGGTGGGCGAGCAGCACCTGCCGGACGAGTTCGCCGCCGCCATCCGCCGCTACAAGTTCCGCGGCTCCTCCGCCAAGGTGAATCTCGCGCTCGCCGAGCCGCCGCGCTTCATCTGCATGCCGCAGCCGGGCCCGCATCTGCGCGGCGCGATCTCCATCAGCCCGAGCGTCGACTATCTCGAGCGCGCGTACGACGACGCGAAGTACGGCGAAATCTCGCGCCGGCCCTATATGGACATCATCATGCCGTCGATGCTCGACCCGGCGATGGCGCCGCCCGGGAAGCACGTGATGTCGATCTTCGTGCAGTACGCGCCTTATCACCTGAACGGCGGCTGGAACGATGCGCGGCGCGAAGAGCTCGGCGACACCGTGGTGAATACCCTTGCCGAATATGCCCCCAACCTGAAGAGCGCCATCCTGCACCGGCAGGTGATCACCCCTGCTGATATCGAGCGCATCGTCGGCCTCTCGGAAGGCAACATTTTCCAGGGCGAGCTCACGCTGCAGCAGATGTTCTTCCTGCGGCCGGCACCGGCGTGGGCGCGCTACCGCACCCCGATCCGCGGCCTCTATCAATGCGGGTCGGGCACGCACCCCGGCGGCGGCGTGATGGGTGCCGCGGGCCGTAACGCGGCGATGGAAATCCTCGGGGCGCGCGCGTGAGCGATGTGGTTGTCATCGGCGCGGACGCGAACGGCCTCGTCGCCGCTCATCTTCTCGCGCGCGCGGGCCATAAGGTGACGCTGGTGCAGGAGCACGGGGCGCGCGAGCGTACGAGCGGCTGGGTCCCGGCAGCACTGGCACGCGAGCTTGCACTCGATGTGGCGGTGGAGTGGCCCGACCCGTGGCTGCGTGCGCCGCTCGACGGCGGCGGCGTGCTCGAGCTCTGGCGCGATAGGGCGAAGAGCGTTGACTCCATACGGCGCCTGAGCGCGCGCGATGCAGGCGCCTGGCCGCGCTTCTGCGAGCGCATGTCCGCGCTCGCGCGGCTGCTCGAGCGCATCTATCTCGAGCCGCCGCCAAGCCTCGTAGACCTGCGCTTCGCGCTGCGTGTGCGGCGGCTCGGCCGCGAGGCGATGGAAGATTTCATGCGACTCTTGCCGATGCCGGTGGCCGAGCTACTCGATGAGTGGTTCGCGAGCGACGTGCTGAAGGGGGCGCTCGGCGCGCTTGCCGTGCGGCACCTGCATCAGGGGCCGCGCTCGGCCGGCACTGCGTTCCGGCTGCTCCACTACCACGCCGGCAGCCCGAGCGGCGTGTTTCGCTCGCCGATGTCCAATCTCGCCGCGCTGCTGCACACGCGTGCCGGCGTCGGGATGCGCGAAGCCAAGGTGAGCGGCATCACCGTGCGCGGCGGCGAAGTGACCGGCGTCGTGCTCGACGGCGGTCAGGAACTGCGCGCGCCGCTCGTGCTCTCCGCCGCCGATCCGCGGCGCACGCTCGTCGAGCTCGTAGAGCCGGGGCTGCTCGATCCGGATCTGCTGCGCGCGCTGCGCAACGTGCGCGCGCGCGGCGTCGCGGCGAAGATCGTGCTGACGCTCGAGCGGGCGCCGGAGTGGCAGACGCTGACGCTCGCGCCATCGTTGGACTACGTCGAGCGCGCCTACGACGACGTCAAGTACGGCCGCATCTCGGCGAAGCCATGGCTCGACGTCATGGCGGATGGCGCGAGCGCCGAAGTGCACTTCCAGTACGCGCCGCACGAGCAGTCCACTGACGCGACTATCGGCGAGCGAGCGGCCAAGCTGCTCGCGCCGTATCTGCCGCCGATCAAGCAAGGCAAGGTGCTCGCCCCGCCCGCGCCCTGGCCGGAGGGACAGCCGCACCAGGCGGAGCTCGCGCTCGATCAGGCGTTCTGGATGCGGCCGCTGCCCGAGCTCGCCGGCTACTGCACGCCGATCAAAGGGCTCTGGCTTTGCGGCCAGGCGATGCATCCCGCGGTAGCGGGCATCGCCGGCTACAACTGCGCGCGGGAGATCGGGCGCGCATGAACAAGCGCGTCGCTATCGTTTTCATCGTAGTAGCGCTCGCCGCGGCGGCGCTCGGCGTCTACTTCGGCGCCTGGCAGTCGCAAAGCAAGCTGCCCTTCGCGCGCGCCACGAAGCCGAAGCCGGTTCCCGAGCTGCGCTTCAACGACGCGGATGGCCGGGCGCATACGCTCGCCGACTTTCGCGGCAAGCTGGTGCTGCTCAAT
>VBCM01000096.1 GCA_005883675.1 Betaproteobacteria bacterium
TCGCGCCGAGGTCCCTCGCCGCGCGCACCATCGCGTCGGAGAGGCCCTCGTCCGTCGCCGCCATGTTGTAGAGCGCGCCATGGCACTTGATGTGATGCAGGCGGCTGCCCGCGGCACGCGCGAACGCCTCAACCGCACCCGCCTGGTACACGACGAGGTCGTACATCTCCTGCGGCGAGATCTTCATCACGCGGCGACCAAAGCCCTGCAGGTCAGGCAGCGACGGATGCGCGCCGATCGCGACGCCGTGGTCGAGCGCGAGGCGCACCGTTTTCCGGATGGTCGCGGGATCGCCGCCGTGGAAGCCGCAGGCGATGTTCGCCGAGCTGATATGGGGCATCACCTCCGCGTCGGCGCCCATCTTCCAGGCACCGTAGCTCTCGCCCATGTCGCAGTTGAGATCGATGCGCTTCATAAATCGGGGACAGGTACGTAATTATGTCGTCAGGTTGAAGCTTTCAGAATAATTACGTACCTGTCCCCGATTTACTTGCCGTATTCCCACGCGATGCCGCGCAGCACGGTCTGTAGACGGTTGCGCATGTCGTTGCGCAGCTCTGCCGCCATGTCGAGCCCGCATCGGGCGAAGTGCACGGTGCCGCCCGGCGCGATCTGCGCGAGCCGCGGCACGTCGGCGGAGGCGATCTCGGCGATGCGCGGGTAGCCGCCGGTCGTCTGGTGATCGGCCATGAGCGCGATCGGCACGCCGTTCGCCGGCACCTGCACGCTGCCGAGCGCGGTCGGGCCGGAGAGGATCTCGTCCGTCTTGGCGCGCGCGAGCGCCGGCCCGCCGAGCCGGTAGCCCATGCGGTTCGAGTCCGGCGTCACGCGCCAGACGGTGTCGTAGAAGACGCGCTGCATGTTGGCGTCGAAGTCGGCGAAGTGCTCGCCGTCGATCGCGTGCAGCACGATCGGCTCGCGATCGGGCACGGTGAAGGGCGGCACCGACCAGCGCACGCTCGTGGCGCGCTTGTTCTTCAGCTGCTCGTAGCGCTCGCGCGAGAGCTGCTCCGCGTTCTCGGCGAGCGGCAGCACGTCGGCGCGCTTGAGTACCCGGCCTTCGAGCCCGCCGAATGCCCCCGGGATGTAAGTGCTGCGGCTGCCCAGCACTTCGGGCACCGCGATGCCGCCCGCGCAAGCGAGATAGCCGCGCGCGCCGCGCGCCGCGCGGCTGATCGAAACATGCGAGCCCGCTGCCACCAGCACCGGCCGGTTGAGCGGGATGTCGGACTCGAACTCGGCACCGACCAGCGCGATGAGCGTATCCCGGGTGAACTCGAGGTCGGGCCCGAGCACCGTGATCTCGAGCGCGGCCGCGCCTGGCTCGTTGCCCACCAGCGCGTTCGCCAGCGTGAGCGAGATCGGGTCCATCGCGCCGCCGGGGCAGAGGCCCACATGCTGGTGGCCGTGGCGGCCGAGATCCTGCACCGTCATCAAGAGGCCCGGCCGCAGGACGCGGATCGTCATTTCGACTGCTTCAGGAACTCGGCACGCGAGATCGGCTTGAAGCGCACGCGATCGCCCGCGGCGAAGAGGCTCGGCTCCTCGCGCTCGGCATCGAAGACCGCGAGCGGCGTGCGGCCGATGATGTTCCAGCCGCCGGAGATGGCGTACGGATAGACCACCGTCTGGTCGTTCGCGATCGCCACCGAGCCCGCGGGCACGATGGGGCGCGGCGCCGCGCGGCGCGGCACGGCGAGCTTGGGACTGAGGCCGCCCATGTACGCGTGGCCGGGCGCGAAGCCGATCATCAGCACGCGGAACTCGCTCCCCGCGTGCAGCGCCACCGCCTCGTCGGGCGTCACCTTCGCCGTGGCGGCGACCTCCGTCAGGTCAGGCGCGAACTCGGCCTCGTAGCACACGGGCACCTCGACCGTGCGCGCCACTTGGTCGATCTTCGGCAGGCCCTGCTTCAGGCACTCGCTCACGGCGTTCAGCGCCGCGCTCATCGCATCGCCGTGCACGTCCGCATGATCGGGATCGAAGTGGATCGCGAGGCCGCCGAGCGCGGGCACCACGTCGCGCACCCAGGGCAGCGCGCGGCCGTGCACCATCGCCGCGAGGCGCTGCACGGCGTAGTTCACTTCCAGGTCGAGCGTCTTGGAAAACTCTACGTTCACAGCGCAATCGCCGAGCGGCACGGCGCCGTGCGGCGCGAGCTTAGCCAAGCGCGACGGCAGGCACCGCGACGCCGATCATGCAGTCGCGCGTGACGATGCTGGCAAGGCGCTCTTCGCTCCAGCCCTCGGTGCCTTGCGGCCGCATCGGCAGCACCAGGTAGCGCATGTCGGCGGTGGAATCGTGCACGCGGATCTGCACCGCCTCGGGGATGCGCAGGCCGAACTCGGCGAGCACGGCGCGCGGCTCGCGCACCATGCGCGAGCGGTAGTTGCGCGACTTGTACCAGTCGGGCGGGATTCCGAGGAGCACGCGCGGATAGCACGAGCACAGCGTGCAGACGATCGCGTTATGCACCTGCGGCGTGTTCTCCACCACCACGAGATGCAGGCCGGGAATCTCCAGCCCGAGCTCTTCGCACGCCGCCGTGCCATTGGCGAGCAGCCGCTTCTTGTACGCGGCATCCACCCACGCCCGCGCCACCACGCGCGCGCCGCGCTCGGGCGTGCGCGCGCGCATCGCCGCCACCTCGGCGTTCACCTGCTCGTTGGTGATGATGCCCTTCTCCACGAGCAGCTCACGCAGGCTCGTCTCCATCAGCTCGTAGTACGCGTACGGCTTGTAGGTTCCTTGCTCGCTCATTGGGTCGCCCCCCTGATAAGGGGGGTGGCGCGCAGCGCCGGGGGGTTTTCGGTTTCAAACACGAACCCCCCGTTCGCCTTCGGCTCACTTCCCCCCTTAACAGGGGGGCGGCAAAACATGGCGAAGCTCATGCTTTCTCCAGCCAGTGTTGGTAAATCTCGATCTCCACGACATCGGTCTCTGGCCCGCGATAGTCGGGCCAAACGTCCTTCTGCTTGAAGCGCACGCGATAGAGCGGCTGCGCCGGCAACCCGTCGCGCATCTGCGCGAGTTCCTCGGGGTTCGGAAAGGCGCCGCACAGCCGCTCGATCTCGCCAACCTGGCCGCGGATGTAGTACGGCGTGCGAATATGGCCGAGCGGCGCGGTCTTTCTCACGCGCACGCGGTCGCCCGGCTTGTAGCGCGGCGCGACCGCGGGATAGTCGGTCGTGAATTGGGCGCTCATCGGACGCGGCGCTCCACTTCCTCCATCTTGCGGCCGAGCTCCTCGGTGGTGATGATGCCGCGCTGGATCAGCGTCTGCGTTAGCGAGCTCACCCACTTCTCGTAGTACGAGAGCTGGTCGTAGGCTGCCGGCGGCAGCGCCTCGATGTTCTTGCGCAGCTCATCCACCGTGATCTTCTTGCCGCTGCGCAAAAGCTGCACCATCGCATCGACGCGCCGCTCCCACTGCGGATAGTCGTGCTCGGTGCGCTCGATCTTGTCCGCGGGCAGGCCGCCCAGGTCGTGATGGCCTCTCTCAATCATGCGATCCACTCCGAGACTGGCGCTCTCGCCTCGTGCAGCGGCTGGCACACAATATCGACGAGCGTCGGCTCGCCGGCCGCCAGCGCTGCTTGCAGCGCCGGTGCGAGCTCGCGCGGCTGCGTGACGCGCCATGCGCGCAAGCCATAAGCCCGCGCCACCGCCGCATGATCGGTGGCGCTGAAATCGACGCCGAAATAGCGCTGTCCGTATGCCGCCCGCTGGCCCGCCTTGATCCAGCCGTAGGTGGCATTGGAAATGACCACCGCGGTTATCGGCAGCTTGAGCCGCACGAGCGTCTCGAGCTCGCCCGCGCACATGCCGAAGCTGCCGTCGCCCATCACCGCCACGGTTTTCACGTGCGGCCGGCCGAAATGCGCGCCCACCGCCGCGGCGAGCGCATAGCCGAGCGCGCCGTGCGCGCGATTGGAAAAGAAGCGCCGGCCCGTGCCGCGCAGCACGTAATAGGCAGAGAAGTAAGGGCACGGCGTGCCAGGATCGGCGACGAGCGTCGCAGCGGGGTCGAGCTGGCGCGCGAGCTCGGCCACTACGCGCTCCGGGCGGATCGGGGATTCGTCGGAGCGCGCGAGCGCCTCGAACCGCTCGAACTTCGCGCGCTTGCGCGCATCGACTGGCGAAAGATCGCCTTCGCGCGCATTGACCGCATCGAGCAGCGCGGCGAGCGCGAGCTTGGCATCGGCGATGAGCGGCACATCGACCTTGTAATTGCGCCCGGGCACCGCGGGATCGACATCGATATGGATGATGCGCGCCTCGCCCGGCGCCGGATGGCGCCAGCGCTCGGTGGTGACGGAGCCCGCGCGGCAGCCGACGAAGACGATGACATCCGCCGCATCGACGATGGCGCGCGTCTCGGCCGTGCCGCCGTTCGAGCCGACGACGCCCACCGCATGCGCGCAACGCTCGTCGATGGCGCCTTTGCCGCTGATGGTGGTCGCGACCGGCGCCGCGAGCTTTTCCGCGAGCTCCGTGAGCTCGGCCTCGGCGTGCGAAATGACGACGCCGCCGCCGCAGATGAACAATGGGTTACGAGAGTTCCGTAGCAGCTTGGCGGCGAGCGCCACCATCTCCGGATCGGGCGCGCTGCGGCGCGACGGATAGACGCCGAGCGACGGATCGGCCCACACGTCGTCCGCTTCGACCGGCGCGCTCTGCACGTCGTAGGGCAGCGCGATGTGCGCGGCGCCGGGGCGGCCGGTCGTCATCGCGTCGAACGCCTGCCGGAAGACGCGCGGGATATCGGCGGCGCGATCGATGACCGCGTTCCATTTCGTCACGGGACGCATCAGCGTGCGCTGGTCGAGCTCGGTTAGCGTATAGCGGCCGCGGGATGAGACGCTGATATCGGTGTTGATGGCGAGCACCGGAATGGACGATTCGTTCGCTTCCGCGAGCCCGGGAAGGATGTACGTGGCGCCGCCACCGGAGGGGCCTTCGCACACGCCGACTCTCCCGGTGACGCGTGCATAGCCGTCGGCCATATATGCGGCGTGACGCTCGTCGCGCGTGAGGATGTGCCGGAGCCGCGAGCCGCGCAGTGCATCGTAGAGCGGCAGGCTGGTGTCGCCGCACAGGCCGAACACGATGTCGACGCCGTGCGCGCGCAGCATTTCGACCACCGCCTGGGCGCCGCTCATTTCTCCTATCGACGTAGCGGTGCGGATTTCGACGGGCTGGTTCACGGCGGCGGTTATATTAGCGCGCCATGAACGCCGCCGATCGACAGCGGCCGCCGCCGGGCGAGCTGTACCTCGATCACGTGTCGCACTTCGTCGCCGATCTCGACGCCGCGGCGCGCGTGTGCGAGGCGCTCGGCCTGCGCGTGACGCCGACCTCCGTGCAGCGCACGCCCGAAGGCCCGGTCGGCGCGTCGAACCGCTGCGTCATGCTGGAGGCGGGCTATATCGAGCTGCTCTCGCCGACGCACGACACGCCGGCAGCCGCGCGCATGCGTGCGCTCATGCGGCGCTATGAGGGCGTGCAGCTCGTCTGCTTCGGCACGCCGGATGCCGCCGGCGAGCACCAGCGGCTCGCGGCGCACGGCTACGAGCCGCAGCCGCTGGTGGATCTCGCGCGCGAGGTTGCGGGCGGCAGCGCACGATTCAAGGTCGTGCGGCCGGCGCCGGAGAAGATGCCGGAGGGTCGCATCCAGTTCGTAGAGCAGCTCACGCCCGAAGCGCTATGGCGTCCGAGCGATGTAAACGCGCTGCGGCTGGAGGAAGTCTTCGTCGTCGCCGAAGATCCGGTGCAAGCCGCCGCGCGCTGGGCGCGCTTTGCGGCGCTCATTCCGCAGCCCGATGCCGACGGCGTGCGGCTCGAGACGGCGCGCGGCCGGATCTTCATCGGCACGCGCGCAGCGGTGGCGAAGCTGCTCGGCGAGGCGCCGCCGCCACCCGCAATCGCGGGCTATGCGCTCGGCGGTGGTCAGCCGAAGACGTTGCTCGCGCGTTGTAAGGAGGCAGGCGTCGCCGTGCAGAAGTGCGGCGCGCGCCATGCGGCCAAGCTGCCCGCCGCGCTCGGGAGCGTTTGGCTCATCGGTTAGAATCCGCCACCTTACGAGGAGGATGCATGCGTACGATAAAGATCGCGCTTGCCGCCGCGCTCGCCTTGAGCGCCTTCGCGGCCGCCGCGCAGACGATCAAGATCGGCTTCATCACCAGCTACTCCGGCCTGAACGGCAACCTCGGGCCGTACATGGAGCGCGCGGTGCGCCTGTACATCAAGGAGCACCAGAAGGAGCTGCCGCCCGGTGTGAAGATCGAGCTCATCACGCGCGACGACACCGGCCCCAACCCCGACAAGGCGCGCCAGCTCGCGCAGGAGCTCGTGGTGCGCGACAAGGTGAATCTGCTCGCGGGCGTCGTGTTCACGCCGAATGCGCTCGCCATCGCGCCGATCGCCACCGAAGCGAAAGTGCCGTTCGTCATCATGAACGCCGGCACCGCGGTGATCACCACGCGCTCGCCCTACATCGTGCGCACGTCGTTCACGCTCTGGCAGTCCTCCTATCCCCTCGGCGAATGGGCGGCGAAGAAGTTCAAGACCGCATACACGCTGGTGAGCGATTTCGGCCCGGGGCATGATTCGGAGGAAGCATTCGGCAAGGCGTTCACCGCTGGCGGCGGCAAGATCGTCGGCGCGGTGCGCGCGCCGCTGCAGAACCCCGACTGGGCGGCCTACATGCAGCGCGTGAAGGATGCGAAGCCCGACTGCCTGATGGTATTCATCCCGGCGGGCAAGACGGCGACCGCGGTAATGAAGAACTTCGCCGATCTCGGCCTCAAGGACGCGGGCATCAAGCTGATCGGCCCGGGCGACATCACCACCGACGAGGAGCTGCCCAACATGGGCGAGGTCGCGCTCGGCGTGATCACCGTGCACCACTATTCCGCGGCGGCGACGCGCCCGGCGAACAAGCAATTCGTCGCCGACTGGAAGAAGGAGTTCGGCCAGAACGAGACGCCGAACTTCCTCTCCGTCGGCTCCTGGGACGGCACGGCGCTCATCTTCGAGATGATCAAGCAGCAGAAGGGCAAGCTCGATGCCGAGCGCTCCATCGAGATCGCCAAGCAGTGGAGATTCGACAATAGCCCGCGCGGGCCGATCTCGATCGACCCGGAGACGCGCGACATCATCCAGCCCGAATACCTGCGCGAAGTAAAGAAAGAGGGCGGGCATCTCGCCAACGTCGAGATCGAGACGCTCGGCACGGCGGTGAAGGACCCCTGGAAAGAGCTGCAGAAGAAGAAGTAGCTTTCCTCTGTCCGAGCTCGCCTCATCGCTCGTAAGCGTCGCCTTCCATGGCGTCGCTTACGGCATGATCCTGTACGTCATCTCCGTGGGCCTGTCGGTGACGATGGGCCTCATGGGCTTCATCAACCTCGCGCATGGCGTGTTCGCCATGGCGGGCGGCTTCATCCTCTCCACCGCGATGGCGCGCTTCGGGCTGCCCTTCCCGCTCGCCGTGCTCGTCGCCTTCGTCGTCGTGTCGGCGGGCAGCATCGTGCTCGAGCGGCTGCTCTACTCGCGGCTCTACGCCGCCGGCGAGCTCGCCCAGGTCCTGTTTTCCATCGGCCTCATCCTCATCTCGATGGCGCTGGCGCGGCTCGTCTACGGCAACCTGGCGGCGCCCGTGTTCCTGCCCGATTACCTGCGCGGCCAGGTGCACATCCTGGGCCGCGATTTCCCGACCTACCGCGTCTTTCTCATCATGTTCTCGGCGCTGCTGATTGCGGCGCTCTGGTTCGGCGTCGAGCGCACGCGCTGGGGCGCGATGGTGCGCGCCGCGGTCGATAACCGCGCCATGGCGCAGTCGGTCGGCATCAACACGCGGCAGCTCTTCATGGCGACGTTCGCGCTCGGCAGTGGTCTCGCGGGCTTGGGCGGCGCGCTCGGCGCCGACATCCTGCCCGTGCAGTGGAGCTACCCGTTCGAGCACCTCGTGTACTTCCTCATCGTCGTCGCCGTGGGGGGCCTGGGCAGCCTGCGCGGCCCCTTCGTCGCCGCGCTCCTCATCGGCGTCGCCGACACCGCGTGCAAGTACTGGATCCCGGAGTTCGGCGCCTTCCTCATCTACGTGGCGACGATGGCGATCCTGCTCTGGCGACCGATGGGCCTCTTCGGCGTGCGCGCATGACAAATCGGGGTCAGAGCCCTAATGTAAATAGGGCTCTGACCCCGATTTCGGTATGAGCGGCTATACCAGCGATCCGCGCATCCGGCCGCAGGAATTGCTGCCGTGGATCATCGCCATCGCGGCGTTCTTCCTGCTGCCCGAATATCTCTCGCTCGGCGCGCGGGTGCTGGTCTACATCCTCTTCGCGCTGTCGCTCGATCTCATCCTCGGATACGCCGGCATCATCACGCTCGGCCATAGCGCGTTCTTCGGCCTGGGCGCCTACACCGCCGGCATCCTCGGCGCCAAGTACGGCGTGACGGATCCCTTCCTCCAGCTCCTCGCCGCCGCGCTCGCCGCGGCGCTGCTCGGCATCTCGACCGGCGCGGTCATCCTGCGCACGAAGGCACTGACGCTCCTCATGCTCACGCTCGCGATCACGTCCATCGTGCTCGAGATCGCGAACAAAGCGAGCTCGCTCACCGGCGGTGCCGACGGCCTCTCGGGCGTGCAGGTCGCGCCGATCCTCGGGCTCTTCAAGTTCGATCTCTTCGGCCGCACCGCCTTCATCTACTGCCTGGTGGCGCTTTTCCTCGGCTGGTTGCTCATCCGCCGCCTGCTCTACTCGCCGTTCGGCGCCATGCTGACCGGCATCCGCGAGAACACGGCGCGCATGCATGCGGTGGGCGCGCCGGTGTACTGGCGCCTCGTGCTGGTCTACACGCTCTCGGCCACGATGGCGGGCGTCGCCGGCGCGCTTCTCACGCAGGTGAACCAGTTCGTCGGGCTCAACGTGCTCGGGCTCGAGCCTTCGGGCGATCTCCTGGTGATGCTGATACTCGGCGGCGTCGGCCGGCTCTACGGCGCCTTCGTCGGCCCGGTGGTCTATCTCATCGCGCAGGACTATCTCGCCAAGCAGTACCCGGAGTACTGGTACTTCGGCATCGGCGTGCTCCTCGTCGTCGTCGTGCTCTTCGCCCGCGGCGGCATCCTCGGCCTGGTGGACCAATGGTGGCAAGCGCTCTCGAGACGCAGCAGCTCTGCAAGAGCTTCGGCGCGCTAACCGTCGCCGACCACATCGACTTCCGGCTCGCGCCGGGAGCGCGCCACGCGCTCATCGGCCCGAACGGCGCCGGCAAGACGACGTTCGTCAACATGCTGACCGGCGCGATCGCGCCCTCTTCCGGCCGCATCCTGCTCGGCGGCGAAGACATCACCAAGGTGAACCAGGCCGCGCGCGTGCGGCGCGGACTGGGACGCACATTCCAGATCACCAGTCTGTTTAGGAAACTGCCGGTGCTCGACAACGTCGCGCTCGGCATCGCGGAGCGCGACGGCGTGGCGCCGCGCATGTGGAAGCCGGCGAGCAAGCACAAGGAGATCATCGACGAAGCCGCCCACCTCCTCGCGACGCTCGGCCTCTCCGCCGATGCACGCACGCCGGTCCAGGACCTGCCCTACGGGCGCCAGCGCCTCGTCGAGATCGCGATTGCGCTCGGCCTGAAGCCCGGGGTGCTGCTGCTTGACGAGCCGGCGGCCGGCGTGCCCTCGCAGGACTCGGGCCACGTGCTCGATGTCCTTGCCGGACTCCCACCCGATATCGCCATCCTCATCATCGAGCACGACATGGACCTCGTGTTCCGCTTCGCGAGCCGCATCACCGTGCTCGTCCAGGGCCAGGTGCTGGTCGAAGGCGCGCCGCAGGAAATCGCCGCCGACCGGCGCGTGCGCGACGTCTATCTCGGCGAAGCCACGCATGCCTGACGCTCTGCGCCTTTCCACGGTGCGCGCGGGCTACGGCGAGACCGTGATACTCGAGGACGTGGCGCTCGCGCTGCCCGAGCGCGGCTCCCTCGCCGTGCTCGGCCGCAATGGCGTCGGCAAAACGACGCTCCTCGCCACCATCATGGGCCACACTACGTTCCATGCAGGCGCCGTGTTCTTCGGCGGCCGGCAGGTGGAGCGCCTGCCGGTTTATGAGCGAGTGCGGCTCGGCATCGGCTACGTGCCGCAGGGGCGCGATATCTTCCCGTCGCTCAGCGTCGAGGAAAACCTCATCGTCGCCGCGCGACCTGGAAAGCGTTGGACGCTGGAGCGCGTCTACGACCTCTTTCCGCGGCTCGCCGAGCGCAGGCATCATCGCGGCAACCAGATCTCGGGCGGCGAGCAGCAGATGCTCGCCATCGGCCGCGCGCTGATGGGCAATCCTGCGCTGCTGCTGATGGATGAACCGCTGGAAGGCCTCGCGCCAATCATTGTCGAGGCGCTCCTGAAATCGCTCGAGCGGCTGCTCGCCGAGGACGAGCTCGCCGTGATCCTCGTCGAGCAGCATGCCAAGCTCGCGCTCCAGGTGACGCGCGAGGCGCTCGTCATGAGCCGCGGCCGCGTCATCCATCAGGGTGCGAGCCGCGAGCTCCTCGCCGACCCGGAGCGCCTCGCGCAGCTCGTGGTGGCGCAGTAGATTCCGTACTAAGTACGTAATTATTTCGATGGACCGCCTTTTCTTCGCGCTCGGCAGCCTATCGGCGCTCATCGCCGTCGCGCTCGGCGCCTTCGCCGCGCACGGGCTGAAAGCGCGGCTCGGTGCGATCACGCCGTTCGGCGGCGCGGCGTTCCTCGCCGGCTGGCTCTGCCTCGCGTGGGCGGCGTGGAAGGCCTAGCGCTCTTCATCGGCATCGCCTTCCTCGCCGCGGGCTTCGTGAAAGGCGCGATCGGCGTCGGGCTGCCGACGGTGGTGATGGGCCTTCTCAGCATCGTCATGGCGCCCGCGCAGGCCGCGGCGCTGATGGTGCTGCCCGCGATCGGCACCAACATCTGGCAGATGCTCGCCGGTCCGGCGCTCGGGCGGCTGCTGCGCCGCCTTGCCGGCATGATCGCCGGCATCTTCATCGGCACGTTCGCGACCATCGGCCTCATGACGCGCAGCGCCGCCGGCGCGAGCGCGGCGCTCGGCCTGGTGCTCGCCGCCTACGGCGCTTATGCGCTCTTCGCGCGCCGCTTCGAAGTCGTTCCCCGACACGAGCGCTGGGCCTCCCCACTCACCGGTCTCGTCACCGGGATGATTTCCGGCGCCACCGGAGTCTTTGTCATACCAAACGTGCCCTACCTGACGGCGTTGCGCATGGAGCGCGAGGAGCTCGTGCAATCGATTGGCATCTCGGCGTTCGTATGCCCGCTCGCGATTACGCTCGCTCTCGCCACGCACGGCCGCTATAGCGCCGAGCTCGCCGGCAACTCGTTCCTCGCGCTCTTCCCGGCGCTCGCCGGCATGTACGTCGGCCAGCGCATCCGGCGCCGCCTGCCCGCGGCGAGCTTCATGCGCTGGTTCTTCATCGGCCTGGTCGCGCTCGGCGGCTACATGTTCGCGCGCGCGGTATATCGCTAGGAGTCGCCATGGACTTCAAAATGCTCGGCACCGTGTTCGCCGCCGTGTTTGTCGCCGAGCTCGGCGACAAGACGCAGCTCGCGACGCTCCTTTTCGCCGCCGACAAGGCAGTGAGCCGCTGGACGGTGTTCGCCGGCGCATCGCTTGCGCTCGTCGCCGCAAGCGCGATCGGCGTCGGCGCGGGCGCCGTGCTCGCGCAGTACCTCAACCCGCGTTATCTGCATTACCTCGCCGGCGTCGGCTTCATCGCCATCGGCGCATGGACGCTGATCCGGGCCTAGCGGCCGGCGAGAAACCGCCCCGCGATATCAGCGAACGCATCCGCTGCATCCCACTGCGCAAGATGCGCGGCGCGCGGCAAGAGGCGCAGGTCGAGCTGCGGATAGAGCTCCTTGGCGCGCGCAACCCGCCGCGCCGCCTCGCCGCGATCGTGCTCGCCGTACAGCATGAGCAGCGGCACCGGGCACTGTGCGAGGCGCTGCCACAGCGGCTCGCCGCCCTTGCCGCCGCCCTTCGCCTGCTGGCGCGCGAGAAACGCCTGGAAATTCTTGCCGACGCTCATGCGGTGGCGCAGCGCCACTGCTTCATCGGTAGCGAGCGCCCTGTTGTAGAGGTTCGCTTCCAATAGGGCGCGCGTCTGGGCGAGCGTCGGCTCGGCCGCCGTGCCTTCGTCGCCTTCAGCGACGGCTTCGAGCGGCGGCAGCAGGCTGCCGGTGCCGAGCACCACCAGCTTCGCGACGCGCTGCGGCTCGCGGAACGCGAGCTCCACCGCGATGCGCCCCGCCTGCGAATGACCGACGAGCGACGCACGGTCGAGCTCGAGCGCATCCATGAGCGCGAGGACGAAGCGCTGGCGATAGGCGAGCGAATGATCCGCAGGATTCTCGGTGTGGCCAAAACCCGGCAAGTCGGGCGCGATGACGCGCAGCCCGTGGGAGGCGAGCGACGCGAGGTTGCGCGCCCAGACATCGGCCGAGGAGCCAAGCGATGCGCCGTGAAGGAGCAGCACTGCGGCGCCCTTGCCCTGCTCGAGGCAGCGCACCCTGAGCCCGTCGACGCGCAGCGCGCGCTCGTTCATTTGCGCTCGGCGACGTCGAGCAGCACGCCGTCGACGTCCGCGATGCGATAGCTGCCGAGCGGGCAGCAGCGCTCGAAAAGCCGCAGGCGCGCCTCGCCCTCGCTGCCGGCGAGCTCGCGCACGCGCAGGTGCGGATTGTTGTCGCCGAGCTCGGCAAGGCGCTGCTTGAGCGCCGCAAGGCTCTCGACCTCGAAGCCGTAGTGATCGGGTCCCGGGCGCACGATGCCCGTGCCCTCGTAGTCGGTGATGCGCCACGGAATCAACACCAGCGTGACGCGCCCGTCGGTGAGATGGAAGTTCGCGCCGCTTTGCGCCGGGCGCAGAGCGAAGACATCCGCATAGAACTCCGCCAGCCGCTCGGCATGCAGCGTGCGCAGCGCGATGTGGCTGATGCGGCGCGCGGCGGGCTGCTCTGCCTCGACGTAGACCGAAGCGCGGTTCGCCATGTCGCGTTGCGAAAGATCGAATACGTTGCCCGCCGGGTCGTGCGTGCTCAGGCCCGCGAACGGCCGCGTGCTTGGCCGCCCGACCACCTGGACCTCCGGATATTTGCGCAGCCGTGCGAGCACCGGCTCGAGCTCATCGACCTCCAGGCCGAAGTGATCGAGCCCGGCGGGCCGGCCGGGCTTGCGCGGATTGATGTTGAGCCCGACGTAGCCGTCGCTCACCGTCACGGCGCGCTCCGGCCGCGGGTCGGCCGCGCTGCGCATGCCGAACGCGGCCTCGTAGAACTTGCCCTGCAGCGCGTAGTTGTCGCTGACGAGCGCGATGTGCTTGAGCTTGGCGGTCATGGGGCGCTTCTCGCGAAGATAGCGCGGAACTCGCGTTCATAGCGGTTGAAATCCGCCGCCAGGCGCGGGCTCACGTAGTGCACCTTCAGGGCGGCGGCGCCCGTGGCGAGGTCGCTGCGCGCCGGCACGCGGCCGCGCGCGGCGATGGCGCGCTGGCCCGGCTCCGAGAGCAAGAAATCGACGAATAGTCGCGCCGCGGCCGGATGCGGCGCCTTTGCCGCGATCGCCACCTGACTCGGCGAGGTGACGACCGGGTCGAGCATCTTCACCCAGTCGACCGGCGCGCCGTCCTGCTTTTCCTTCTCGACCTCGGCGGCGTGGATGAGCGCGAGCGGAAATTCACCGGCGACGAGCAGCCGCGAAAGGAGGCTGTGCCCGCGGCGCTGCTGCGGCTTCTGCGCGGCGAGCGCGCGCATATAGGCAAGGCCCTTGTCGCGGCCCCAGTAGTCGAGCATGGCTGCATACCACTCCACATCGCTCTCATCGAGCGCGAGCTTGCCCATCCATGGCGGCGCGAGCAGGTCCCGCCAGCTCTGCGGCGGCTGCTTCACGAGCCGCGTGTTGTAGCCGATCACATACTGGCGCACGTAGATGGCCGCCCAGCGGCCGTCCGGATCGACAGCGCCCGCCGGATATCCGGTTCGCGCTTCCGGGGAAGCATAGGCGCCGAGCAGCCCTTCGCGGTTCAGCGCCTCGATATCGAGCAGGTTGAACGACACCACGTCCCAGGTGTGGCGCCCGGCGCGCGCCTCGGTAAGGATGCGCGTGCGCACCTTCTCGCCGGTCGAGCGCAGGATGGTCAGCGTGAGGAATGGGTAGCGCTCGACGAACGGCTTCTTCACCGCTTCGGCATCCGGCACGTTCATCGCGGTGTACCAGACTACCTCGCCCTCGCGGCGCGCCTCGTCCATGCGCGGCTCGGCCGCCATGGCGCCGGCGGCAAGGACGAACGAGAGAGCGGCGAACCAGCGCATGGGACGTGCCGGGCATTGTGCTACATATAAGCGATGCCGAAACTTTGGGCGGCGATCATGGCCGCCGCGCTCCTCGTGCAACCGGCGGCTGCGCAGCAGAAGAAGCCGGCCGCGGCCGGCTTCCCCGATGCGCCGGGCAAGGACGTGCTGGTGTCGAAGTGCTTCCAGTGCCACAGCCCCAGCATGTGGATGGACCAGCGCCAGGACCGGCGCGCCTGGGAGAGCACGCTCTACCGCATGATCGGTCGCGGCGCGCTATGGACGCAGGAGGAGATCCGCCAGATGGCGGAATACCTCGGCAGCGTTTACGGCCCGAAGCAGTGAACGCGCTCGTCGCGCGCACGCGCGCGCAGCAAGGCTTCGAGCAGAGCATCGAGCCCGTGTTGCGACCAAGCGCCCATGAGCGCGAGCTGGATCCAGTTGCGCGCGACCAAGTAAGTGCTTTCATAGCCGATCAGGAATCCCGCTTGACGCAGGCGCAAGCCCAGATCGGCTGAACGCACATCGGCCGGCAAGGCGATGGTCAGCACACCCGGCGCGGCATGGTGTTCATTGCCGACAACATGGAAGCCAAGCTTGCGCAGCCGCTGCCGCACGCCTCTCGCGGCCTCGGCGGTACGCGCGTACTTCTCGCGCCACGGCGTCGAGGCGAGCGCGGCCTGCAACGCGTAGACGAGATTGGTGGAGGTCGTAAAAGCGCAGGCCGCCTGCTCGGCGTAGTAGCCGAGGTCGAGATAGCGCGGCAGGCGCTCGCCGCCACCGCGAGGCAAGGAATCGTAGAAGACCATCGACAGTCCCGGATAGGAACCGAGGCCTTTGCCGCTCACGCACGAGGCGAGATGCACGCCGTGCAGATCCACTGCCATCGTGCCCACCGAGCTGATGCAGTCGAGGCAGAGCGCCACCGCCGCCTTTTGGCATGCGGCCTTGAGCACGCCGAGATCGTTCAAGACGCCGGTCGACGTCTCGCAATGTACCGCCCACAGCCAGCGCTTGCCCGGCAGCCGGCTTGGCAGCGCCGCCATGTCGAACGGCTCGCCCCAGGACTGCCGTACCACCTCGAACTCCAGCCCATGGCGCCCCGCATGGTCGATGAGCCGGTCGCCGAATTCGCCGTTGCTCAGCACGACGCCAGGCCCGGCAGTCGTTAACTGCGCGGCGATGGCATCGTTCGCGAGCGTGCCGGAACCAAGCAGGATTACC
This sequence comes from Betaproteobacteria bacterium, assembly GCA_005883675.1. Lineage (GTDB taxonomy): Bacteria > Pseudomonadota > Gammaproteobacteria > Burkholderiales > SG8-39 > SCGC-AG-212-J23. Next base: position 15,572 of record VBCM01000096.1, read on the forward strand.
ACGTCAGCGGCGCCCGTCAGACGGCAGAGCAGGCGCTTGGTGGCGCGGTAATCGGCGCCAAAGCGCGCGCAGCGGTGCGACATCGGCGGCTGCGCGAACGCCTCTCTGACGGCCGGGGCGAGCTCGACCGGGCCGCACAGAAAATTCGCCTTGGGCGCGTCTTCGCTCGCGCGTCGCGCGATGGCCTGCGATGCACTGATGAAATCCTCCAGTCGCAGGTACATCGGCTGGAAACGCGCTCGCGGGTCTCCGACGAGACCATAGAACGGCACGAAGCCAAGGTGCCGATACAGCCGCTGCTGCCGCGTAGTGCCGGAAATCAGCGCGAGGTCGCAGCCCCGGTCGCGAAAATGCTGCCAAAGGTGCGCAGCCAAACCGACGAAGACGCGTCCGGCACGGTAATGCCGGTGCACAGCGAGCAGGCGGATTTCGAACGGCGAACGCCCTGGCGGCAGGTAGCGGTCGAGCTCGGGCACCTTGCCGTCGAGCGAGAAAGGCCGCTTCATCCGGCCACAGACCATGCCGACCAGGCGCTCCTCGTCGAGGCAAATGGCGTAGGTATTCTCGGCGTGAAAGCGGTCGACCAGGCGCCGCTCAGCGTTTCGCCCGTGTTGCGGGATTTCCTCGACGAATGTGTCGTAATTCAGGCGATGAATCGCTTCGAACTCCCAATCCTCGTCGGCGAGCTTGAAATGCAGCACGGCTACAGGCCGATCAGCATGCGCGGCACGCCGGCGGCTGGCGCGGGTCGACGTACGTGCGGAACAGCCGATCCCAGATCGAAAACACGAAGCCGAAGTTCGCCGATGTCGGGCTCGGCATTGACGTGGTCCCAGAGCTGAACGAACACGCCGATGGCGCAGGCGAGCCCCGCCTGCGCTGCGTCAAGCTCGAGAAGCTCGATTGCGACCACGGTCTGCGGCACATTGTAGAAGAATGAGTGCAGGAAGCTCGTGCGAAACCCCGAGAGGGCATGCGCGCTCCCACACTTCGAACAGCGCGGCGAGCAGCGCAAATGCCATAACCTCGCGACCATCGTTGAGGCCACCATCCCCCGTCTCCGGCTCCCGACCCCTGCAGCATAGTGGTCCCCGGGCGACCAATCGATTTCACGCCGCACCTTCCTCAAGGGATTGACGACCGCGGGCGTCTCGCTCACCGCAGCGCGCGAGATCGTCGAATCGCTCGTACCCAGTGCGCACGCGCAGGCGGCAACAGGGGCGTTCAAGACAGTCGAAGGCACCGGTGCCGAATGCTTCGCCGAGCAGCTCATCGCCTCCGGCGTGAAGTACGTGTTCGGCAACTCGGCGAGCGAGGATGCGCACTTCTACGAGGCGCTGGTCGACCGGCCGCAGTTGAAGTACATCCTCACGCCGCACGAAGGACCGGGAGCGGCGATGGCCGCGGGCTATGTGAAAGCGTCCGGCGAGCCGACCATCGTCATGCAGGCCGCGGTGGTCGGGCTGGTCAATGCCATGGGGCAGATGTTCAATGCCTACAAGGAGCAGACGCCGCTCGTCTTCTACAGCTACCGCACCGACCAGAGCGGCCGCGCGGGGCGTGACGGCTTCGAGGAGGTCGCGAACCAGGAGCAGATCGTCCAGCCGATGACGAAATACGCGTGGCTCGCGCGGCGGCCCGACATGATTCCCGAGACCGTGCGCCGCGCATTCAAGGCGGCATGGACGCCGCCCTACGGGCCGACGTACGCGTCGTGGCACTCGGATTTCAACGACGAGCACGTGCGCGCCGAGGTGATCGCGCACGAAAAGCTAGACCCGCGCATGCGCGTGCGGCCCAATCCCGCGGAAGTGGAGCGCGCGGCGAAGCTGCTGGTGGAGGCGCGCATGCCGGTGATGATCGTCGGCGACGAGGTGCGCAACGCGAAAGCGATCGGCAAAGCGGTGAAGCTCGCCGAGCTCCTCGGCATGCCGGTGACGCAGGCGCGCCAGTGCTACGTCAATTTTCCCGAGACGCATGCGCTGTGGGTCGGCTCGCCGCCGGCGGCGCGGCTCACCTCGCTCGACTATCCGAAGAACCCCGACGTGGTACTGAACGTCGGCAACAAGCTCCAGCACAACAGCGTCGTGCCGATGGTCGGCCGCGAGGCGAAGTTCATCGACATGCGCATCGATGCCGCAGCCATCGGCAACATCATCCCGGTGGACGTGCCGCTCGTCGCGGACGCCGCGTACGGGCTCGATGACCTCACCGCGGCGGTGGCGCAGCTCATGACGTCAGCGTTGAAGCAGAAGGCGGCCGCGCGCGCCGAAGAAGCGCGCCGCTTCCATGCCAGGGCGAAAGGCCTGCGCGACCTGGTGATGCAGAACCCGGACTGGGACCGCGCGCCGATGCTCGCCGATCGCGTCACGCGCGAGGTCGCCAAGTTCGCCGACAAGGACGCGATCATCGTGCACGAGGCGGGCTCGGTCGCGTTGCACGGCTTCGACTTCAATCCGGAGGGCGGGCGCGACCTCTTTTTCTACTACGGCGCGCATCTCGGCTCAGGGGTCGGCACCGCCGCAGGGGTGAAGCTCGCGCGGCCCAACCGGCAGGTCATCTGTCTGGTGGGCGACGGCTCGTTCATCTTCGGGCCCACGGCCCTCTGGAACATGGCGCGGCTCGAGCTGCCGGTCATCACCGTCGTCTACAACAACCATGCGTACAGCGGCCCGCACAGCCGGGTGATCGAGAAAGTCCCCGGCGGGCGCATGGTGCAGACCGGACAGTTCTTCCACGACTACCTCGGCAACCCGGACATGAATATGGCGCTCATCGCCAAGGGCTTTGGCGTCGAGGCGGAAGTCGTGCAAGCACCCGAGGACCTCGCCGCAGCGCTCGAGCGCGCGCGCAAGGCGACGGTGGAGGGAAAGCCGTATCTCATCGACGCGCAGGTCGCGCGCGTCGGCGTCGCCTGGGCGGACAAGCCCTGGACGCCGCCGATCCGCATCGCCCAGGAGCGCACGCGGAAGGTCTGATACGTAGCGGTTTTCACTACACCCGCATTTCGCCTCCCCATTGAATCGGGCCTTCAAGCGGCGCAAGATCAGCGCCGCAAAGGAGGAAGCCGATGGTCGCGTTCAATCTCAACGGCAAGCCGGTCTCCGCGAAAGCCGAGGACAGCACGCCGCTCTTGTGGGTGATCCGCGATGAGCTGAAGCTCACCGGGACGAAGTTCGGCTGCGGCGCGTCGCAGTGCGGCGCGTGTACCGTGCACGTGAACGGAAAAGCGGTGCGCTCGTGCGTCACGACGCTCGGAGCCGTGAAGGGGGCGAACGTGACCACCATTGAGGGTCTGTCGCCCGACGGCTCCCACCCGCTGCAGAAGGCGTGGATCGCCGAGCAGGTGCCGCAATGCGGCTACTGCCAGTCCGGCCAGATCATGAAGGCGGCGGAGCTGCTGGCGCAGAACCCCAAGCCCTCGCGCGACGAGATCGTCACGCACATGAACGGCAATATCTGCCGCTGCGGCACTTACCACCGCATCATCGCCGCCATCCAGCGCGCTTCGCAGGAGGCCTGACATGAACCGCCGTGAATTTCTCAAGACGAGCGGCACGCTCACGTTCGCGATCGCCATCGGCGCCGAAGGCGCTCGCCTCATGTCCGCGGCCGAGGCCGCTACCGCGCGCGAGATCAACGCCTGGGTACGTATCGCGCCCGATGGCACGGTGACCATCCTTTCCGCCGGCGCCGAGATGGGCCAGGGGTCGATGACCTCGCTCCCGCTGATGGTTGCCGAGGAGATGGACGCCGACTGGTCGAAAGTGAGAATCGAGTTCGCGCCAGCCGATGCCGAGGTGTACGGATACGTATTCCAGAACCAGAAGGCGATGGCGATCGTCGGCAGCCGCGCGGTGATGTACTACCACAACGGCCTGCGCACGGCCGGCGCGCAGGTGCGCAAGGTGCTGCTCGCCAATGCGGCGGACAAGTGGGGCGTGCCGGCTTCGACGCTGCACACCGAACCGGGTTTCGTCGTCGACGGCTCCGGGCGCAAGCTCAGCTACGGCGAGATCGCCGCGTTCGCCAAGATGCCCTCGCCGCTGCCGGCAGTCGACAAGTCGGAGCTGAAGACCAAGGACCGGTATCGCTACATCGGAAAGGCGATCCCGAGGCGCGACATCCCGGAGAAAGTGAACGGCAGCGCGCGCTACGCGATGGACGTGCAGCTGCCGGGCATGGTGTACGCCACGGTGCGCCACGCACCGGTGCATGGCGCCGCACCCGAAAGCTGGAACGATGCCAAGGTAAAAGCGATGAAGGGCGTGCTCGGCACGGTTCGCCTGCCCGACGGCGTGGCGATCATCGCCGACACGCTGCCGCACGCGCTCGGCGCGCGCAAGGCGCTGGAAGTGCAATGGGGGAAGAGCGTCGCTGATGGCTACGACTCCGAGACGATGCTGATGAAGACGTACGCCGCGGTGCACGCCGACCCGAACGCAAAGTCGCAGACCCTGGAGGCCAAGGGCGACCCGAAGGCGGCATTCGCCAACGCCGCCAAGACGTACAAAGCGGAGTTCCGCAGCGACTACGGCTATCACGCTCAGATGGAGCCGCTCAACGCGGTCGCGCGCGTCAACGCCGCGGGCAACCATGTCGAGGTGTGGGAAGGCACCCAGGACCCGGCCTCCTCGCGGGCCGCGATCGCGCAGGCGCTCGGCTTCAAGGAGGAGCAGGTCACGCTGCATCAGTGCTACATGGGCGGCGGCTTCGGGCGGCGCTCGCTCGGCGACTACTCCGCCGAGGCGGCGCGCATCGCGCGCGGGGTGAGGAAGCCCGTCAAGCTGGTGTGGACGCGCGAGGAGGACATGCAATACGGCATGTTCCGCCCGCAGGCATTCCAGTGCCTCGAGGCCGCGACGGACAAGGAAGGCAGCGTCAGCGGCTGGACGCATTGCGTGGTGGGCGACGGCGGCGTGCTTTTGCAAACGGGCATCCGTATCCCCTACTACCAGGTGCCCAACCAGTACATCGAAGCGCGCGGCACGTCGCACGGCATACGGCTCAAGCACTGGCGCTCGGTGGGGCACGTGTTCAACGTGTTCGCCATCGAATCGTTCGTCGACCAGATGGCCGCCGAGGCGGGCATCGATTCGATCAAGTTCCGCATCGAGAACATGAACGCCACGCCGAGGACGCGCGCGCTGCTCGAGAAAGTGGCCGAGATGTCAGACTGGCAGGCGCCCCGTCCCCAGGGGCGCGCGCTGGGACTGTCGCTCAGCGACCGCTCGGGCTCGCAGGGCGCAGGCGTCGCCGAAGTCTCGCTCGATCGCGCGAGCGGCAAGATCCGCGTGCACAAGACCTGGCTCGCCGTTGACGGCGGCCTCGTGGTGCAGCCCGAGATGGCGCGCGCCAACATCGAGAGCGGCATCCTGCACGGTCTTTCCTC
>VBCM01000200.1:0-4944 GCA_005883675.1 Betaproteobacteria bacterium
CACCGTGGTGGACGACGCCATCGAGCTCCTCAAGCGCAACGGCGCCTGGCAGGCGAAATCGGTCGCCGAGCAGCTGAGCTGGATGCGCCACATGCGCGAGGAGCACATGACGCCGGAGCAGGTCGGGCGCACGGCGGCCGCCGCCGGCGTGAAGACCGTGGTGCTGACGCACTTCTCGCCGAGCATCGACCGCCGCGACGAGTACCAGCGCTATGCCGTCGAGGCGCGCAAGTTCTTCTCCGGGCAGGTCCTGGTCGCCAAGGACTTGATGCAGTTCTGAAGAGCCGCAGCCATGTCGGAGATCGTGCTCGAGCAGGTGACGAAGCGCTATGGCCGCGTGACGGCGGTCGAGGGCGTGAGCTTTCGCGCCGAGCGCGGAAGCTTCGTCGTGCTGCTCGGGCCCTCGGGCTGCGGCAAGTCGACGCTGCTGCGACTCATCGCCGGGCTCGAGGAGGTGAGCGCCGGAAAGATCCATATCGAAGGCCGCGAAGTCACCGCGCTCGACCCGACCGAGCGGCGCCTCTCGATGGTGTTCCAGTCCTACGCGCTTTTCCCGCATCTCAGCGTCGCGGAGAACATCGTCTTCGGGCTCAAGGTGCGCGGGCTGCCAGCGCCGGAGCGCCGCGAGCGCCTCGCGCGCGTCGCCGAGCTCGTCGGACTCACGGAGCGCCTCGAGCACAAGCCGCAGCAGCTCTCGGGCGGACAGCGCCAGCGGGTCGCGCTCGCGCGGGCGATCGTCTCGGAGAATCCGATCTGCCTGATGGACGAGCCGCTCTCCAACCTGGATGCGCAGCTCCGCCACGAGATGCGCGTCGAGATCCGCGCGCTGCAGCGGCGCCTCGGCATGACGGTGGTCTACGTGACCCACGACCAGGTCGAGGCGATGAGCATGGCAGACCACGTGATCCTTTTGCGCGCGGGACGCATTGAGCAGCAAGGCACGCCCGCCGAGCTGTACGCACGGCCCGCCACTACCTTCGCCGCGCGCTTCATCGGCACGCCGGCGATGAACCTCGTGCGGCGCGCGACCATCGAGCCGGACGCTCGCGATGGCTTCACGCTCGGCATCCGCCCGGAAGACATCCGGCTGCTCGCGAACGGCGACGGCGGCCTCAAGGCGCGCGTGACGAGCGCCGAGTACCATGGCGCCGACACCATCGTCACGGCGCGCGTCGGCGAGGAATCGCTCGTCGTGCGCGCGCCGGGCGAAGTGAAGCTCGCGCCGGGCGCCGAAGTGCGCCTCGGCTGGGAGCGCTCGGCGACGCATCTCTTTGACGACCTGGGGAGGAGGAAATGAAACGCCTGATCGGTATCGCACTCGCCGCGCTCGTGGTCGCGGCAACGCCCGCACTCGCCCTGACCGAGCTCACGTTCTACTACCCGATCGCGGTGGGCGGGCCGCTCACCAAGGTCGTGGACAACCTGGTCGCCGGGTTCGAGAAGGAGCACCCGGACGTAAGAGTGCACGCCATCTACGCCGGCAACTACGACGACGCGCGCATCAAGGCGCTCGCGGCGCTGAGGGCCGGGCAGCCGGCGCAGATGTCGGTGCTCTTCTCGATCGACCTCTACGAGCTCCTCGAGCAGGACGCGATCGTCGCCTTCGACGACATCGGCGCGGACAAGACGTGGCTGCAGTCGTTTTATCCCGCGCTGATGGCGAACGGCACCTACAAGGGCAAGGTGTACGGCATTCCGTTCCAGCGCTCGACCATCGTCATGTACTGGAACAAGGACGCCTTTAAGGAAGCGGGCCTCGATCCCGAGAAGGCGCCCGCGACCTGGGACGAGATGGCGAAGATGGCGGCGAAGCTCGTGAAGAAGGACGCCGGCGGCAACCTCGCGCGCTGGGGCGTGATGGTGCCTTCCACCGGCTACGCCTACTGGATGTTCCAGGCATTCGCGCGCGAGAACGGCCAGGATCTCATGAACCGCGACGGCAACCAGACCAACTTCGCCAACCCGGAGGTGATTTCCGCGCTCCAGTACTGGCGCGACCTCGGCGCCAAGTACAAGGTGATGCCGGAAGGCACCGTCGAATGGGGGACGCTGCGCCAGAACTTCACCGAGGGCAAGACCGCCATCATGTGGCACACCACCGGCAACCTCACCGCGGTGAAGGAGAGCGCCAAGTTCCCGTTCGGCGTGGCGATGCTGCCCGCGTCGAAACAGCGCGGCTCGCCGACGGGCGGGGGCAACTGGTACATCTTCAAGAAGTCCACGCCCGCCGAGCGCAAGGCGGCGCTCGCCTTCATCCAGTGGATCACCTCGCCCGAGCGCACCGCCGAGTGGAGCATCGCTACCGGCTACGTCGCCACGCGCGCCGACGCGTACGAGACACCGAAGCTCAAGGAATACGTCACCGGCTTCCCGCAGGCAGCGGTGGCGCGCGACCAGCTCAAGTTCGCCACGCCCGAGCTCTCCACCTTCCAGACCGGCCGGGTGAGGAAAGCGCTCGACGACGCCATCCAGGCGGCGCTGACCGGCGGCAAGGCGCCCGCGGAGGCGCTCAAGGCCGCGCAGCAGGAAGCCGAACGGCTACTCAAACCCTATAGATGAGAAAAATGGGGACGGACCCCATTTTTCTCATTAAACCCCCCGGCGCTTCGCGCCACCCCCCTTATCAGGGGGAAAAATGAGGCATGTCTACGGGTGGCTGCTGCTGACACCGGCAGCCATCCTGCTCGTCGCGTTCACGCACTATCCGGCCGTAGCGACGCTCGCGGAGAGCTTCTTCTCCACCGGCACCGCGGTGCGGCCCTCGCGCTTCGTCGGGCTCGGAAATTACGCGGCGCTCCTCGGCGATCCCATCTTCACGCAGGTGCTGCTGAATAACTTCTGGTTCGCGCTCGGCACGATCCCGACCTCGATCGCGCTCGCCATGCTGATGGCGGCGTGGGTGAACGGCGCGCTCCCCGGCCGCGCGCTCGTGCGCCTCGCGTACTTCACGCCGACCGTCCTGCCGATGATCGCGGTGGCGAACCTGTGGCTCTACTTCTACACGCCGCAGATCGGGCTCCTCGATAAGGTTACCGCTCTCTTCGGAGCGGGAAGCCACAACTGGCTCGGCAATCCCGACACGGTGATGGGCTGCCTCGTGGCGATGACCATCTGGAAGGAAGCGGGCTTCTTCATGATCTTCTACCTCGCGGCACTGCAGGCGCTGCCGCCGGAGCTCGGCGAGGCGGCGAGGATCGAAGGCGCCTCGCGCTGGTATTTCTTCCGCCGCGTCACCTTTCCGCTCCTCATGCCCACCACGCTCTTCGTGCTCGTGAACGCGACCATCAACTCGTTCAAGCTGGTGGACCACCTCTTCATCCTCACCAAGGGCGGTCCCGACAACGCCTCCAACCTGCTGCTGTACTACATCTACCAGACGGCGTTCAGCTTCTTCGACACCTCCTACGCGGCGACGCTCACCGTGGTGCTGCTCGCATTGCTCGGCGCCTTCGCGCTGGTGCAGTTCCAGCTGATCGAGCGCCGCGTGCACTACCGCTAATCGCCATGCGCGTCTCGATCGTGGTGCCGGCATTCAACGAGGAGAAGCTGATCGCGCAGTCACTCGCCGCCATTCGCGCGGCGAGCGCGGCCTTCGCGCAACGCGGCTGGGACGTCGAGCTGATCGTCTGCGACAACAATTCCACCGACGGTACCGCGGCGCTCGCACGCGAGGCAGGCGCGAGCGTGGTGTTCGAGCCGCTCAACCAGATCTCCCGCGCGCGCAATGCCGGCGCAGCGCACGCGCGCGGCGACTGGCTCGTCTTCGTCGACGCCGATTCGTGGCCGACACGCGAGCTCTTCGACGACGCGGCGCAGGCGATCGAAAGCGGCGACTGCCTCGCCGGCGGCGCCACCGTGCACTACGACACCGCGCGCCTCGACGTGCGCCTGCCGCTCGCGGCGTGGAATGCGGTGAGCCGCCTGCTGAAATGGGCCGCCGGCTGCTTCATCTTCTGCGAAGCGGCGGCCTTCCGCGAGGCGGGCGGCTTCAGCCAAGCGCTCTACGCAGGCGAGGAGATCGAGCTCTTCCGCCGCCTGAAGACGCTCGCGCGCGCCCGGCGCCGGCGCATCGTCATCCTGCATCGCCATCCGCTGCTGTCGAGCGACCGCAAGGTGAAGCTCTACCGCGTGAGCGAGATGCGACTCTTCCTCGTGCGCATGGCGGCGAGCCGCGGACGGTCGCTCCGCACCCGCGACGCCTGCCAGCCCTGGTACGACGGCCGGCGCTAGATGACCCTGCTCGAGAAGGCCGGCGCCTGGCTCCTCGCCATCCTCTGCACCTGCGCTCCACTCGCAGCGCAAGCCCAGTTCGGCAGGGCATGGCCAAAGCCGCCGAAGATCGTGGTGATCGGCGCCGAGGGTGACCCGCGAATGATGCTGGTCGACGAGGCGATCGCCTACTGGAACCGCGCGCTCGAGGAAGCAGGCGCAGGCTTGCGCCTGCCGGGCGCCACGCGCGCCGCGCTGCCCATACCCGAAGAAGCGCTGCAGGAGCTGAGCCAGGCGATCCTCGCCCGCCGCCGGCCGGTGCACGTGCCGCCGGCGCTACGCGAGCTGCCCGGAGACGTGAACGTGATGCTCGCACAGTCGTCGTTCATCTCGTTCGCCGGCCCCTTCGATAGCGAAGGCAAGCGCGTGATCGGCATCCGTGGCGACCGCGTGCCGCCGCTCAGCCTGCCGAACGTCGCGCGCAACGTCATTGCGCACGAGCTCGGGCATGCGATCGGCCTCGGGCACAACGACGATCCTTCGAAGCTGATGTGCGGGCGGCCGGCGCCGTGCCGGCCGGGCGAGTTCAAGTCCGAGGAGCCTCGTTACTTTGCGCTGACCGACGACGAGCGGCGCGAGCTGCGCCGCCTTTATCCGCCGCAATGACTCATCTCGAGAAAGCCGCCGCGTGGCTCCTCGCCATCCTCTGGATTGCGCCGCTCCTCTACGCCGGCT
>VBCM01000200.1:4951-9151 GCA_005883675.1 Betaproteobacteria bacterium
AGGCATGGGGCTACGCGCCCTTCCCGCGGCATCTGCTCAACGCCGTGATCCTCGTGACGATGATCCTCGCCGCGCAGCTCGTCCTCTGCACCCTCGCCGGCTTCGCCTTCGCGCGCTTCGAGTTCGCCGGGCGCGACGTCGCCTTCGCGCTGGTGCTGGTGCAGCTGATGATCATGCCGGAGGTGCTGATCGTCGAGAACTACCGCACCATGGCGAAGCTCGGCCTCGTCGACACCATCACCGGCATAGGCCTGCCCTACATGGCGAGCGCCTTCGGCATCTTCCTCTTGCGCCAGACCTTCAAGACCATCCCCCGCGAGCTCGAGGAGGCGGCGCGCGTCGAGGGTTGCTCGTGGCTCGGCGTGCTATGGCGCGTCTACGTGCCGCTCGCGCGGCCGACCTACATCGCCTACGCGCTCGTCTCCGTGAGCTACCACTGGAACAACTTCCTCTGGCCGCTGGTGGTCACGAACTCGGTGCAGACGCGCCCCCTCACCGTCGGCCTCGCCATCTTCGGCGCGCCGGAGTCGGGCGTCGACTGGTCAGTGATCAGCGCGGGGACGCTCATGGCCGTCGCGCCGCTGCTCGTCGCGTTCCTGCTCTTCCAGCGCCAGTTCATGCAGTCGTTCATGCATGCTGGCATCAAGTAAGGACTGGACCCCCGCTTTCGCGGGGGAGACGCTAGTTCGTCGGCTGCACGCCCGCCGCAGTGAGGACGCGGTGCCAGCGTTCGATCTCGCTCTTGATGTGCGCGCCGAACTCGTCCGGCCCGGCGCCGATCGGGATGCTGCCCGAAGCCGCGAGGCGCTGGCGCACCGCCTCGCTCTGCAGCGCCTTCGCCGCCTCCGCGTGCACGCGATCGATCACCGCGCGCGGCGTCTTCGCCGGCGCGACCAGGCCATACCAGCCGCTCACCGCGAAATCCGCAAGCCCGCCTTCGGCGGCGGTCGGCACATCAGGCAGCGCCGGCGCGCGCTGCTTGTCCGCTGTCGCGAGCGCCTTCAGGCGGCCGCCCTTGGCGTACGGCGTGACGATGGATATCACCGACCACATATAAGGCACATGCCCAGCCACCACGTCGGCCGCGGCCGGACCGCTGCCTTTATATGGGATGTACTGCACCTTGGCGCCGATCCGCTGCAGGAATAGCTCGGCGGCAAGAAAGCCGGCGCTGCCCGGGTCGGTCGCGTACGAAAGATTGGACTGCGCCTTCACCCAGGCGATGAACTCGGCGAGCGTCGCCGCCGGCACCGCGGGATTGGTGACCAGCACGGTCGGCTCGTGCGAGATGAGCGTGATCGGCACGAAGTCGCGCAGCGTGTCGTAGGGCAGCTTGGTCACCAATGTTGGATTGGTCGCGTGGCTGATGTACACCATGAGGAGCGTGTAGCCATCGGGCGCGCTCTTCGCCACGACCTCGGTGCCGACCACGCCGCCCGCGCCGCCGCGGTTCTCGATCACCACCGGCTGGCCGAGATTGTCGGCGAGCGCCGGCACGAAGCTCCGCGCGGTGATGTCGGTGCCGCCGCCTGGCGCTGCCGGCACGATGAGGCGTATCGGGCGCTGTGGATACTGCGCCGCCGCGGCGGCCGCGAAGAGCGAGAGCGCGATGAGCGCGAGCAAGCGGCTCATAGGACCGCCACGCCCTGGATCTCGATGAGGATCCCGGGCCGCGCGAACCCAGAGATGGTCAGCAGCGCGCTGCACGGATAGCGGCCGTCGGGGAAGATCTCGCGCCGGATCTCCACGAAGCGGTCGCCGTAGCGCGCCTCGTTGATGAACACGGTCATGGTGACGAGGTTGGCGAGCGACGCGCCGGCTCGCTCGAGCGTGCGATTCATAAGCGCGAACACCGTGCGCGCCTGCTCGTCGAACTTGCCGCTGATGTCCTTGCCGTCCAGATCGGTGGTGGTCGTCTGGCCTGCGAGCCAGACGTTGCGGCCGCCCTCCGTGATCACGGCCGGCGAATAGGCGCGGCTCTTCTGGCGCTCGTTTCCTTCCAGGTGCTGGATCTTCGCGGCTGACATGGCTTCTCCCCTCGCGGGCGTAGACTGGCGACGCAGCTTACCCGAGGAGGAGCCATGAAAGCCGTAGCCGCGCTTTTCACTGTCGTCGCAGCTACCGCTGCGCTCGCGCAGCCCACGCCCAAGTACAAACCCTTGATGGTGAAGACGCCGGACGGGTTGACGATCTCCGCGCAGGAATGGGGCAATCCGAACGGGCCGGAGATCCTCTTCATCCACGGCTTCTCGCAGGCGTGGCTCAGCTGGGCGCGTCAGGTGAACAGCGATCTCGCGAGCGAATTCCGCATGGTGACCTACGACCTGCGCGGGCACGGCAATTCAGACAAGCCACTCGACCCCGAGAGGTATAAGGAGTCGAGATACTGGGCAGATGAAGTGCAGGCGATCATTAACGCCGCCGGCTTCAAGCGTCCTGTGCTGGTGGGCTGGTCCTACGGCGGTCGCGTCATTGCCGACTATCTCAGCGTGCATGGCACGGCGCGCCTCGCCGGCATCAACTATGTCGACGCGGTGTCGAAATCCGACCCGAGCCACTTCGGCGACGGCGTCAAGGCGCTGCCGCTGATGTCCTCCGAGGATCTGGCAACCAACATCGCCGCCACGCGGGAGTTCCTCCACAGCTGCTTCGAGAAGCAACCGGGCGGCGACGATTTCGAAAGCATGCTCGCCTTCAACATGATGGTGCCGCCGAAGGTGCGCGCTGCCATGGGCGGTCGCCAGCTAAACCAGGACGACCTTCTCAAGAGCATGAAGCTGCCGGTGCTGGTCACGCACGGCGAGAAGGACCGGCTCGTGCTGGTTGCGGCTGCCAAGTACACCACGGCCACGATCCCGGGCGCCAAGCTATCCGTCTATCCAGGCGTCGGGCATGCGCCGTTCTATGAGGATGCCGCGCGGTTCAACGCCGAGCTCGCCGCTTTCGTGCGCGAAGCGAACAGGGCGCAGAGCAGGAATTGAGCGTGTCCAAGGGACCGGCGCGGCCCAGCTGATCACGCTGCCCGAGAGCAATGGGCGCGCAAGACACGTGGATATTTCGACGCTACCCTCGGCATAAGGTCGTTTGCTCTCGGGACCAAAATGTGGCGGACTCTAGTCGCAGGCGCGCTCATTTGCCCGGCAGTCGCGCTTGTGCAGTTAGCGTTGGCTGATGAAAGAGACGCAGCTTCCGCGCCAACGTCACCCGCTGATTCGCAAGCACTCACCACGCCGCCGGTGCTTGTATCGAGTTCCTGCAAAAAGCCGGAATATCCTCTTGAGTCGCTCAACGCCAATGAAGCGGGTGCAGTACTCCTCAAGCTTCTAGTAGACCCAAAAGGAACCGTCACGCAGAGCGTGATCGAACGCTCATCCGGCTACCAACGCCTCGATGAGGTGGCGCGCGCAGCGTTGCAGCTCTGCAAATTCAAACCCGCAACCCTCAATGGCAAGCCCACCAGCGCTTGGGCGCCGATTGAGTATGTATGGACCCTGAAAGAACCTGATTCGACAAAAACAAAACCAGTGCTTATAGCGAGCTCCTGTAAGAGGCCGCAATATCCAACGGCTTCTTTCGGCGCTGGGGAAACCGGGGTCGTGCTGCTTCGTTTTCTCGTCGATCCAGAAGGTCAGGTAGCAAAGAGCATCGTCGAGCGCTCGTCAGGTTATCCGCGACTCGACGAGGCTGCGCGCACGGCGTTGGAGCTTTGCAAGTTCGACCCCGCCACGCTGGATGGCAACGCTACAAGCGCTTGGAGTGCCCTCGAATACGTCTGGACCATCCGCGACCCCGAGGACAGTCGCGCGAGTACCGCGATTAATACAACACCGCGTCTCGCTATCGGCTCCTGCGAAAAGCCTCAATATCCAGCCGCGGCACGCGAGTCTGGCGAGAGCGGAACGGTTCAATTGAAACTCGTTGTCAATCCCACTGGCAAAGTGGTGGACAGCAAGGTTGTGCGTTCCTCGGGCTACGAGCGCCTGGACGAGGCTGCACGCAGAGCATTGGAGGTTTGCAACTTCGAGCCTGCCGTCCGCAAGCGTACTCCGACGACCGCCTCGGTAGAGCTCGAATACGTGTGGAGTCTGACGGGGCCTAGCGGCGTAAGACTGCCGCCCGCCGTATTGCCGGATTCTTGCGACAAGCCGCAGTACCCAGAGCTTTCGCGACGTAGGAACGAGACTGGCAAAGTGGCGCTTA
>VBCM01000201.1 GCA_005883675.1 Betaproteobacteria bacterium
ATGGCGCGCCGACAAAGGAGGACCTTGCCTTCATGCTCGGGCACCGTGCCGATGACAAGCTTCGGGTTCTGGTAATGGATCTCGCCGCAGTGCTCGCACACCCAGCGCGCGAGCGTGTCGCCGGGCGGCACCCGCTGCACCACCCCCGCGCCGCAATTAGCGCAAAATTTCATCCGCGAGGCCGCTGAGCGACTCGAGCTGCGCGTCCGGCGCAAAGCCGAGCGCATCGACCGGCGCGCCCGTGCGATTGATCCAGTACACGGTGAAGCCGTAGGACTTGGCGCCGAGCGCGTCCCAGCAGTTGGATGACACGAACCCGATCCTCTCCTTGGGAACGCCGAGCCGCCGCACCGCGAGCTCGTAGACCTGCGGCGCCGGCTTATAGATGCGCAGCTCATCCACGCTCAGCACCGCGTCGAAATGCAGACGGGAGTTTCGCACCAGCGGCTCGAGCAGATCCGGCGAGCCGTTCGACAGGATCGCTTTCTTGCCCGCGAGCCGCGCGAGCGCGGGACGCACTTCCGGGAACGGCGCGAGGCGCAAGTACTCTTCCATCAGCGCTTGCTCGTGCTCGCCAAGCTGCAGGCCGAGCGCGGCGCAGCTATAAGCCAGCGCCTCGCGCGTGACCTGGGAAAACGGCGCGTAGCGCTGCATCAGGCTGCGCTGCCAGGTGTACTCGAGCTGCTTCGCGCGCCCGAACTACCGAGTGCACGTCGTACAGCGTCCCGTAGGCATCGAAGACCAGCGCCTCCACCCTCATGTAAACTGAATTAAACCATGGTCGACCGCTACGCCGAGCTCTATCGCAGCTACCGCTGGAGCGTGCCGCAGCGCTACAACATCGCACAGGCCTGCTGCGGCCAGTGGGCAGCCGAGCGCAGCCGCTTCGCGCTTTACTGGGAGGATGAATCGGGCGCCACGGCCGCCTACTCGTTCTGGGACATACAAATCGCGGCAAACCGCCTGTCGAACGCGCTTGCCGCATTGGGCGTGCAGCGCGGCGATCGCGTGGCGCTCATGCTGCCGCAGCGCCCGGAGACGGCGATCGCGTACCTGGCAATCTTCCAGCTCGGCGCGATCGCGCTGCCGCTGTCGCATCTCTTCGGCCCCGACGCCATCGAGTACCGCATGAATCATGCGGAGGCAAGCGTGGCGCTCGTCGAGCCCACCACCATCGCCAACCTCTGGGCGGTGAAGGAGCGGCTGCCCTCGCTGCGCCACGTGATCGGCGTCGGCGGCGCGCGCGAGACGGGCGTGCACGCGTGGGAGGCGCTCATCACCAAGGCGAGCCGCAACTTCCGCGCCGCCGATACGCGCGCCGACGATCCGGCGGTGATCATCTATACGAGCGGCACCACCGGCGCGCCCAAGGGCGCGCTGCAGGCCCATCGCCTCATCATCGGCAACATCTCGGGCTTCATGCACTCGCACGACTTCTTTCCGCAGCCGGGCGACATGTTCTGGTCGCCCGCGGACTGGGCGTGGGCAGGCGGCCTCTTCGACGCGCTCCTCCCCGCGTGGTACCACGGCATGCCGATCCTCGGCTACCGCGGACGCTTCGATGCCGAAAAGGCGTACTACCTGCTCGACAAGTACGGCGTGCGCAATGCGTTTCTGTTTCCCACGGCGCTCAAGCTGATGATGAAGGCGGTGCCGGAGCCGCGGCGCAAGTATGAGCTCAGTCTTCGCTCGATCATGAGCGCGGGCGAATCGGTGGGCGTCACGCTCATCGACTGGGCCCGCGAGCAGCTCGGCGTGACCATCAACGAGATGTTCGGCCAGACGGAGATCAACTACGTGGTGGGCAACTGCAAGGCGGCATGGCCGGTGAAGCCCGGCTCGATTGGCCGGGCGTATCCCGGTCACCGCGTGGCGGTGATCAACGAGCAGGGCAACGAGCTCCCGCCCGGCGAGCTCGGCGAAATCGCGGTCAACCGGAACTGCAATGGACAGCCGGATCCGGTTTTCTTCCTCGAGTACTGGAAGAACCCGCAGGCGACGCGCGAGAAGTTCGTCGGCGACTGGGGCTGCACCGGCGACCAGGGGAAGATCGATGCGGATGGCTATCTCTGGTACCAGGGGCGCTCGGACGATGTCATCAAGAGCGCGGGCTACCGCATCGGGCCCGCCGAGATCGAGAACTGCCTGGTGAAGCACCGCGCGGTGATGAACGCCGCGGTGATCGGCAAGCCAGACGAGACGCGCGGCGCCATCGTCAAGGCTTATATCGTGCTCCAGCCCGGCGAGACGCCGTCGCCGGCGCTCGTCGAGGACATCCAGAGTCATGTGCGCGGGCGCCTCGCGCCCTACGAGTATCCGCGCGAGATCGAGTTCATCGACGCGCTGCCGATGACCACCACCGGCAAGGTCCAGCGCAAGGAATTGCGCAAGCGAGAAGAAGCGAAGCGGCGTAGCACGTGAAGCGAGTGCTGCTTGCAGGGGCGGGCCATGCGCACGCCGTGCTGCTTTGTTCGCTGGCAGAGCAGCCGCTCTACGGCGCGCGCTTTACGCTTGTCTCGCCTTACGCGCGCCAGCTCTACTCCGCGATGCTGCCTGGCGTGATCGCCGGCCACTACCGGCGCGAGGAAGCCGAGTTCGACGTCGCCGCGCTCGCCCAGCGTGCGTTCGCCGAGTTCGTGCCGGGGTCGCTGGTGCGCCTCGACGCCGCCCGGCGCGTCGCGCTCCTCGCCGACGGCCGCCAGCTGCCCTACGACATCGTGTCGCTCAACGTGGGCTCGCGCACCGAGGACGCCACGCCCGGCGCCCACGAGCACGCGCTCCCACTCAAGCCCTACGAGCGCCTGGTCGAGCGGCTGCGCTACGACGCGCATGTCGCGATCGCGGGCGGCGGCGCGTCCGGCGCCGAGCTCGCCATGGCGCTGCGCCATCGCGGCGCGGTCGTCACGCTCTACTCCGAGCAGAGCCCTTTCCCGCCGAAACTCGCGCGGCGCATCGAACGCGCGCTACGCCGGCGCGGCGTGGACTTCCGCCCCGGCATGCGCGCCGACGCCGTGGAAAGCGGGCCGGTGGTGATCGCCGGGCAGGCGCACCAGCAGTTCGACCAGGTGCTGTGGGCCGCCGGACCCGCGCCGCTTGCCTGGCTCGAGCGCTCGGGCCTCGCGCGCGACGAGCAGGGCTTCGTGCGCGTCGATGCGACGCTGCGCAGCGTCTCGCATCGGGAGGTTTTCGCGGTGGGCGATTGCGCGGCGACGGGTGAAGCGAAGTCCGGCGTGCACGCGGTGCGCCAGGGAGAGGTGCTCGCGCACAACCTGCGCGCCGCGGTCACCGAGACGCTGCTCGTGCCCTACGAGCCGCGGCCGCAGGCGCTGCTTCTCCTCACCTGCGGCGCTCGCTACGCCATAGCGGCGCGCGGCAGCTGGAGCGCGCAGGGACGCTGGGCCTGGTGGTGGAAGAACTGGATCGACCGCCGCTGGATGGCGCGCCTGCGCGGCGAGAAATTGAAACGCAAGGTGTCTCTGCAAAAGCGCTGAATCGTCGTCCCCGCGAAAGCGGGGACCCAGGGTTTTCTAGTTCTCGAGCCGCGCGAGCTGAATGAGCTCTTCGATCGAGGGCGCCTGCGCGAGCGGCGCGTGCTTGCTTTCCTTGCCGCGCACCATGATGAGCAGTCCCTTGCTCTGCGGGTTCGTGCCGCGGCTTCGCACATCGAGCCAGCGCACGCCGATGCGCTTGCCATTGAGCTCGCGCAGCACCGTGCCGCCGCGCACGCGCTCCTCGTAGCCGATAATCTCGCCGCCCTCGCCAAGGCGCGGTACGAAAAGCGTGAGCTGCGCCAGCTCTTCGCCGCTGCGGCTATCGACCATCAGGTCCTTGTAGCCGATGACATGGCCCTGCATGTTCTTCAGGTCTTCGCGCGCGACGGGCTTCGTCTCCATGACCGTGCAAGCGCCGGCCGCGAGGCCGAGCACCGCGATGGTGGTTGTTCTTATTAGCCGGTTCACGGCGCGACTGTAGCCTATTTGTGGCCGCGGCGTGCTTCGATGGCCTCGATCTCATCCATGATGCGATCCATGCGGGCGATCACCGCGCGGTAGGGCGCGGGGCTCGCGAGATCGACGCCCGCTCGCTTCACCAGCTCATATGGGTAGTCGGAGCCGCCTGCGCTAAGCAGCGCCAGATAGCGCTCGCGCGTGCCGGGTTCGTCCTTCAGCACGCGCTCGGCAAAGAGCGAGCTCGCCGCGATCGAGGTCGCGTACTGGAAGACGTAGAACGCGCGATAGAAATGCGGGATGTAGGCCCATTCCACCGTATAGCGGTCGTCGATCTTGACCACGCCTTCGCGCTCGCCGTGATAGCGGCGCAGGATCGCGCCGTAGAGCTCGGAGAGGCGCTTGCCCGAGAGCGGCTCGCCGCGATCGACGCGCGCGTGCACGTCGCGCTCGAATTCCGCAAACATCGCCTGGCGGAAGAAAGTGGCGCGCAGGTTCTCGAGCGAAAAGCCGAGGTAGAAGAGCCGCTCCTGGTCCGTTTTTGCGCGCTTCAGCATCTGCTCGAGGAGCAGCGCCTCGTTGAAGGTCGAGGCGATCTCCGCCACGAACGTCGCATACTCCGAGTTGATGTAGGGCTGCGTCGCGTTCGAGAAATACGAGTGCATCGCGTGGCCCCACTCGTGCGCGATGGTGGCCACCGACTCGTAGTTGCCGATGTAATTCATGAGCACGTACGGATGCACGTCGTAGGCATCGCCCGCCATGTGCGCGCCGGACTGCTTATGCGGCCGCGGATAGGCGTCCATCCAGCGGCTTGCGAATCCTTTCGCCATCGCCGCGACGTAGCGCTCGCCAAGCGGCCGCGCCGACTCGAGCACCAGGCGCTTCGCTTCGTCGAGCGAATACGTGTAGGAGCCGGTCACGAGCGGCGGATAGATGTCGTAGTAGCGCATCTCGCCAGCGGGGATGCCGAGAAGGCGCGCGCGCAGCCTGAAGTAGCGATGCAGCGTTGGCAAACCCTTGTTGGTCTCGGCGATGAGCGTGTCGTAGACGGCACGCGGCAGCCGCTCGCCGTCGAGGGCGCGCTCGAGCGTCCCCGGGTACTTGCGCACGCGCGTGTAGACCGCGTCCTTCTTCAGGCTCTCGTGAAAGGTGACGCCGTAGCTGCGCTCGAACTCCTGCCACTTGCCCCAGAACGCGTCGAACACGCGCTTGCGATCGTCGCGGTTGGCCGCTTCGCGACCCTCCTCGTATCCGGAGTGGTCGAGCAGCAATTCTTTGCCGTCGGCGAGCCGCACCTTCGGCCACGGCATGTCCGCGTTCGAGAGGATCTGGTACACGGAGCTAGCCGCGCCGCGCGACAAGTCGAAGTCGGCGACCAGCGCCTCGCCGCGCGCATCGAGCGTATGCGGCGCCATGCGCACGATGTTGTCCAGCG
>VBCM01000097.1:0-84423 GCA_005883675.1 Betaproteobacteria bacterium
GGAGCCAAACGAAATGCGAAGGATTCTGGTTGCAGCAGCCATCGCTGCCGCTGCATGCGGCAGCAAGCCCACGATCATGGCGACGCCGGAGATCAAGGCGACCGCCTCGCAAGCCCAGCTCGGCATGAGCTCGGCATCCACCAACACCCAGGCTTCGATCGGCCTGCAGTCCATCGGCAGCAGCGTCGGCGACGCCGCCGCTTCCGGGGACGTGTCGGCCGTAGATCTGAGCACGGGATTGCCCGATCCCGATCTGATGGCGGCGGCGGCCGTCGCTCCTGGCGCGGGCGGCGTGCAGCAGGCACTCGGCCTCGGCGGCAGCTCGAAGTCGGCGACGATCCCGACCGGCTGCATCCGTCGCATCGGCGGCAACCCGACGCTGGTCGCGGCGGGCAGCCAAGGCTGCAGCGCGGCCGCCACCACCTATCTCGAAATCGACTACGACACGGGTGACACGGCGAAGGTGACCTGGACGGACAACACCACCAGCTTCGACCTCAAGATCGAGGTGATCGCCGGCCCCTGGACGGGCACCAACCTCCACTACACCGGCAACGTCACCGGTAGCTCCAGCGCTTCGGTCTCCGTCAGCGGCGCGATGATGTTCTCACGCAACGGCAGCGTGGTGCACGTCAACGCCGACTTCAACATCACCTATGCCGTGTCGGTGTCGCTGGGCTCGAACAGCACCACCGTCAACATCAACGTCAATGGGACCGCGACCGATCACATCGGCCTGGTCCGCGCCAACGAGCACTGGGGCCTGTCGATGCAGGACTCGACCAGCGGGACCACGGATACCACCGTCATCCATTGGAACGGTGGCATCGGCGTCGACGTTCTCAAGCAGGATGGAGTCACCACAGACCACTCGGTGGCGTTCAACCTCAACGTCAACGTGACCACCACGACCAGCGGTACCGGCACGGGCACCGCCACCTGGTCGGCGGGCGGCGACGTCGAGTACGACGGCGCCGTGGCGGGCAACATCGTGTCCAAGAACAATCAGCTCTATGTCGACTGGACCGACGGCACCGAGGACGCATTCGATCCTTCGGCGCTGCTCGGCCCGGCCGGCGTCTAAGCTCGAGAAAGAACGCTGCTTCGGCGCGAAGGCCCGGGCGGAGACGCTCCGGGCCTTCGCCTTTCGGCAGCGCTCCGAGCTCGCATAGCAGGCAAGCAGCCGGCACCTCGACGCCCGAAATGTGCCGCGGCGCACGCCAAGGCACAGCTTCTCCGGCATGCGCATCGGCTTCCTGATGGACCCGCTGGAACGGGTGCGGGTGGAGCACGACTCTACCTTTGCCCTGATGCTCGAGTGCCAGCGGCGTGGCCTCGAAATCCGAGAGCTGCGGCAGGATTGGCTCTACTTCGCGGACGGCCAGACGTGCGCGCACATGCGCACGGTCGAGGTCCAGCGCAAGCCCGGAGCGCACTTCAGGGTCGTGGGAGAGTTCGACGCACCGCTTTCGGAGCTGGACATCCTGCTCCTGCGCAAGGATCCTCCCGTCGACGTCGAGTTCGTTCGCGCCACGCAGCTGGTCGAGCTGGGACCGGGCCCGCTCCTGATCAACCACCCGGGCGGCCTGCGGGCGGCGAACGAGAAGCTGTTCGCGCTGCGCTTCCCCGACCTGGTGCCGCCGAGCCTGGTATCCGCCAGCATCACCCAGCTCCGCGCGTTCATCGACGCGCAGGGAGGCGATGGCGTGGTGAAACCGCTCGATGGCTGTGGTGGACAGGGCGTCCTCCGGGTGCGGCGCGGGGACCCGAATCTCCCGGCGCTGCTGGAGATCGCCACCGACAGCGGACGCGTTCCGGTGATGGCGCAGGCCTATCTGCCCGCCGTGCGCGAGGGCGACAAGCGCATCATCCTCCTCGGCGGCGAGCCGATCGGCGCCGTGCTCCGGGTGCCGCGCGAGGGAGAGCTGCGGGCGAACTTCGCCTCCGGCGGCATCGCAGCGCCCACATCGCTCACGGCGCGGGATCGCGAGATCTGCCGCCGGCTGGCGCCGGCCCTCAACGATCTTGGCCTCTGGTTTGCGGGCATCGACGTCATCGGCGGCAAGCTCACCGAGGTGAACGTCACCAGCCCGACCTGTTTCCGCGAAATCCAGGATCAGAGCGGCTTCGACGTCGCCGGGACTTTCGTAGCCGCGCTCGAAGCGCGCATCGCATGATCGGCGTGCCGCTGGTGACGCACGGCGAGATCGGCACGGCGCTGCTCGCGAGTGCGAGCCAGATCCTTGGCGGCGCGCCGGCACAGGTGATGACGCTCAGCGTGTGGCGCCAGGACGACCCGGACGATCTCGTGCTGCGCGCGCGCGAGCTCCTCGAGCGGCTCGATGCCGGCGACGGCGTGCTGGTGCTGACCGACATCTTCGGCGCCACGCCCGGCAACGTGGTGTCGCGGCTGCTCGACGACGGGCATGTGGAAGGCGTCTCCGGCGCCTCGCTGCCGATGCTGCTGCGCGTGCTGACCGCCCGCAACGGCTCGCTCGCCGGCGCCGTGCAGCGCGCGCTCTCCGGCGGCGCTGAAGGCGTGGTGCACATGAACTCCGATCGGTGCCTCGATGCCTAGCGTGGAAGCGCCAATCGTGAACCGGCTCGGCCTGCACGCGCGCGCCGCCGCCAAGCTCACGCATATCGCGAGCGGCTTCCAGAGCGACATCTGGCTCTCGCGCGCGGGCCGCCGCGTGAACGCGAAAAGCATCATGGGGGTGATGATGCTCGCGGCGGGCCAAGGCTCGACCGTGACCATCGAGGCACAAGGCACGGATGCGCAGGCGGCGCTCGCCGCGCTGACCAGGCTCATCGCCGAGCGC
This sequence comes from Betaproteobacteria bacterium, assembly GCA_005883675.1. GTDB lineage: Bacteria > Pseudomonadota > Gammaproteobacteria > Burkholderiales > SG8-39 > SCGC-AG-212-J23. The sequence continues at coordinate 2,823 of VBCM01000097.1, forward strand.
TTCGGAGAAGGCGAATGAACTTCGTCCTGCACGGCTACGCGGTGTCGGGCGGCATCACGGTGGGCTACGCCCACCTCGTCGCCACCGCACGGCTGGAGGTCGCGCACTACGAGATCGCGCCCGAGGCCGTGGAGGCCGAGCTCGCGCGCTTCGATCGCGCGATGCAGGCGGCGCAAGCGGAGCTTCAGGCGCTCAAAGCCCACATCGCGCCCGGCGCGCCCCAGGAGCTGGAGGCATTCCTCGACCTGCACCGCATGATCCTCAACGACTCGGCGCTTGCTGTCGCGCCGCGCGAGCTGATCCGCAGCCGGCGCGCCAACGCCGAGTGGGCGCTGGTGCAGCAGATGGAGCGGCTGGTGGAGCGCTTCGACGAGATCGACGATCCGTACCTGCGCGAGCGCAAGGCGGATGTGCAGCATGCGGTCGAGCGCGTGCTGAAGGCGCTGATGGGCGGCCAGACCCTCGTCGAGCCGGCGCTGTCGGAAGAGCAGAAGCTGATCGTGGTCGCGCACGACCTCTCGCCCGCCGACATGATCCTCTTCAAGCGCCACCATTTCGGCGGCTTCGTCACCGATGTCGGCGGCGTGACCTCGCACACGGCGATCGTCGCGCGCTCGCTCGCCATCCCGGCGATCGTCGGCCTGCACCACGCGTTCCAGACCATCAACGAAGGCGAGCTCCTGATCGTCGACGGCGAGCGCGGGCTGCTGGTCGTCAACCCCGACTCGCTCGTGCTCTCCGAGTATCGCGAGCGCCAGGCCGAGCTCAAGGCCGAGCGAGCGCGCTTGAAGCGCCTGAAGAAGACCCGCGCCACGACCGCGGACGGCACGCCGATCGACCTCTACGCCAACATCGAGCTGCCGCAGGACCTGAACGAAGTCCTCGAAGCGGGCGCCGAGGGCGTCGGCCTCTTTCGCACCGAGTTCATGTTCCTGAACCGCAAGGACCTGCCGAGCGAGGACGAGCAGTTCGAGGCCTACCGGCAGGTCGCCGAGGGCATGCAGGGCAAGCCCGTCGTGCTGCGCACGCTCGACATCGGCGCCGACAAGGCGATGAACGGCGGCGAGGCCGCGCATGTCATGCCCAACCCGGCGATGGGGCTGCGCGCGATCCGCTTCTGCCTCGCCGAGCCGCAGATGTTCCTCACCCAGCTCCGCGCGATCCTGCGCGCCTCGCACTACGGCACGGTGCGCGTCCTGCTGCCGATGCTCGCGCACGCGCACGAGATCGACCAGACGCTCACGCTGATCGCCCAGGCAAAGGCGCAGCTCGAAGAGCGCGGCCAGCCCTACGAGCGCGCGGTCCAGATCGGCGGCATGATCGAGATCCCGGCGGCGGCCCTCGCGCTGCCGATCTTCATGCGGCGCCTGCATTTCCTCTCGATCGGCACGAACGACCTCATCCAGTACACGCTCGCCATCGACCGCACCGATGACGCGGTGGCGCACCTCTACGATCCCTTGCACCCCGCCGTTCTCACTCTCGTCGCCAACACTATCCAGACGGCCACCCGCGGCGGCATGCCGATCGCGGTCTGCGGCGAGATGGCGGGCGACTTGCAGCTCACGCGCCTGCTTCTCGGCCTCGGCCTGCGCAACTTCTCCATGCATCCGTCGCAGCTCCTGGCGATCAAGGAGCGCATCCTGCGCACCAACCTGGGCGAGGTGCAGGCGGCCGCGCAGCGCGTGCTGCGCAACACCGACCCGGCGAAGACGCGCGAGCTCCTCGCGCAGCTCAATACCTAAGGAGATCTGATGCGCATCATCGCTTTTCTCGCCGGGCTGCTTTCATCGGCGGCGGCCGCGCAGACCTATCCGTCGCATCCGGTAAAGCTCATCGTTCCATTCCCCGCCGGCAGCGCCACCGACCAGGTTGCGCGCCTAGTAGGCGCCGAGCTGCAGGCCGCGCTCAAGCAGCCGTTCGTGGTGGAGAACAAGGCCGGCGCGCAAGGCGCGATCGCGGCGGCGGAAGTGGCGAAGGCGGCGCCCGACGGTTACACGCTCATGCTGACCACGAATACGCCCCATGCGGCGAATCCGAGCCTGTTCAGGAAGCTCAGCTACGACCCGGTCAAGGACTTCACGCCGATCACGCGCTACGGCACGACGTCGTTCATGCTGATGGTGCCGCCGCAGTTTCCGGCGAAGAACCTGAAGGAGTTTCTCGCCGACGTGCGCGGGAAGGCGGGGAAGCTTTCCGCCGGCTATGGCTCCTCGGGCTCGCAGGTCTCGCTCGCCATGCTGAAGCAGCTCGGCAAGCTCGACTTCGTGGAAGTGCCCTACAAAGGCATCCCCCAGGCGATCACCGACACGATGGGCGGGTCGCTGCAGTTCACCTTCGTCGACATGGCGAACGCGCTCGCGCAGGCGAAGGGTGGAAAGCTCCGCGGCCTCGCCGTCACTTCCGCCAAGCGCAGCTCGCTCGCGCCCGAGCTGCCAGCGATCGCCGAGGAGCTGCCCGGCTACGAGATCATCGCCTGGTTCGCGCTGGTCGGCCCGGCGAAGCTGCCCGAGCCGATCGTGCAGCGCCTGCACGAGGTGAACATGAAGGCGCTCGCCAAGCCGGAAGTGAAGGAGAAGTTCGCGCTGGTCGGCACTGACGTCGCGCCGCTCGGGCCCGCTGAGCTCGGAAGATTCATCCAGGCCGAGGTGGCGCACTGGGCGAAGCTCGTAAGACTGGCGGGAATCGAGCCTGAATAGGGTCCGGCTCGGCGCAGGCAGCGGCTTCCAGGGCGATCGCCTGGAGCCCGCGGTGATCCTCGCTTCGCGAGGCGAGCTCGACTACCTGATCCTCGAATGCCTCGCGGAGCGCACCATCGCGCTGGCGCAGCTCCGCAAGCTCGCTGAACCGGCCGCCGGCTACGACCCGCTCCTCGAGACGCGGCTGCGTGCACTGCTGCCGCTCGCAGTGCGCCATGGCTTTCGCATCGTCACCAACATGGGCGCCGCCGATCCGCTGGGCGCGGCTCGCAAGCTCATGTCGCTCGCGAAGGAGCTCGGCCTGCGCATCAAGGTGGCGGCGCTGAGCGGCGACGACGTGCTGGCGCAGCTCGCGCCCAGCATGCGCACGATCGAGGCGCGAGGCGCGCCGCTCGCCGACTACGGGACGCTTGTCTCCGCGAACGCCTACTTCGGCGCCGAGGAGATGCTGCCCGCACTCGCCACCGGCGCGGAGGTCATCATCACCGGCCGCGTCGCCGATCCGTCGCTCTTCGTCGCGCCGCTGGTACACGCTTTTCGCTGGCAGGTGACCGACTGGGACCGCCTGGGCCGGGCGACTGCGATCGGCCATCTGCTCGAATGCGCGGGACAGGTAACCGGCGGCTACTACGCCGAGCCGGGACTGAAGGACGTGCCGAACCTCGCGCAGCTCGGCTTCCCCTGGTGCGATGTCGATGCCGACGGCAACGGCGTGCTCGGCAAGGTCGCCGGCACGGGCGGCGCCATCACGCTGCGCACGGTGAAGGAGCAGCTGCTCTACGAGGTGACCGATCCGGGCGGCTATATCACGCCGGACGTCGTCGCGGATTTCACCACGGTCTCGCTGCGCGAGCTGGGCGCGGACCGAGTCGCGGTGCAAGGCGCAAGCGGTCGCCCGCGGACATCAACGTACAAAGTGAGCGTGGGCTACCGCGCCGGTTTTGTCGGCGAAGGCGAGATCTCCTACGCGGGCGCCCGGGCGGTAGAGCGTGCCCGCCTCGCCGGCGAGATCGTGCGCGAGCGGCTGCGAGACGACGTGCCGGACCTGCGCATCGATCTCATCGGCATCGACAGCGCGCACCACAGCGACTTCGGCCACGCGCATGCCCCTTACGAAGTGCGCCTGCGCATCGCCGCCCGCGCCGCGACGCGCGAGCTCGCCGAGCGTGTCGGCGCCGAAGTCGAGGCGCTGTGGATCAACGGGCCGGCGGGTGGTGGCGGCGTGCGCCGCTACGCGCAGGAGCGTATCGGCGTGGTGTCGCTGCTTCTCGATCGCTCGCGCGTGCGTCCACAGGTCACGCTGCTCCAGGAGGACCGTGAAACGCAAGCTGCATGAGCTCGCGCACGCGCGCGCCGGCGACAAGGGCGACACGCTGACGCTCGCGCTGATCTGCTATCGGGAGGGCGACTATCCCCTGCTGCGCGAGCACGTCACGGCCCAGGCCGTGAAACGCCACCTCGGACACCTCGTTCAAGGCGAGGTGCGGCGCTACGAGGTGCCAAACCTCCATGCGCTGCAGTTCGTCTGCGAGCGCGCCCTCGACACCGGCGTCACCACGTCGCTCGCCATCGACCCGCATGGCAAGACGCTTTCCTACGCATTGCTCGAAATGGTGATCGACGCGTGAGTGGACCACTCACCGGCGTCCGGGTGCTCGACCTCACCACGGTGGTGATGGGGCCTTATGCGACGCAGATCCTCGCCGACCTCGGTGCCGACGTCGTGAAGCTGGAGCCGCCGGGCGGTGATGTCATGCGCTACGCCTGGCCGTTCCGCAATCCGGGCATGGGACACATCTTCCTCAACGCCAACCGCAACAAGCGCTCGATCGTGCTCGACCTCAAGCAGGACGCCGCGCGCGAAGCCTGCCTCGCGCTCGCAAAGCGGGCCGATGTGCTGGTCTACAACATCCGGCCGCAGGCGATGGCGCGCCTCAAGCTCGCGTACGAGGACGTGCGCGCGGTGAATCCGCGAATCATCTATGTCGGCTGCTTCGGCTACAGCCAGCGCGGGCCGTATGCCGCCAAGGCGGCGTACGACGATCTCATCCAGGGCGCGGCGGGCATCCCGGCGCTCCTCAAGGTGCAGGGCGCCGAGACGCCGCGCTATGCGCCGATCATCGTCGCCGACCGCTCGGTAGGCCAGCAGGTGGCGAGCGCGGTGAGCGCGGCGCTCTACTACCGCGAGAAGAGCGGCAAGGGCCAGCGCGTCGACGTACCGATGTACGAGCACCTGCTGCAGATCGTGCTCGGCGAGCACCTGGGCGGCTACACCTTCGAGCCGCAGCACGGCGAGCCGGGCTACGCGCGCATGCTGGCGCCCGATCGGCGCCCGTACCAGACAAAGGACGGCTATGTCTGCGCGCTCATCTACAACGACAAGCAGTGGGCGGCGTATTTCAAGGTGATCGGCCGGCCCGAGATGGCGGCCGATGCGCGCTTCGCGACGCAGGAAGTGCGCAGCCAACATTACGACGCCGCCTATGCGTTCGTCGCCGCGGAGATGAAGAAGCGCACCACTGCCGAGTGGATCGAATCCCTGGAGGCGGCCGACATTCCCGTGCAGCGCATGAACAGCCTCGCCGACATCGTCGCCGACCCACACCTCGCGGCGACCGGCTTTTTCCGCACCGTCGAGCACCCGAGCGAAGGTCGCATCCGCACGATGGCGGTGCCCTCGGAATGGTCGCAATCGAAGCCCGAGTACCGGCGCCATGCGCCGCGGCTGGGGGAGCACACGCGCGAAGTGCTGCGCGAGGCGGGCTACAGCGCGGACAAGATCGAACGGCTGATCGCGAGCGGCGCCGCCGGCGTGCCGCCGGGCGGAGACATCTCCTAGTTATAATTTCGCGCGCGCCGATTTGAGTCAGCTTGCGGGCGCCTAACAAATACCGCTAAAGAGACATGAACGCTCCTCACGATCCCTCTTCCGTTGGCGCGGCTGTTGCGCAGAAGGCGCAGTTCAGCGAGCCGCTGCGCCTGAAAGGCGGCGCGACGCTGCCCGCCTTCGAGATCGCCTACGAGACCTATGGCGAGCTGAATGCCGCGCGCACGAACGCGGTGCTCGTCTGCCATGCACTGAACGCCTCGCATCACGTCGCCGGCTACTACGCGGACCAGCCGGACAACCTCGGCTGGTGGGACAACCTGGTCGGGCCGGGCAAGCCGCTCGACACGCGACGCTTCTTCGTCGTCGGCTCGAACTACATCGGCTCGTGTTTCGGCTCGACCGGCCCGGCGTCCGTCAACCCGGCGACAGGAAAGCCATGGGGCGCCGATTTTCCGGTAGTGACGGTCGAGGACTGGGTCGAAGCCCAGGCGCGGCTCGCCGATCACCTCGGCATCGAGCGCTTCGCCGCCGTGATCGGCGGCTCGCTCGGCGCGATGCAGGCGCTGCAGTGGACGCTCTCGTACCCGGAGCGCATCCGACACTCGATCGTCATCGCCGCGGCGGCTCGCCTCACGCCGCAGAACATCGCCTTCAACGAGGTGGCGCGCCAGGCGATCATGACCGACCCGGATTTCCACGGCGGGCATTACTACGACAAGGGCGTGGTGCCGGTGCGCGGGCTACGCATCGCGCGCATGATCGGCCACATCACGTATCTCTCCGGCGAAGCGATGGCCGAAAAGTTCGGCCGGCTGCTACGGCGCGGCACGCCGGGATTCGACTTCGACATCGACTTCGAGGTGGAGTCGTACCTGCGCTACCAGGGCGACAAGTTCTCGAGCTACTTCGACGCCAACACGTACCTGCGCATCACCAAGGCGCTCGACTACTTCGATCCCGCCGCCGACTACGGCGGCAACCTCTCGGCGGCGCTCGCGCGCGCTAAAGCCGCGTTCCTCCTGGTGTCGTTCAAGTCCGACTGGCGCTTTCCGCCGCCGCGCTCGCGGGAGCTGGTGCGCGCGCTGCTCGACAACCGGCGCATCGTCTCGTACCTCGAGATCGACGCGCCCGGCGGCCATGACGCATTCCTGCTCGAGGATCCGCGCTATCACAAGGCGCTCGCCGCCTACTTTGGCAACATCGAGCTATGAGAGCCGCGCATTTGAGACCTGACTTGGCCGCCATCGCGCAGTGGGTCGCGCCGCAGGCGCGGGTGCTGGATCTCGGCTGCGGCGACGGCTCGCTCCTGCGCACCCTGTGGCAGGAGCGCCAGGCGCCGGGCTACGGCGTGGAGATCGACGACGCCGCGGTGCTCGACTGCGTGGACAATGATGTCAACGTTCTCCAGGTCGACCTGGAAAGCGGCCTCTCGCTCTTCGGCGACCATACCTTCGACTGCGTGATTCTCTCCGAGACGCTGCAGACGATTCATCGCACCGAATTCCTGATGCGCGAGATGCTGCGCGTGGGCCGCGAGGTGATCGTCAGCTTCCCGAACTTCGGCCACTGGAGCGCGCGGCTGCAGGTGCTCGCCGGCCGCATGCCGGTATCGCAGACGCTGCCCTATGAGTGGTACGAGACGCCGAACGTGCATCACTGCACCACGGTGGACTTCGAAGACCTGTGCCGGCGCCTGCACGTGCGCATCCGCGAGCGGCTCGTGCTGCACGAGGGCAAGCCCGTCACCTGGCTGCCGAATCTCCTCGGCAGCGTGGCGGTGTACCGCTGCACGGCCGGATAGACGTTGCGTCTCGACTGCGGACCCTGCATCGTTCGCGACTGGGCGCGCAGCGACAAGGCATCGCTCGTGCGCCATGCGAATAACCGCAACATCTGGCGGAACCTCACGCACCGATTCGCGTACCCGTACAAAGATGAGCATGCGGACGCGTGGTTTGCCATGCTGGAGGGCATGCCGGAGCCGACGCATTGGGCGATCGAGCTCGGCGGCGAGGCCGTCGGCGCCATTGGCTGCATGCTCGGCGAAGGCGTGTACAAGCGAACGGCGCAGTTCGGCTACTGGCTCGGCGAAGCCTACTGGGGCCGCGGCATCATGACGGCGGCGGTGAAGGCCGTCGTGCCTTACGCGATGGAGCGCTTTGGCCTCGCGCGGCTCGAGTCGCCGGTGTTCGAATGGAACCCGGCTTCGATGCGAGTGCTGGAGAAATGCGGCTTTGCGCGCGAAGCGGTGCTAAGAGCGAGTGTTTCCAAGGACGGCGAGCTCATCGATTCGGTGCTTTACGCTTTCATCGACAAGACACGACACTGAGCTCGCTGGCCTGCGAGCGGTGGCGGTATTCGAAGCCCTGAAGGGTGCAATGCGCACGCGCTGATCGACCGGCTGCATCTCGACGCGGCGAGGAAATTTCCGCACATCTTTCTGCAGCTCGCGGCGAACCTGAGCGATGCGCAGCTTTGGGGCCTGGCGGTGCTCGCGCTGGCGTACGCGCTGCTGCGCTTCGCCGAGGCCTATGGCCTTTGGTTCCAGCGCCGGTGGGGAGAGTGGATCGCGGCGGTGAGCGGCGGCATCTACGTGCCGGTGGAGCTCTACGAGCTCGCGCGCGGCGTCACGTGGATCAAGCTTGCCGCACTTCTACTCAATGCGGCGGTCGTAGCGTATATGTGCTACATGCTGTGGCGCGGGGCGCCAAGGAGCGGCTAATGCAGAGCTACCTTCTGATTTCCGGACTACTGTTCGCGGCGGTGACGCTGCTACATCTGCTGCGGCTCGTCTATGGCTGGCCGGCGCAGATCGGCGCGTGGACGGTTCCCCTCTGGGTATCGTGGCTGGGCCTGATCGTCGCCGGCTGCCTTTGCATCTGGGCGTTCGCGCTCGCGCGCGGCGTGAGGAGCGCATGATCCGCAAGCTCGCTTCCGGCGAATACCGGCTCTACTCGCGCAAGCCGAACCCCAAGACCGGCCGGCGGCGCAACCTCGGCACGTTCAAGACGCGCGCCGCTGCCGAGAAGCACGAGCGCGCAGTTCAGTTCTTCAAGCGCAAGGGCTGAGTACTCCGGCCGGACTACGGCCCGAAGCCTGCTTGAAATACGGCCATGGGCGAGGCCCGCACTGCCCCTGCCGCGGCGAAGTCGCAGGTCGAGGCGCTCTTCGACTCGCTCGCGCTCGAGTACGTGCGCGAACGCGAGCGGCAGTTCTCCTTCGTCTCGCAGAAGCGCATCGCCGTGGGCATGCTGCTCGGCAGCCGCGGCCGCCTCCTGGAAGTGGGCTGCGGGCCGGGAATCATGCTGCCGGATCTGCTTGCCATGGGGTGCGAGGTGCACGCCATCGACATTTCGGCGGAGATGATCCGCCGTGCCGAGCAGCGCATGAGCGGCCATCCGCTCGCCAGGCGCTGCCACCTCGGCGTGGGCGACGTCGAGCGACTGGAATTCGGCGAGGGCTCGTTCGACGCCGTTCTCGCCATGGGCGTGCTCGAATACCTGCCGGCGCGCGAGGGCGCGCTACGCGAGATGTTGCGCGTGCTCAAGCCGGGCGGCCACCTCGTGCTGACGGTTCCCAACCGCGCCGCGGCTTATCATCTCGCCGCCTCGGCCTATCTGGCCGTCCGCCGGCTCGTCGGGCGGCCGCGACGCACCGCGTATCCGGCAATGCCATGCCTGCCCTGGACGCTCGACCGCGAGCTCGCGGAGCTCGGCATGCGCAAGATCGAAAGCCAGGCGTGTAACTTCATTTTCTTTCCGCTGAAGGAAATGCACGAGCGGGCTTCCGACGCGCTCAACCGGGCGCTCGCGCCGATCTCGCGGCTGCCGATCGCGCCACTCCTTGGCGCGCAATACATCGTCAAGGCGCAAAAGACGGCTTGGCGATACGCGTAGTACGCCTGGGAACTGCACGGCGCCCCGGGGAAGGTTTGCGCATCGGCGTGGTGCGCCGTGCGCCGCGCGGCGTGCGCAAGTCAGACTACGCGCGCCGCGGCTACTACGACGTGTGGCTGCCGGAGCTCGCGCCGAGCGAGAAATGGGTGAGCTGGGCGCTCTCCCAGCCGTGGACCGATGCGCGCTGGCGAAAATACGCGCGCAACTATCACCGCGAGATGCGCGAGCCGCGCGCACAGCGGCTAATCGACCTGCTCGCCGCGTTGTCAAGGCACAGCAACGTTTCGATCGGCTGCTACTGCGAGCGCGCGGAGCGCTGTCATCGCTCGCTGCTCGCGGAACTTCTGGCACGCCGCGGTGCCAAGCTTGCATGAGCACCACCAGACAGCGGCGCGCCGCGCGCCGCAACATCGGCAAGGCCGCGACGGCCGCCCGGCGCAAGCGCACCATCTCGCACCTGCCGAAGAAGACGCGGCGTGCGCTCGGAAGACAGGCTTCTAAGGTGGCGAAGCGCCGCCGTAAGCGCTAGGCGCTAGGCGCCTTCCCTGCCCGCCGAGCCGATCGAGAGATCGGCGAGCCCCGAGCGCATCATGTACCAGAAGAGCGCCACGCCCGGGAGCGCGATGATCGTGGTGAGCAGGTAGAAGTTGACGTAGCCGATCGCCTCGATCAGCGCGCCAACCGTCGTGCCGGTAATGAAGCGCCCGGCGATGCTCGCGAGCGCGGAGAGCAGCGCGTACTGGGTCGCGGTGAAGCGCAGATTGCAAAGCGCTGAGAGATACGCGACCACCGTGACGCCGCCCATGCCGCTCGCGAAGTTCTCGAAGCCGATCGCCGCTGCCATGCCGAGGTTCGTATGGCCGGCGGCGGCAAGCGCGGCAAAGCTGAAATTCGACACCGCCATCAGCACCAGGCTGATCAGCACCGAGCGCTTCATCCCCAGGCGGGCATAGGCGATGCCGCCGATGAAGATGCCCACCAGCAGCGCCACGAAGCCGACGCCGACGTCGTAGAACGCGATCTCGTCATTCGTGAAGCCAAGGTCCGCGAAGAGCAGGCGCAACGTCAGGTTCGCGAGCGTGTCGCCGATCTTGAGGAATTCGACAAGCGGGCTGAAGTAGGCCACGATCGCCGCGAGCGCGCCATGCGACCTGGCCGGTTCCCGGTGCCGCGCGGGCTCGCCCATGACGAGCGCAACGAGCATCGCCGGCAGGGCGAACGCGGCGCAGGCGACATAGGCCACGGTCCAGCCCGCGCGCTGCGCCAGCACGAGCGCGAGCGCGCCCGCCGCAGCGGCGCCGATGCGCCAGCCATACTGCGACATGCCCGAGCCGACGCCGAGCTGGCGCGGCGCGAGGAGCTCGATGCGATACGCATCGATGATGATGTCGAAGGTCGCCCCGGCCACGCCGAGCGCGATCGCAGCGAGCGCCACGACGGAGAGCGCCGAGCCCGGATCGGCGAAGCCGAGAAACGCCACCGCCGCCATGACGAGCGCGCCAAGCGCCCACAGCCAGCTGCGGCGCTGGCCGAAGCGGCCGATAAATGGCAGCCGCAGGTTGTCGACGATCGGCGCCCAGAGGAACTTGAAGTTGTAGGCGAGGAAGGTGAGCGCAAAAGCGGTCACCGCGCTCTTGGTGATGCCGTGCTGCGCGAGGCGCGTGGTAAGCGTGGCGCCGATCATGGAGAAGGCGAAGCCGGAGGAGATGCCGAGAAAGAGCGCCGCGAGCGGCGCCGCCTCGAAGTAGGGCCGCACGCCTGGCGGCAGGCTCAAGCGCCAGTCGCCGCGCTCAGAGCGCGTGGTCATAGTCGATCGTGAGCGGCGCGTGATCGGAGAAGCGCCGGCGCTTGTAGATCGACTCTCGGACCGCTCTTCCGGCGATGCCCGGCGTGGCGATCTGGTAATCAAGGCGCCAGCCGACATTCTTGGCCCAGGCCCGGCCGCGGTTGGACCACCAGGTGTACTGGTCGGGCTTGTCGTTCAAACGCCGGAAGACGTCGACGAAGCCGATCTCATCGAAGACGCGCGTGAGCCAGGCGCGCTCCTCGGGCAGGAAGCCCGAGTTCTTCTGGTTCGAGCGCCAGTTGCGCAGATCGATCTCCTTGTGCGCGATGTTCCAGTCGCCGCACAGGATGATTTCGGAGTTGCGCTCGCGCAGCCGCTTGAGATGCAGAAGGAACTGCTTGAGGAAGCGGAACTTCGATGCTTGCCGATGGGGCCCGGCCGACCCCGAGGGCAGATAAACGGACACCACCCAGAGTCTGCCGAAGCGCGCCTCGACGTAGCGCCCTTCGGTGTCGAACTCGCGGCTGGCGAAGCCGCGCCGCACCTCGTCGGGTGTCTTCCGGCTGTAGAGCGCCACGCCGCTGTAGCCCTTCTTCTCGGCGAAGGCGTGGCAGCTTTCGTAGAGCTTGAGCCCGTGCAGCTTCGCATCGAGGTCGGTCTCGTGGCATTTCAGCTCCTGGAGGCAGACGACGTCCGGCTGCTGCGCGGCGAGCCAGCGGAACAGTCCCTTCTTTGCCGCCGAGCGTACGCCGTTGACGTTGAGCGTTATTACTCTCAACCGCTGGGAAAAGCCGCCACGCCGCCATGCGCCGCGGACCATTTCGCCGGCTCGTGCAGGAAGCGCTCGACCTCGGCGATCTGTGCCGCAGCCAGGTAGCGGTCCTTGCAGCCGCACGTTCAGATCGGCAAGCGTCTGCCTGGCCTCGGGGAAGATGTCGTAGTAGAAGTTGACGAACACGTGCTCGACGACGGCGCCCGCTTCGCGCAGCGCCTGGCAGAAATTGATCTTCGAGCGCCCGTCGGTAGTGAGGTCCTCCACCAGCAGCGTGCGCGCGCCGGCGCGAATGTCGCCCTCGATCTGGGCGTTGCGGCCAAAGCCCTTGGGCTTTTTTCTCACATACTGCATCGGCAGGCCGAGGCGATCGGCGAGCCAGGCGGCGTAGGGAATGCCGGCCGTCTCGCCGCCGGCGACCACGTCAAATTGCTCGAATCCGGCGTCGCGTGCCAGCGTGACCGCGGCGAAGTCCACGAGCTGCCCGCGGATCCGCGGATAAAAGATGAGCTTGCGGCAGTCGATGTACACCGGGCTCGCCCAGCCCGAGGTGAAGACGAAGGGCTTCGCCTCGTAGAACAGCACCGCCTTCACTTCCAGCAGCATCCGCGCGGTGATTTCGGCGATGACCGCCTTGTCGGCAAAGTGCATGTGCGGCGCGGATTTTAGCAGCTACAATCGGCGCATTCGTCTCGGGAGGGACGCGATGCTAAAAACGACAATGCTCGCGGCGCTCATGATCGCGCCGCTCGGCGCGCTGGCGCAGGCCACCTACCGCTGCACCACCGCGGACGGCAAGAAATACTACGGCTCCACCATTCCGATGCAGTGCATGGGGCACCGCGTGGAGCAGCTCAACTCGCAGGGTCTCGTCGTACGGCGCATCGATCCGGAGGGCGAGCAAAAAGAGCGCGAAGAAAAGGCCGCGGCCGCCGCCAAGGCGAAGGAGGAAGAAGCTGCCACGCGCGAGGAGTCGCGCCGCAATCGCGCGCTGCTTGCCACCTACACGAGCGAGCGCGACATCGACGATTCCCGCGCCCGCGCGCTGGCCGACCACCGTAGCGCCGTACAGGACGTCGAAACCAAGATCGATGCGCTGAAGAACCGTCGCGCCGGCTACGACAAGGAGCGCGAGTTCTACAAAGACAAGAAGGGCAACAGCCAACCGCCGGCCAAGCTTGTCGAAGACATCAACAGCCTCGAGGTCGACCTGAAAGTGCAGGAAGAGCTGCTCGCGACGAAGAAGAAGGAAGTCGACCTCATCAACGCAAGATACGATCAGGACAAGAAGCGCTACATCCAGCTCACCCGGCGGCCCAAGTAATCAGCCGCTGAGCTTACGGCGCAGGATCTCGTTTACCTGCGCCGGGTTTGCCTTGCCGCCGCTTGCCTTCATCACCTGCCCGACGAGCGAGTTGAACGCCTTCTGCTTGCCAGCGCGGTAGTCGGCCACCTGCTGCGCGTTCGCGGCGATCACATCCTCCACCAGCTTCTCGATCGCTGCCTGGTCGCTGATCGGCTTCAGGCCTTCGCGCTCCACCACGAGCTGCGGTGAAACTGCGCTCTCCCAGCTTGCTTCGAAAGCGCGCTTCGCCATCTTGCCGGTGAGCTCGCCTCGGGCAACCTGACTCACAAGCCAGCCGAGGTCCGTCGGCGAAATGCGGCTGTCGGCGATATCGCGCTCCTCGCGGTTCAGCGCCGCCGCGAGCTCGCCCATCTGCCAGTTCGCGCAGAGCTTGGGATCGACCCCGGCCGCCTCGACCATCGCCTCGTAGTAATCGGCCGCGGCGCGGCTCGCGGTCAGCACGCGCGCGTCATAGGCCGAAAGCGCGTATTCACGCTCGAAGCGGGTGCGGCGCGCCTCGGGTAGCTCGGGCAGAGTGGCCCCGATGCGCGCGATCTCGTCCTCCGTGACGACGAGCGGCAGCAGATCCGGATCCGGGAAGTAGCGGTAGTCGTGCGCCTCTTCTTTGGTGCGCAGCGAGCGCGTCTCGTCGCGTTCCGGGTCGTAGAGGCGCGTTTCCTGCTCCACGCGGCGGCCGTCTTCCAACAGCTCGATCTGTCGGCGCGCTTCGTATTCGATCGCGCGCTCCATGAAGCGGAAGGAGTTCAGGTTCTTCAGCTCGCAACGCGTGCCGAGCGGCGCGTCCGGCCGGCGAACGGAGACATTGGCGTCGCAGCGGAACGACCCCTCCTGCATGTTGCCGTCACAGATGCCGATCCACACCACGAGCGCGTGCAGGGCGCGCGCATAAGCGACGGCCTCCTTTGCGCCGCGCAGATCTGGCTCGGAGACGATCTCGAGGAGCGGCGTGCCGGCACGGTTGAAGTCGACGCCCGACATGCCGTGCACTTCGTGCAGCAATTTGCCCGCGTCCTCCTCGAGATGCGCGCGCGTCAGGCGGATGACCTTGTCGCTCTCGCCAAGCGCGATGCGAATCGCGCCGCCTTGCACGATGGGCTGCTCGTACTGGCTGATCTGATAGCCCTTCGGCAGGTCGGGATAGAAGTAGTTCTTGCGCGCGAATATCGAGCGCCGATTGATCGTCGCGCCGACGGCAAGCCCGAAGCGGATCGCGTGCTCGACGGCGGCGCGATTGAGCACCGGCAGCACACCGGGCAGCGCGATGTCCACGGTGGAGGCCTGGGTGTTGGGCGGGGCGCCGAATGCGGTAGCGGCGGCAGAGAAGATCTTGCTGCGCGTGCTGAGCTGCGCGTGGGTCTCGACGCTGCAGTTCTGCGCCGCGACGCGCACGTAGTCCCCGAGCTCCCGTAGCGTCACGTTGCAGCGGCCGGCGCCAAAGCGCAGGCCGCCCTTCAAGGGCTGCTGCTGCACGTGGGCGATAGTGCAGCTATGCCCGCTCGGCGCGACGCTCGAGCGCCACTCGAAGGACTGCAGCTTGCCGCCGTCGATGCTGTAGCTGAGCGTGGACTTGTACTGCGACTCCTGAGCGTCGCAATGCACCGCGGCGCTGTAGGCGTCCAGGTCCGGGAACTGCTCGCTGAACTCGAAGCGCTCGCGCTCCTGGCCGCCCGGCGCGTAGCGCGCGCCCTTGAAGACACCGCTGCGCCAGGTGCCGCGCAATTCCGCGGTCGGCGGCCGCCCGAAGAGGATCGCGGTCGTGCCTTCGCGCAGCGTCGTGACGCCGATCTCGGGGCTCGACTCGCCGTCGACGAAGCGCCGCTGCAGCGTGGGGAGCACGATGTACTCGCCCGCGAGCTGCCAGGCGCCCTCGGGCGTGCGGCTCGCGTTGAGGACGAGCAACGTGGGCCGGCTGCCCAGCTGGCCGACGAGCTCGCGCGTCTCGCTTTGCGCCGCCGCGGCGAGCGGCAAGAGAAGAGCGAGCGCGGCGAGCCTCATAGCGGCGTCTCGCGCGGTACGCGCAGATGCCAGTCGGTCGCCTGCTGGTAGCGGTGGGCGATGCCGAGGAGCCGCGCTTCGGAAAAATAATTGCCGGTGAGCTGCAGCCCGACCGGCAGGCCGGCGGCATCGAAGCCGCAAGGGATCGAGAGCGCGGGAAGCCCCGCGAGCGGCGCGGAGACGGTAAAGATGTCGTCCAAGTACATCTGCACCGGGTCGTCGACTTTGGCGCCGATCGGGAAAGCCGTCGTGGGCGACGTCGGCCCCATGATGACATCGCAGCGCTCGAAGGCCTGGGCGAAATCGCCCGCGATCAGCCGCCGCACTTTCTGCGCCTGGACGTAATAGGCATCGTAGTAGCCGTGCGAGAGCACGTAGGTGCCCACCAGGATGCGGCGCTTGACCTCGGCGCCGAAGCCTTCGGCGCGCGTGCGGCAATACATGTCGATGAGATCGCGGTACCGGGCGGCGCGGTGGCCGTAGCGCACGCCGTCGAAGCGCGCGAGATTGGACGATGCCTCCGCCGGCGCGATCACGTAGTACACCGGCACGCCGAGACGGGCATTCGGCAGCTCGAGCTCGACCCGGCGCGCGCCGCGCGATTCGTACCAGCGCACCGCCTCCTCCACCGCCGCGCGTACGCCGGCATAGATGCCCTCGCCGAAGTACTCGCGCGGGAGCCCCAAGCGCAGGCCGCGCAGATCGATGTCCAGGGAGCGCGCGTAGTCCTCTTTGGGCCGGTCGAGGCTGGTCGAGTCGCGCGCATCGAACCCGGCCATCGCGCTCATGAGAAGCGCGAGATCGGCAGCGCTCTTCGCGAGCGGGCCGGCCTGGTCGAGCGAGGAGGCGAACGCGACGATGCCGTAGCGCGACACCACGCCGTAGGTGGGCTTCAGGCCCGAGACGCCGCACATGGCAGCGGGCTGGCGCACCGAGCCGCCGGTGTCGGTGCCGGTCGCCGCGGGCACGAGCCGCGCTGCGACCGCGGCAGCCGAGCCGCCGGAGGAGCCGCCCGGCACGAGGCGCTTGTCCCACGGGTTGCGCACTGCGCCGAAGTGCGACGCTTCGCTTGAGGAACCCATGGCGAACTCGTCCATGTTGCATTTGCCGAGGAGCGCCATGCCCGCCCGGGCGAGCTGCTCCACGACATGGGCGTCGTAGGGGCTGACGTAGTCCGCAAGCATGCGCGAGCCGCAGGTCGTGCGCAGGCTGCGGGTGCAGAAGATGTCCTTGTGGGCGAGCGGAATGCCGGTGAGCGGGCCGGCATCGCCGCGCGCACGCCGCTCGTCCGCCTGTCGCGCGGCCGCGAGCGCCACCTCCTCGCCGACGCTGATGAAGCTGTTCAGCTCGCGGTCGAGGCGTGCGATACGCTCGAGGCACAGGCGCGTCAGCTCGACCGAGGAAACCTGCTTGGCCGCGAGCGCGCGCGAGAGCTCGCCGAGCGTGGCGTTGAGCACGCTACTCGATCACTTTCGGCACGAGGTAGAGGCCCTCTTCGACCGCCGGGGCGACCGATTGATAAAGCGCGCGCTGATCGATCTCGCGCGCCTCGTCGGGCCGCAGCCGCTGTGCCGTATCGACGGCGTGCGCCATCGGCTCGATGCCGCGCGTGTCGACCGCGCGCATCTCTTCGATCAAGCCGAGCACGCGATTCAGCCGCTCGAGCACCGCCGCCTCATCGGCAGGCTCGATGGCGATGCGAGCGAGACGCGCAAGGCGTCGCACGTCGTCGGGGGTAAGCGACATTTCCTTCGGACCAGGGAAGCTCGGGGACAATTGCCTTATCGCCCGTAGCGTCGTTAGCGTATCATAGCGGCCATTTCCCGGGACCTTGGCGCGGAGGCTAAGGCCCGATTTAGTAAACGAAAAAGCGGAAACTCATAAGGTTCACCCTTGGCCATGCTCGGATTCCTGCGCAGCTACTTCTCCAACGACCTTGCCATCGACCTCGGCACGGCCAACACCCTCATCTACGTCCGCGGCAAGGGCATCGTGCTCGATGAACCGTCCGTCGTCGCGATCCGACAGGAAGCCGGTCCGAACGGGAAAAAAACGATTCAGGCCGTCGGCAAGGAAGCGAAGCAGATGCTCGGCAAGACGCCGGGCAACATCATCGCCATCCGCCCGATGAAGGACGGGGTGATCGCCGACTTCACGGTCACCGAGCAGATGCTCAAGCAGTTCATCAAGAAAGTGCACGACAACAAGCTCTTCTCGCCCAGCCCACGCATCATCATCTGCGTGCCCTGTGGCTCGACGCAGGTCGAGCGCCGCGCGATCCCGATGGCCGCGGCGATCGGCGCGGACCTGCCGGTGGCGGACGCAACCGGCTCGATGGTGGTCGACATCGGCGGCGGCACGACGGAAGTCGGCGTGATCTCGCTCGGCGGCATGGTGTACTCGGGCTCGGTGCGCGTCGGCGGCGACAAGTTCGACGAGGCGATCATCAACTACATCCGCCGCAACTACGGCATGCTGATCGGCGAGACCACCGCGGAGTTGATCAAGAAGGAGATCGGCTCCGCGTTCCCGGGCTCGGAAGTGCGCGAGATGGAAGTGAAGGGCCGCAACCTCGCCGAGGGCATCCCGCGCAGCTTCACGATCTCGTCCAACGAGATCCTGGAGGCGCTGACCGAGCCGCTGAACCAGATCGTCTCGGCGGTGAAGTCGGCGCTGGAGCAGACGCCGCCGGAGCTCGGCGCCGACATCGCCGAGAAAGGCATGGTGCTCACCGGCGGCGGCGCGCTGCTGCGCGACCTCGACCGGCTGCTGATGGAGGAGACGGGGCTGCCGGTGATCGTCGCCGACGACCCGCTCACCTGCGTCGTACGCGGCTCGGGCAAGGCGCTCGAGAAGATGGAGCACTTCGGCCCGATCTTCACCAACGATTAGAGTGTAGGGGGTGGACCATACCCCCCCGCCATTCTTCAAGCGCGGACCGGCGCCTCTCGTCCGCTTTTTCTTTTTTGCCTCGCTCTCGCTCGCCCTGCTGGTCATCGACGCCCGTTTTCGCTACGTGGAAGGTCTGCGTAGCTGGCTCGCGCTGGCGGCATACCCGCTGCAGCGCGCCGCCACTGCGCCGATCGATGTCGCCATGCGCGTCGGCGAATACTTCTCGACGCAGGCGAGCCTGATGGGGGAGAACGAGCGCCTGCGCGAGCGCGCGGCGGCGAACGCGCAGGACGCGCAACGCTACCGCGCCGCCGAGGCCGAGGCGGCGGAGCTGCGCCGGCAGATCGGCGCGGCGGAAAGGCTGCCGGTGCAGGCGACGCCGGCGGAAGTGCTCTACCTCAGCCGCGATCCGTACGCGCACAAGCTCTTCATCGATCGCGGCTCGGTGCAAGGCATCCGGCCCGGGAGCCCGGTCACCGATGAGACGGGCGTGGTGGGCCAGGTGACGCGCGTGCACCCGCTCGTCTCCGAGGTGACGCTGCTCACCAATCCCGACCAGGCGATTCCGGTGCAAGTGATGCGCAATGGCCTGCGCGCCGTCGCCTTCGGCGGCGGCAATGCCGGCACGCTCGAGCTGCGCTACATGCCGGCGAACGCCGAAGTGCGCACCGGCGATCAGCTCGTCACCTCGGGTATCGACGGCGTCTACCCGGCCGGCCTCGCCGTGGCGACGGTGACGAGCGTGGAGCGCGATATCGAGCACAGCTTCGCGCGTGTCGTGTGCAAGCCGGCCGCGGGCATCGATCGCGGGCGCTACGTGCTCGTGCTGACGAGCGACGTGCTGCGGCCGCCGCGCCCCGACGAGGTGCAGGCAGGCAAGGAGCGGCGCAGCGACAAGTCGCGCCGTGCCAGAGTCAAGGAAAGGCAGGCGGATGATTCCCAGTAGCTCCCAGATCCTGCTGCCGGCGCGCATGAGCACCATCATCGGCTCGTTCGCAGCGGCGCTGTTCCTGAATTTCCTGCCCTGGCGCGACCTGCGGCTCGTGCCCGACTTCGTGGCGCTGGTGCTCGCCTTCTGGTGCGTGCGTCAGCCGCGCCTCGTCGGCCTCGGCGTGGCCTGGACGCTCGGACTGCTCGCCGATGCCGGCAACGGCGTGCTCCTCGGCCAGCACGCGCTCGCCTATTCGCTGCTCGCGTTTCTCGCCGTATGGCTTTCGCGCCGTATCCTGTGGTTTGGTCCGATGCTGCAGTCACTGCACGTGGCGCTCATCCTGCTCGTCGCGCAGACGGCGGTGCTGTTCGTGCGCCTCGCCGCCGGCGATCCCTTCCCCGGCTGGCCGATGTTCGTCAGCCCGCTGCTCGGCGCGGCGCTCTGGCCGGTGGTGACGTGGCTGCTGCTCCTCCCGCAGCGGAGGCGGCCGAGCGAGCAGGCGATCTAGATGCGCGGCAGCGAGATCCGCAATTCCGAGCAGGAGCTGCAGCAGTTCCAGCTGCGCGTGGGCATCGCGGGGGTGGTGGTGATCGCCGCGTTCGCGCTGCTCGGGGCGCGCTTCCTCTGGCTGCAGGTGCTGCAGCACGATGTCTACCAGGCAAAGGCGGAAGACAACCGCATCTCGATCGTGCCGGTCACGCCGAACCGCGGCCTGATCGTCGATCGCAACGGCGTGGTGATCGCGCGCAACTATTCGGGCTACACGCTCGAGATCTACCCCGCCCGGGTGAAGAACATCGAGCGCACGATCGACGAGCTCACCGAATACGTCGACATCACCGCGCGCGACCGCGCGCGCTTCAGGAAGCTGCTCGCCGAGACGCGCAACGCCGAGAGCCTGCCGGTCAAGAACCGCCTGTCGGACGAGGAAGCCGCGAAGTTCGCGGCCAACCGCTACCGCTTCGAGGGCGTGGAGATCAAGGCGCGGCTCTTCCGCCAGTATCCTTTTGGCGACGTCGCCTCGCACGTCACCGGCTACATGGGACGCATCAACCAGCAGGACCAGCAGAAGCTCGAGGACGAGGGCGTCGCCGCGAACTACCGCGGCACGGACTACATCGGCAAGGGCGGCGTCGAGGCAACGTATGAGGCGGAGCTGCACGGCAACACCGGCTTCGAGCAGGTCGAGATCGACGCCGCCGGGCGCGGCATCCGCACGCTCTCCCGCACGCCCTCGCAAGCCGGCAATAACCTGACCCTGGAACTGGACATGCGGCTGCAGCAGGTCGCCGAGATCGCCTTCGGCGAGCGGCGCGGCGCGCTCGTCGCCATCGATCCCGCGAGCGGCGGCGTGCTCGCGCTCGTCTCCAAGCCCGGTTTCGATCCGAATCTCTTCGTCGACGGCATCGACCCGCAGTACTGGGCGGAGCTCAACGGCTCGCCGGACAAGCCGCTCAACAACCGCGCTATTTCCGGCCTCTACCCGCCTGGCTCGACCATCAAGCCCTATCTCGCGCTCGCTGCTCTCGAGACCGGCAAGCGCAGGCCCTCGAGCAGCATCTTCGATCCCGGATTCTTCGATTTCGGCGGCCGGCGCTTCCGCGACGACAAGAAGGGCGGCCATGGCGTGGTCGACTTGTACAAGTCGATCGTCGAGTCCTGCGACACGTACTACTACCACCTGGCGAACGACATGGGCATCGACGCGATCGCACGCTTCCTCGGGCCGTTCGGCTTCGGCTCGAAGAGCGGCATCGACCTCGCCGGGGAATTCGCCGGCGTGCTGCCTTCGCCTGAGTGGAAGATAAAGCGCTTCAAGCAGCCCGCGCAGCAGAAGTGGTTTCCCGGCGAGACGATCTCGATCGGCATCGGCCAGGGCTATCACTCGTACACGCCGCTGCAGCTCGCGCAGGCGATGGCGATGCTCGCCACCGGCGGCACCATGTACAAGCCGCGCCTCATCGCGCACATCGACAATCCGCGCACGCTCGAGCGCCGCGACGTGCCATCCGAGGTCCTGCACAGCATCGCGCTGCGGCGCGACAACGTCGAGTTCATCAAGCGCTCCATGGCCGGCGTGAACAAGGAAGGCACGGCGCAGCGCGCCTTCGCCGGCGCCACCTACAGCGCCGGCGGCAAGACCGGCACCGCGCAGGTCATCGCCATCAAGCAGAACGAGAAGTATGAGGAAGCCAAGGTCGCCGAGCGCCACCGCGACCATTCGCTTTTCATCGCCTTCGCGCCGCTCGAAAACCCACGCATCGCGCTCGCCATCGTGGTGGAGAACGGCGGCTTCGGTGCTCGCGCCGCGGCGCCGCTCGCGCGCACGGTGCTCGACTACTTCATGCTGGGCAAGGTCCCGGCGGGCATGGATCAGCCCACGCCGGAAGACGAAGCCGCCAGCGGCGAGGAGGACGAGAGCGACTGATGGAACTCGCGCGCCTGCCGCTACGCCGCATCGGCCTGCGTCTTGCCGAAGGCATCGACAGCACGCTGCTCGTGCTGATGCTCGCGCTCTCGATGCTCGGGCTGCTCGCCCTTTTCTCGGCAAGCTACGAGCAACCGGCGCGCGTCGTGAGCCAGGTCATGAACCTCGCCGTCGCGATCGGCGCCATGTGGCTCGTCGCCCAGGTGGCGCCGCAGACCATGATGCGCTTCGCGGTGCCGGCGTACGTCATCGGCCTCGCCTTCCTCATTGGGGTGGCGCTCTTTGGCGACGTGGTGAACGGCGCCCGGCGCTGGCTGCACGTCGGCGTCACGCGCTTTCAGCCCTCCGAGATGATGAAGCTCGCGCTGCCGCTGATGCTCGCCTGGTACTTCCACAAGCACGAGACGGCGTTGAAGCTGCGCAACTTCGCAGTGGGCGCGCTGCTTCTCATCGTGCCGCTTGCCCTCATTGCGCGGCAGCCCGATCTCGGCACGGCCGCGCTCGTCGGCGCCGCCGGCTTCTACGTCATCTTCTTCGCGGGCTTGAGCTGGCGCGTGCTCGGAACCCTCACCGGCATCGGCCTCGCCGCGCTGCCGATCGTCTGGGGCTTTCTGCACGACTACCAGCGTAAGCGCGTGCTGACGCTTCTCGATCCGACAACCGACCCGCTCGGCGCTGGCTACCACATCATCCAGTCCACCATCGCCGTGGGCTCGGGCGGGCTTTGGGGCAAGGGCTGGCTCAACGGCACCCAGGCGCACCTCGAATTCATTCCCGAGCGGCACACCGACTTCATCTTCGCCGTGTTCTCGGAAGAGTTCGGGCTGATTGGCAACGTGGTGCTGCTCGTGCTCTACGCGCTGCTGGTTGGTCGGGGGCTCGTGATCGCCGCCAACGCCGCGACGGTGTTCGCGCGGCTTCTCGCCGGCACCATCTCGCTCATGTTCTTCACCTATGCGTTCGTCAACATGGGCATGGTGTCCGGCATCCTCCCGGTGGTGGGTGTGCCGCTGCCTTTCCTCTCCTATGGCGGCACGGCGCTGCTCACGCTCTTCATCGGCGCGGGCATCCTCATGAGCATCCACCACTACCGCAAGCTCGTTCAGACCTAGCGTTTCCGCTACGCAGCAAATTTTGAAAGCGGCTCCCGCATCATGAAACGGGGGTCAGCTAAGCCCATGTAACGCCTTGTTTTTGTAACGGAGAAATAGGCCACATGGCGTGTTGCTGCGCGCCATGGGCGCCGCGCACACTTCTCGTACCGACACCTTCCTTGGAGCTCACGTGAATCAGCGAGAAAAACAAATCGCAGCCCTCGAAAAAGACTGGAACGAGAATCCGCGCTGGAAGGCCGTCAGGCGCGGCTATGGCGCCGCCGATGTTGTGCGGCTGCGCGGCAGCCTGTTGGTGGAGCACACGCTGGCGAAAGGCGGCGCGGAAAAGCTCTGGCGCCTGATGCACGAGCGGCCCTACGTCAACTCGCTCGGCGCGCTCACCGGCAACCAGGCCGTGCAGCAGGTAAAAGCGGGCGTGAGCGCGATCTACCTCTCCGGCTGGCAGGTCGCGGCAGACGCGAACGATTCGCTGCAGATGTATCCCGACCAGTCGCTCTACGCCGTTTCCTCCGTGCCCACCGTCGTGCGCCGCATCAATAACGCGCTCGCGCGCGCCGATCAAATCCAGTGGATGGAAGGCAAAGGCGAGGTCGACTATTTTGCGCCGATCGTCGCCGACGCCGAGGCCGGCTTCGGCGGCGTGCTCAACGCCTACGAGCTGATGCGCGCGATGATCGACGCCGGTGCCGCGGGCGTGCACTTCGAGGACCAGCTCGCTTCGGTGAAGAAGTGCGGCCACATGGGCGGCAAGGTACTGGTGCCGACGCAGGAGGCGGTGCAGAAGCTCGTCGCCGCGCGGCTCGCGGCCGACGTGGCGGGTGTGCCCACCGTGCTTCTCGCGCGCACCGATGCGGAAGCGGCGAATCTGCTCACTTCTGACGTCGACGAGAACGACAAGCCGTTCATCAGCGGTGAGCGCACCGCCGAGGGCTTTTACCGGGTTCGCAACGGCCTCGAGCAGGCCATTTCGCGCGGCATCGCCTATGCGAAGTATGCCGACATGGTGTGGTGCGAGACCGGAAGACCGGATCTCGACTTCGCGCGCCAGTTCGCCGAAGCGGTGCAGAAGGCCCACCCGGGCAAGATGCTGGCCTACAACTGCTCGCCGTCCTTCAATTGGAAGCGCAACCTCGACGACGCCACCATCGCCAAGTTCCAGCGCGAGCTGGGCGCCATGGGCTACAAGTTCCAGTTCATCACGCTCGCTGGCTTCCATTCGCTCAACTACTCGATGTTCGAGCTGGCGCACGGCTATGCGAGAAGCGGGATGAGCGCGTTCGTCGAGCTGCAGCAGAAGGAGTTCGCCGCCGCCGAGAAGGGCTTCACCGCGGTGAAGCACCAGCGCGAGGTCGGCACGAGCTACTTCGACGAGATCACGCAGGTCGTCACCGGCGGCGCCGCCTCGACCACGGCGCTGCACGGCTCCACCGAGGACGAGCAGTTCTTCGACGACAAGAAGAAGGCGAAGCTCGCCGCGGTGTGACGAGCGCGGCGCAAGTCGTCCCGCTGCACGAGCGACGCTCGAGCCTGCCGCAGGACGTCGCGCGCTGCATTCTCGCGGGCTTCGACAAGCACTATCGCCTGTTCCGCGCGGCGGCGATCAAGGCGAAGGAGCTCTACGAGCTCGCCGACTGGGCCGAGATGCGCCGCCTCGCGCGCGGGCGCATCCAGATGTACGACCTGCGCGTCGAGGAAGCGGTGCGCGCCCTGCTCGACCGTTTCCCCGAAGCCGAGGTCGACGAGGCGCTGTGGCCGGCGATCAAGCTGGCGTACATCGGCCTGCTGCACGAGCACCGACAGCCCGAGTGTGCCGAGACCTTCTACAACTCGGTGGCGTGCGCGGTGTTGCACCGCCGCCACTATCACAATGAGTTCATCTTCTGGCGGCCGGCGGTAGCGACCGAACACCTCGAGGGCGACACGCCTTCTTACGCCTGCTGCTACCCGCTGGTCGGCGGCCTGCGCCAGACGCTGCTCGACATCGCTAACAGCTTCGCCCTGAAGAACCCGTGGGAGAACCCGCGGCGCGACCTGCGCAACGTCGTGCACGCGCTGCGCCAGCACTTTCCGCGGCCGGCGCGCGCGCACCCCGACCTGCAGGTACAGGTGCTGCGCTCGCTGTTTTTCCGCAACAAGGGCGCCTACGTCGTCGGGCGCATCATCAACGGCCACCACGAGGTGCCCTTCGCGGTGCCGATCCTGCAGAACGGGCGCGGCGAGCTCTACGCCGATACGCTGCTCATGGGCGAGGACCAGCTGCTCGTCCTTTTCTCGTTCGCGCGCGCCTATTTCTTCGTCGACATGGAAGCGCCCGCGGCGTTCATCTCATTCCTGCGCTGGCTGATGCCCAAGAAGCCGCGCGCCGAGTTGTACATGGCGGTGGGACTGGCGAAGCAGGGCAAGACGCTCTTCTACCGCGACCTGCACTACCATCTCAAGCATTCCACCGATCGCTTCGCCGCCGCGCCGGGCATCAAGGGCATGGTGATGCTGGTCTTCACGCTGCCCTCCTTCCCGTACGTCTTCAAGTTGATCCGCGACCGCTTCGCGCCGCCGAAGGAGATCGACCGCGAAACAGTGATGGAGAAGTACCTGATGGTGAAGCTGCACGACCGCGTCGGGCGCATGGCCGACACGCTTGAGTATTCGCGCGTGGCGCTGCCGCTCTCCCGTTTCGAACCCGAGCTGCTCGAGGAGCTGAAGGCCGAGTGCGCCTCGCTCATCGAGTTCGACGGCGAGGAGATCGTGATCGGGCACGTCTATATCGAGCGGCGCATGGAGCCGCTCAACCTGTACGTCGATGACTGCAAGCGCGCCGGGGATGAGGAGTCGCTGCGTAGCGCGCTGCGCGAGTATGGCCAGGCGATCAAGGAGCTCGCCGGCGCCGGCATCTTCCCCGGCGACATGCTGCTCAAGAACTTCGGCGTCACGCGGCACGACCGGGTGGTGTTCTACGACTACGACGAGATCCAGCCGATCACGGACGTGCACTTCCTGCGCATCCCAGCGGCGCGCAGCTACGAGGAGGAGCTCTCAGCCGAGCCCTACTGGCGCGTGGGCGAGCACGACGTCTTCCCGGAGCAATTCGACCACTTCCTCGTCTCGGAGCCGCGCGCCCGGGAGCTCTTCTACGAGTACCACCGCGATCTCCTCGACCCCGCGTTCTGGCGCGCCAAGCAGGACATCGTGCGCTCGGGCGAGCAGGAAGGACGATGCGGTAGATGATCCACGCCGCGTTCGCCACGAGCACGAGATAGCCCACCAGCACGAGGAGCAGCACCCCGCCGATCACGCCCCAGAGCAGTCCCCACCAGAAGGTGCGGATCTGCCAGCTGAAGTGCGATTCGAGCCATGAGCCGCGAGCGTCGTCGCGTTTCACGTAATCGACGATCACGGCGACGAGCCAAGTGATGCCGAACAGGAATCCCGCCGCCTGCAAGGCATAGACCGCCGTCGCGATGTTCCTCAGGCTGCGTTCTTGGTCTTCCATTGCGCACCTTCGATGACGACGCGCTTGCGGCGAGATTTGTGGCCGGCGGCGATGCGCACGTTGCGCTTCGGGACGTTGAAATAGCCGGCGAGGAACTCGACCAGCGCCGCATTCGCCTTGCCCTCCACCGGCGGCGCAGCGAGTCGCAGCTTCAAGCGCCCGCCGTGCTCGCCCGCGAACTCCGAGCGCTCCGCCCCGGGCTGCACATGCAGCTCGAGAATCACAGGCCGGCCGCCGCGATGCGCAGGTGCGCGATCGGGATGAGCAGTATGTAGAGCACGAGGAGCAGCACGAGCGGCGACAGATCCACCCGGCCCACCGGCGGCACGTAGCGCCTAAACGGCCGCAGGAACGGGCGCGTCACCATGTCGAAAAGCGGCCCGAGCGGCGCATCGGGGTTGATCCACGAGATGGCGACCTGCACGAACACCGCGAACACCAGGATGTACAGGCTGTAGCGCAGGAGGTCCACGGCAGCGACTGCCGCAACCGCCAGCGCGCCCGGCTCGGCGCCGACGATCGCCGCCTGCGCCCAGAGGCCGAGCGCCTGGAACGCCCACGCGAGGATGAGCGTCGCCAGGTCGAGGCCGGCTAGGCCCGGTATCACCCGCCTCGCCGGCATCACGACCCAGTTGGTCACGGCGAGCAAGAACTCGCCCATCGGATTGCGAAATGGCACGCGCAGCCACTGGAAGTGAAAGCGTGCGAGCAGCAGGAAGACGAGGAACGCGACCACCGTGTCGATGAGCAGCGTGGCGATTTGCACGAACATCTCAGTCCCTCGCCAGCTCGTCGCCGAGCTCGCCGCCGCGTTTGGTGGCTGCCGCCAGCGCGCGGGCGAAGCGTTCGGCGAGCTTCTCCTCGCCGAAGACGCGCAGCGCCGCCTCGGTAGTTCCGCCCTTCGACGTCACACGCGCGCGGAGCTCCGCCGGCGGCTCGCCGCTTTGGGCGGCGAGCTTCGCGGAGCCGAGCACGGTGTGCGTCGCGAGCCTGAGCGCCTCGGCTTTGCCGATGCCCGCGCGCTCGGCAAAACCCGCGAGCTGCTCGATGAGCCAGAACACGTAGGCGGGCCCGCTGCCCGAGACCGCAGTGACGGTGTCGAGCAGGCGCTCGTCGGAGAGCCACACTACCTCCCGACGAGCGCGGGCGTATTGGGCATGCAGCGCACGAGGCTCCGATGACCGCCCAGCCAGCGCGAGAGCGCGGCAAGGGGCAAGCCGGCGGCGATGCTGATCACCAGCTTGCCGTGTACCGACGCGGCGAGCGAAGCGAGCGCTGCGCGCGCATCCTGCGGCTTGACCGCGAGCACGAACGTATCGGCCTTGCCGCTGGCAGCGTCCGGCGCCGTGCTGACGCGCACGCCGTGCGCAGCAGCGATGCGGCTGCGCGCTGCCGGGCTGATCTCGATCACCGCGATATCGCCGGGCGGAAAACCGCGCGCAATGAGGCCGCCGATCAGCGCGTTCGCCATGTTGCCGCCGCCGAGGAAGGCGATGCTCACGCCGCGCGCTCTTCCCGGCGGC
Organism: Betaproteobacteria bacterium; assembly: GCA_005883675.1. GTDB lineage: Bacteria > Pseudomonadota > Gammaproteobacteria > Burkholderiales > SG8-39 > SCGC-AG-212-J23. Next base: position 30,546 of record VBCM01000097.1, read on the forward strand.
GCGCACCAAAGATGGCCGTGCCTATGCGCACCATCGTGGCGCCTTCGGCAATCGCCAGCTCGAGATCGTCGGACATGCCTATCGACAGCGTATCGACGTCGAACTCGCGGGCGAGCTCCTGGAACACCGCGCGCACTTCGCCATAGCGGCTGCGCTGCGCGCCAGGCTCAGGGATCGCCATCAGGCCGCGCAGGCGCAGCCGCGGCAGCGGCGCAATCGTGCGCGCCAGCGTTTTGACTTCGGCGGCTGCGACGCCGCTTTTGGTGCGCTCGCCGGAAACATTCACTTGGATCAGCACGTTCAACGCCGGCAGCTCGCTCGGGCGCTGCTCGGAGAGGCGGCGTGCAATTTTTTCGCGGTCGATGGTCTGGATCCACTGGAAGCGCTCGGCCGCAAGGCGCGTCTTGTTGCTCTGGAGCGGACCGATCAGGTGCCACTCGAGCGCGGGAAGCGCATGCATCTTTTCCAGCGCTTCCTGGACGTAGTTCTCGCCGAACGCATGCTGCCCTGCGGCGTGCGCCTCCATGATGCGCGATGCCGGATGCGTCTTGGAAACCGCCAACAAAGTCACTGCGCGCGCATCGCGACCGGCGGCCTGCGCCGCCCGACCGATGCGCGCTCTCACAACTTGCAGGTTCTCCGCAATTGTTGCCATAATGGCTTGAACCAGCGAAGAAAAAAACTTCGCACCGCGTCCGGGAGGATTGTAATGGATCTCACTGAGCTGCTCGCCTTCGTGGTGAAGAACAAGGCCTCCGACCTCCATCTGTCCTCGGGGCTCCCGCCGATGATCCGCGTGCATGGCGACGTGCGCAGGATCAACGTGCCGCCGATGGAGCACAAGGACGTGCACGCGATGATCTACGACATCATGAACGACGGGCAGCGCAAGTTCTACGAGGAAAACCTGGAGTGCGACTTCTCGTTCGCGGTGCCGAACCTGGCGCGCTTCCGGGTCAACGCCTTCGTGCAGCAGCGCGGCGCCGCCGCGGTGATGCGCACCATCCCCTCCAAGATCATGTCGCTCGAAGAGCTGAAGTGCCCGAAGATCTTCGCCGACATCTCCGACCAGCCGCGCGGCATCGTGCTGGTCACCGGGCCGACCGGCTCGGGCAAGAGCACCACGCTCGCGGCGATGGTCAACCACATCAACGAGAACGAGCACGGCCACATCCTCACCATCGAGGACCCGATCGAGTTCGTGCACGAGTCGAAGAAATGCCTGATCAACCAGCGCGAGGTGGGACCGCATACGCTGTCCTTCGCCAACGCGCTGAGGAGCGCGCTGCGTGAAGACCCGGACGTGATCCTGGTGGGCGAGATGCGCGACCTGGAGACCATCCGCCTCGCGCTCTCCGGCGCGGAGACTGGGCACCTGGTGTTCGGCACGCTGCACACCTCGTCGGCGGCCAAGACCATCGACCGCATCGTCGACGTGTTCCCGGCGGCCGAGAAGGAGATGGTTCGCGCGATGCTTTCGGAGTCGATTCGTGCGGTGATCTCGCAGACCCTGCTGAAAACCAAGGACGGCTCCGGACGGGTCGCGGCGCACGAGATCATGATCGGCACCCCCGCCATCCGAAATCTCATCCGCGAGAACAAGATCGCGCAGATGTACTCGGCGATCCAGACCGGGCGCCAGATCGGCATGCAGACCCTCGACCAGAACCTGCAGGAGCTCGTGCAGCGCAACGTCATCGCCATGGCCGAGGCCCGCAGCAAGGCCGCCAACAAGGACAATTTCGCGGGGTAAACACATGGAACGCGAACAAGCCACCAAGTTCATCTACGACCTGCTGCGCGCGCTGATCGCCAAGCGGGGCTCGGACCTCTTCCTCACCGTGGGTTTCCCGCCGGCGATGAAGATTGACAGCAAGATGACGCCCGTGTCGCAGACCGCGCTGACCGGCCAGCACACGGCGCTGCTCGTGCGCGCGATCATGAACGACAAGCAGGCGGCCGAATTCGAGGCGAGCAAGGAGTGCAACTTCGCCATCGCGCCGCAGGGCATCGGCCGGTTCCGCGTGAACTGCTTCGTGCAGCAGGGCCAGGTCGGCGCCGTGCTGCGCGTGATCACGACGACGATTCCCAACTTCGAGGACCTGCGGCTGCCGCCGGTGCTGAAAGACGTGGCGATGACCAAGCGCGGAATGGTGCTGTTCGTCGGCGGCACCGGCTCCGGCAAGTCGACCTCGCTCGCCGCGATGATCGGCTATCGCAACGAGAATTCGCACGGCCACATCGTCACGATCGAGGACCCGGTCGAGTACGTGCATCCGCACAGGAAGTGCATCATCACGCAGCGCGAGGTCGGCGTCGACACCGAGTCCTGGCACGCGGCGCTCAAGAACACGCTGCGCCAGGCGCCCGACGTGATCCTGATCGGCGAGATCCGCGACATGGAGGTGATGGAGCACGCCATCGCGTTCGCCGAGACCGGCCACCTGTGCCTCGGCACGCTGCACGCCAACAACTCCAACCAGGCGATGGACCGCATCATCAACTTCTTTCCCGAGGCGCGACGCCAGCAGCTGCTCATGGACCTGTCGCTCAACCTCAAGGGTGTGATCTCACAGCGCCTGATCCCCAACCGCGAAGGCAAAGGCCGCGTGGCCGCGGTCGAGGTGATGCTCAACTCGCCGCTGATCTCGGACCTCATCTTCAAGGGCGAGATCCACGAGATCAAGGAGATCATGAAGAAGTCGCGCGAACTGGGCATGCAGACCTTCGACCAGGCGCTGTTCGACCTCTTCGAGGCCGGGCGCATCAGCTACGAAGACGCGCTGCGCTTCGCCGACTCCACCAACGAGGTGCGCCTCAACATCAAGCTCAACAGCAAGATGGCGAAGGACAAGGACCTGAGCAAAGGCATCGAGCACCTCAACATCGTCTAGAGCCGAGGCACTCCAGGAAGGCCGCGCGAGCGGCCTTTTTTGTTTCTATGCCGGCACCAGGAACTCGACCCCCGCGTCGCCGATGCGCGCCTCGACCAGGCCGGCCATCTTCTCGGGCTTCAGCTTGGCCTTCGGCCGCAGCTTGTCGTCGATGTGCAGCGCGAAGCCCGTCCACTCGATCTCTAGGCGCTTGCCGCGCCGCGTCGGCAGCAGCGCGAGGCGCTCGCGGTTCTCCTGCCATTCGTCCAGATAGCGAACCAGCCGCTCCCTTTCCTCTTCGCTGACCATCACGACGTCGAACTGGCCGTCCCCGGGCTCGCTGTCTGGAGCGAGGTGCAAATTCGGCCCGACGTAGCGCAGGTTGACCGCTTCGATGAGCACGTAGCGCCCCGAGACGTCCTTGCCATCGAGCGTGGCCGCCACCTCTACCGGCTCGCAGCGCGCTGCCTGGTCGCGCAGCCGGCGTAACCCGCTCTCGACCGCTGCCGCGCGCCCCTTCATCTTCTCGCTCTCGGGCTGGGCGAGCAGCATGGCGAAAAGGCCCGCGCCGACGCCTTCGACGAAATAGCGCTCGCCCCAGGGCCCGGCGGCGACGCCGACGTCGAGCCGCACGCGCCGCGGGTTCTCCCAGCTACGCACCAACTCCTCGAATGGCCGCTCGACCAGGCCGAGCGTGCGCGCGATGTTGTTTGCCGTACCGGTCGGCAGCACCGTCAGCGGGACGCCCCGTCCCACCATGCGCCGGGTGATGCGCGCCACGGTGCCATCGCCGCCGGCCACCACCACCAGGTCGGCCGGCTTCTTGAGCGCGCGCTTCCAATGACTGTCCTTCGCCGAACGGTAGCGTACCTTGTGGCCGCGCTCGGCGAGCAAGCCGCAAAGCCGCGCTGCTTCCCCGGCGCTCTGGCGGCCGGCCGTTGGATTGTGGATGAGCGTGATGCGCACGGTAATTGCTGCGTCAGGGCAAATGCGCATCCTCATCACCAACGACGACGGCGTCTATAGCCCGGGCATAGCCGCCTTGGCGCAGGTCGCCTCCGCCTTCGGCGAAGTGCGCGTCGTCGCCCCTGACGTGGAGATGTCATCCGCCAGCCATTCGATCACCGCTTCGCGGCCGGTGAGCTACAAGCGCACGCCGCTTCTCGGCCTCGACGCCTATCGCGTGAACGGCACGCCGGGCGACTGCGTGATGCTTGGCACGACGCTGTGGGAGAAGGTCGACGTGGTGCTTTCCGGCATCAACATCGGCACGAATCTCGGCAACGCGGTGTGGCACTCGGGCACCCTCGCGGGCGCGAAGCAGGCGGCGCTCCTCGGGCTGCGCGGCATCGCGCTCAGCGCACCGGCGACCGAAAAGGAGCAGCCCGCTTTCGAGCTCCTCAAGCCCTGGGTCGGCTCGGTGCTCGAGATGCTGCTCGCGATCCCCGACCTTTGCCTCGTGAACGTCAACTTCCCGGCCCGCGCGCCGCGCGGCACGCGCTGGACGCGGCAGTCGCTGCGCCACTACGACGGCCGCATCGTGCCGGTGAAGGACCCCATGGGCCGCACCTATTACTGGTTCACCGTGGTGCCCGTGGAGGCGACCGAGGAAGGCACCGACCGCTGGGCGATCGAGCAGGGCTATGTCTCGATGATGCCGCTGTCACTCGATCTCACCGATCACCCGGCGCTCGCGCGCGTGCAGCAGCTCGACGCCTGGAAACGGCTCAAGTTCGCCTAGCTCGCTGACTTATTTTCCATGGTGCGGATCGGCATTTCCGGGTGGCGCTACGGCCCATGGCGCGAGGTGTTCTACCCCGAGGGCCTGCCGCAGCGCCGTGAGCTCGAGTTCTGCGGCCGGCACTTCCCCACGGTCGAGATCAACGGCTCGTTCTACTCGCTGCAGCGCCCGGAATACTACGAGCAGTGGTACGACGAGACGCCGCAGGGCTTCCTCTTCGCGGTGAAGGGCTCGCGCTACATCACGCACATGCTTCGCCTTTCCAAGATCGAGAAGCCGCTCGCCAATTTCTTCGCCTCCGGCATCCTCAACCTGCGCGAGAAGCTCGGCCCCTTCCTCTGGCAGTTTCCGCCGATGTTCCGCTTCAAGCCCGAGCGCCTCGACGCCTTCTTCCGGCTGCTGCCGCGCAGCACCGAGCAGGCGCTCGCGCTTGCCCGGCGCCGCGATGCGCGCATGATCGGGCGCTCGCGCCTGGCGATCGATGCGAACCGCAGGCTCCGCCATGCCGTCGAGATCCGGCACCCGAGCTTCATGACCGCCGAGTTCGTGCGCCTGCTGCGCAAGCACGGCATCGGACTGGTGGTCGCCGATACCGCGGGCAAGTGGCCGAAGATGTTCCACGTCACCGCCGACTTCGTATACGTGCGCCTGCATGGCGACATCAAGATCTACACGAGCGGCTACTCCGAGCGGGCTCTCGCCAGCTGGGCGCGGCGCATCCGCAACTGGGACCGCGGCGGCCGCGACGTTTACCTCTATTTCGACAACGACGTGAAAGTGAAGGCGCCCTTCGATGCGCTCAACCTGATGGCCAAGTTGGGCCTGCATTGGAACCCGGCGGACGCGACCTGCGAAGAACCGCTCGCGCTGCATAAGGCGGGCACGCGCGTGCCGCGCCTCAGATACGCCTACGGGCCTCGCGTTACCGGCGGCAACCCGGCGTGGGATTACCTCGGCCGGCGCTAGACTGCGGTGTGCAGAAGCGGGTGCTGATCGCCGGCGGCGGGCCGGCCGGGATGATGCTGGGTCTGCTGCTCGCGCGTGCCGGCCTGCGCGTCACGGTGCTCGAGAAGCACGCGGATTTCCTGCGTGACTTCCGCGGCGACACCATCCATCCCTCGACGCTGCAGGTGCTGCACGAGCTGGGACTCGCCGAGGCGTTCCTGCGGCTGCCGCATACCAAGGTGCCCAATCTCGCCGCGCGCTACGGCGACCGGGAGTTTCCCATCGTCGATTTGCACGGCCTCGGTACGCGCTATCCGTTCATCGCGATGATCCCGCAATGGGATTTCCTCGACTTCCTCGCGCAGCACGCGCGCGCCTATCGTGGCTTCGAGCTTCGCCTGCAGACCGAGGCGACCGGGCTCGTGCTGGAGGGCGGCCGCGTCACCGGGGTGAACACGCACAGCGGCCCGCTCGCGGCGGATCTCGTGGTCGCGGCAGACGGGCGCCATTCCACGCTGCGCGCCGCCGCCGGCCTGGAAGTGCTCGACCTCGGCGCGCCGATCGACGTCCTATGGTTTCGCCTGTCGCGCCGGGCCGGCGACGAGGCGCAGACCATGGTGCGCTTCGGCCGCGGCAGCATCGTGGTGATGCTCGACCGCGGCGAGTACTGGCAATGCGCTTTCGTGATCGGCAAAGGCGCGCTCGACGAAGTGAAGTTGCGCGGCCTGGACGCATTCCGGGCCGCGGTTGCGCGAGCCATGCCCTTTGCCGCCGAGCGCATGCGCGAGATCGCAAGCTGGGACCAGGTGAAGCTTCTGACCGTGCAGGTGAACCGGCTGCGCAGGTGGTACCGCGAAGGTCTGCTTTGCATCGGCGACGCCGCGCATGCCATGTCGCCGGTCGGCGGCGTGGGCATCAATCTCGCCGTCCAGGACGCGGTGGCCGCCGCGAACGTGCTATGGCGCGGCGACTTCTCCACGGCGAGGTTGAAAGCGGTCCAGGAGCGCCGCAATTTCCCGACGCGCGTGACGCAGCGATTTCAGGTACTCGTGCAGGACCGGATCCTGAGCCGCGTGCTCGCCGCGAAAGCCGATAGCGAACGGCCGCCGCTGGTGCTGAACCTGCTCGCGCGCTTTTCGTTCCTGCGTCGGATTCCGGCGCGAATCGTCGGCATCGGCGTGCGGCCCGAGCACGTGCACTCACCGGCGGTGGCTGCCTGAGACGATGTTGAACTCGTAGAGCCGGCACTCGAGCGCGCCATTCCAAAGCGGCGTGCGCCGCGAGGGCTCGAGGCGGATGAGCTTCGGCAGCCGCAGATCTGCGGTGAAAATGTAGCAGCGCCAACCCGCGAAGCGCTGCTTCAGCGCATCGCCCAGCCGCGGATAGAAGCGCGCGAGCTCTTCGGGGCTTCCCATGCGCTCACCGTACGGCGGATTCATGACCATGACCCCCGCCGCCGCCGGCGCACCGCGCTCCAGCACATCGGCCTGCTCGACCTTTACCCAGCGCTCCACCCCCGCCTCGGCAAGGTTGCGCCGCGCCGCCGCGAGCGCTCTTGCGTCGTTATCGCTGCCATAGAGTTGCGGCACGCGCTCCTCGCCCAGGGGCTCGCGCTTGATGCGCTCCCATAGCGCAGTGTCGAAAGGCGCCAGCCGCTCGAAGCCGAAGCTGCGCTTCGCGCCGGGCGGGCGGCTCCGCGCCAGGGCCGCGGCCTCGATAAGCAGCGTGCCCGCGCCGCACATCGGATCCATGAGCGGCTCCTCCGGCGTCCAGCCGCTCAGCGCGACGATGCCGGCGGAGAGGTTCTCGCGTAGCGGCGCTTCGGCGGCGCCGGTCCTCCAGCCGCGCTTGAAGAGTGGCTCGCCCGATGTGTCGAGATACAGCGTAGCCCGCTCGGCCTCCAGGAATGCGTGCACGCGCACATCGGGGTTTGCGCGCTCGACGCTCGGGCGCTTGCCCAGCACCTCGCGGAAACGGTCGCATACCGCATCCTTGATGCGCAGCGTGGCGAACTCCAGGCTCTTCAGCGGGCTGCGCTGCGCCGTGACATTGACGCGCAGCGTGCGCTCGACGCGGAAGTAGCGCGGCCAGTCGATGGCGCGCACGGCCGCATAGAGGTCGTGCTCGTTGCGGTAGCCGAACTCCGTGATGCGCCACAGGACGCGCGACGCGATGCGCGACCAGAGGTTGGCGCGATAGCAGGCGTCCCAGCCGCCCGAGAAGGCGACGCCGCCCGGCACAGCGCTAGCGCTGATCTGCAGTTCGGCCAGCTCGCGCACGAGCAACGCCTCGAGCCCGCGCGGACAGCTCGCAAAGAACTGCTCAGTCGGGCTTGAAGACAACGACCAGCACCGCGGCGACGAGAACGAGCACCGGGAACTCGTTGAACCAGCGCAGCCACAGGTGGCTCCGGGTGTTGCGATCGGCGGCAAAGTCGCGCAGCAGCCGGCCGCACCACAGGTGGTACCCGATGAGCAGCGCGCCGAGCGCGAGCTTCGCGTGCAGCCAGCCGCCCGCGCCGCGGAACCACCCGAGCCACAGCCAGGCGCCGAAGACGAGCGTGAGCACCCCGCCCGGCGTCATGATTCCCCAGTAGAGCTTGCGCTCCATCACCTTGAAGCGCTCGCGGGAGGCGAAGTCGTTCGTCATCGCGTGATAGACATAGAGCCGCGGCAGATAGAACAGCCCGGCGAACCACGTCACCATGAAGATGATGTGCAGCGACTTGACCCAGAGCATCAGGCAGTGAAGCGACGGCGCGCAAACATGATGGCGATGGCGTAGCCGGCGGCAGCATACGCCAGCAGCACGGCGACGTGCAGCGCGGCCTGCGAAGGCCAGCGCCCGGCGACCAGCGGGCGCACGAGCTCGAAACGCCGGAGACCATCGTCATCGGCGTCATGATGAGGGTCATGTAGAAGCTGAAGAAGTCCCAGTTCTTCGCGAGCACCGTCATGATGAGCCCGCATGCGGCGAAGGCGAGGCCGACCAGGAACGCGACGGGCAGCGTAAGCACCACGATCGGCGATGCCGCGAGGCCAAACACCGCTGCCACGGCGAGGATGGTCGCGCCCGAGAGCCACGCCTTGCTCGCCGCCCACACGATCTCGCCGGCGACGATGTCGTCGATGGTGAGCGGCGCGTACAGGATCGCGTCCCAAGTCTTCTGCCCATGCATGCGCGAGAACCCCGAAAACATGGACTCGAAGGAGGCCGTGAACATCGTTGCGGAGCAGAGCGTCCCCGCGGCGAAGAAGGCGATGTAGGACATGCCTTCGACCGAGGGCAGCAGCGCGCCGAGGCCGTAGCCGAGGCCGAAGAGCAGGATGAGGGGGTCGGCGAGGTTCGACAGCACCGAGGCGATGACGAGCTTGCGCCAGACGAGGAAATTGCGCCGCCAGACCGCGATCCAGCGCATCAGTCTCTCAGGTCGCGGCCGGTGAGCTTGAGGAACACATCTTCGAGGCTTGCCGGGCGATGGAGGTAGCTAAGCTCCGGCCGCGCGTGCAGGTCGGCGAGCACCGGCGCCGCGTCCGCGGCGTAGACGAACACCGTGTCGCCGGCGCGCTCGACGCGCGGGGCGAGCCGGCGCGCGCGCTCGAGCCAGGCGTCGAAGCCGTTGCCGTGCACTTCGACCACGTGCGGCTCGATGTGCTGGGCAATGAGCGCGCGCGGCGAGCCGCTCGCGATGAGGCGCCCGCGATCCATGATCGCGAGGCGATGGCAAAGGCGCTCTGCCTCCTCCATGAAGTGCGTGGTGAGGATGAGCGTCTTGCCTTCCTGCGTGAGCCGGCGCAGCCGCTCCCAGATGAGATGGCGCGCCTGCGGATCGAGGCCGGTGGTGGGCTCGTCCATGATGAGGAGCTGGGGGTCGTTGATGAGCGCGCGCGCTAGCGTGAGGCGCCGCTTCATGCCGCCCGAGAGCGTGTTGATGCGCGCCGCTTCGCGCCCCGTGAGCCCGGCGAAATCAAGGAGCGCCGGTACTTTTGCGGCGACCGCGGGACGCGCCATGCCGAAATAGCGCCCATAGACCCGCAGGTTCTCCGCAACGGTGAAATCAGGATCGAGGTTGTCGAACTGCGGCACCACGCCTACGCGCTGCCGCGCTTCGCGCGCATGGGCAGGCACGGGCTCGCCGAGGAGCTCGATGTCGCCGGCATCCGGATAGGTGAGGCCGAGGCAGAGGCGCAGCGTCGTGGTCTTGCCGGCGCCGTTCGGACCGAGGAGCCCGAAGCACTCGCCCGGCGCGACGTCGAGATCGACGCCGCTCACGACTTCCAGCGTGCCGTAGCGCTTGCGCAGCCCAACGGCGCGCAAGACGCTCATGCGCAGTGGGCGCGGACGAGCCCCCGCAGGATATGCAGCTTGCGATGAAAGAAGTGGTCCGCCCCGGGCACCAGCACGACCGGCAGATCCTGCGGCCGCGCCCAGTCGAGCACCGCGGCAAGCGGCACGGTCTCGTCGTGCTCGCCATGGATCACGAGCGTCCCCGGCGCGACTGGCGGCAGCTCGAAGCGCGTGACGGCGACGCCGATGAGCACCAGCTTTTCCGCCTTCACGCGCTGTGCGAGCAGCACTTGCACGCCCGCGCCGAATGAAAAGCCGGCGAGCGCAAGGTGTTCAGGCTTGAGATGGGCGACGATCGCCGCCAGGTCTTCTAGCTCGCCGCGGCCTTCGTCGTGCGTGCCCTCGGTCGCGCCGACACCGCGAAAATTCGCTCGCCAGGCCTCGTAGCCGAGCTCGACGAAGGCGCGCGCGAGCGTCTGCACGACCTTGTTGTCGAGCGTGCCGCCGTAGAGCGGGTGTGGATGGGCGATGAGGGCGACGCCCTTGGCCGGCCCCTCAGGGTCGTCGACAGCGCACTCGATGCGGCCGACCGGGCCGGCGATGAATTCCCGGCGGGTGCTGGCCCTCACATGCGCAGGCGCTCGACGATGCGGCCGTGTTGCAGGTGCTCCTCGATGATCTCGTCGACATCAGCACGGTCGACGTACGTATACCAGACCGCCTCCGGATAAACGACGACGCACGGGCCTTCCTCGCAGCGATCGAGGCAACCGGCCTGGTTGATGCGGATCTTGCCCGGCCCGGCGAGGCCCAGCTCTTTCACGCGGCGCTTGGCGTAGTCGCGCAGTTCGCTTGCGCCCTTGTCGTTGCAGCACACGCGCCCGCCGTCGCGCTGGTTGCAGCAGAAAAAGACGTGTCTTGCGTAATGGGACATACGCGATTTTAGCCGAGCGGCTCGCGCCGCCGCGCGGCGAGCAGCATCAGATAGCCAAGCGCGACATAGGCCCAGAGCGCGCTCACGAGGCGCGTGACGCCGTTGAAGTTGAGGAAATGCCCCTGTTGCCAGAGCTTGAGCGACGCGGCGAGATAGGGGTTGGGAGGCGCCAGGTTCACGAGCACCGTGGCCGCCATGAGCAGCACGGCGGCAGCCGCGAGGCGCGCGACGCGCGGCAGGGCGAGCGCCGCGAGCGCGACCAGGATGCCGGTCGCGAGGCCGAACTGGGCGCCGGGAGTCAGCCACACGAGCACGTTTTCCGCGTGCATCAGGATGGCGACGGCGGCTGTCTTCACGCCGACGGCGGCGAGCACCAAGGCAAGGAACATCGTGCGCACCGGCTGCCCGGGCCGGGCGAGCGCCGAGAGGAGCAGCGACACGCTCACCACGTTGGCCGCCGCGATGAACGCCTCGATGCCGACGAAGAACTGCGGCGCCCGCGCGCGTCCGATGCCGGGCGTGAGCCAGTCGCGAAGGTCGCCGGCCGCGAAGAGCAGCGTCGCCGGGTTTAACTGCGTGAAGAGCCACAGCGCAAGCAGCGCCAGCCCGAAGTCGATGTCGGCACCGTCAAGGAAGGCGGCGCTGCGCAGCCGCTCGAGCGGACCTCCAAGGACCGCGGGCGCCGCCAGCACGGCGAGCGCGGCGCCGCAAGCCGCGCCGGCGACGTTGCAAAGGACGTCGACGTTCGCCGCCACGCGAGTGGGCAGATAGCTCTGCGCCGCCTCGAGCGAGAGCGAGAGCACCGCGGCGCCCGCCAGCGCGACGGTGAAGGCCCCGAGCGCTCGCATGCGCGGATGAAGCGCAGCCACGCACAGGAAGCCGAAGGGCATGTAGCCCAGGATGTTGAGCGCGACGTCGAGGCCCATGACGTTGCGCGGCCAGGGCGAGCTCAAATAGGCGAACGGCGATAAGCCGTGGTCGTGCCAGCCTTCGAGCGGATAGAGCGAAGCGTAGACGACGAGCAGCACGTAGAGGGCAAAGGCGATGCGCGCGAGCGGCAGGGCGCTCGCGCCCTCGGCGGCGTGGTCAGCGTCGCGCGCCGTGGTGATGAGCCTGCGCGAGCGGCCGCGGCACGAGCGAGCCCGCCACCATGCCCGCAGCCGAGCAGCCGAGCCCGATGAGCGGCGGCGGCACGGTCGCGTCCGGAGCGGCCAACGCCGCGATGAGCCAGCCGGCGAGCCCGGCGAGCGAGGAAACGATGGCGCCGGCGTTGTTCGCGCGCTTCCAGAAGATGCCTGCCGCAAGCGGCACGAGCGCGGCGACCAGCGTCACGGTGTAGGCGTTTTGCACCATGTCGTACATGGTCTGCTTGGAGTTGAGCGCGAAGATGAGCGCCGCAGCCGTAAAGCACACCAGCACCAGGCGCAGCGTGAGCAGGAATTGCCGATCACCCATCCGCGGATAAAGCGGGCGGATGATGTTTTCGGTGCAGAGCGAGGTCGGCGCGATGATCGCGCCGCTCGCGGTGGAGAGGATGGCCGAAAGGAGCGCGCCGAAGAAGAGCACCTTGATCCACATCGGCGTGTGCTCGAGGATGAAGTTGGGCAGGATACGCTGCATGTCGCGGGCATCCTGCGCCGAAAGCAGCGTGCCGAGGCCCGGATCGACCAGCAGCCCGGCCACCACGATGTAGATCGGCACGAAGACGAAGCAGAAATACACCAGGCCGCCGAGCAGGCTGCCGGCGATGGCGACGCGCTCGTTGCGCGCCGAGGTGACGCGCTGGAAGATGTCCTGCTGCGGAATCGAGCCGATCGCGAGCGTTAAAAAGGCGGTGGTGAACGCGAACCATTCCTTCGTTCCGCCGGTCGGCCAGAACTGGAACTTGCCGCTGTCGGCGGCAGCAGCGACCACCCTTCCCACGCCGCCCGCCATGTCGCACACTACCATCGCCACGGACCACATGCCGCCCCAGATCGTATAGGCGAGCACCACGACGGCGCTGATGACGATGCCGGTGGAAAGCGAGATGGCGCCGCCGGTGAGGGTCGAGAACACGAGCCCGAGCGCGGTGAGCTGCGCCGCGGTCCAGCCCAGGTACGAGATGGCGATGATCACGCTCGTGCCGAGCTCCATCGTCTTGCCATAGCGCTTTCGATAGAAGTCGCCGATGGTGAGGAGATCCATGCGGTAGAACGCGCGGGCGAAGAGCAGCGCCACGATCACCAGGCACATCGACGAGCCGAACGGATCGGCGATGATGCCGCCGAGCCCGCTCTTGGAAAATTCCACCGAGACGGAGAGCACGCTCTCGGCGCCGAACCAGGTGGCGAACACGGTGGCCGTGTTCATATAGAGGGGCAGGCTGCGGCCGGCGACGACGTAGTCCTTCGAGTTATGCACGCGTCGTGCAGCCCACAGACCGATCGCGATGGTGACCAGCAGGTAAAGAACCACCGAGGCGATCAGCATGCGCGCGCCATCATAGCCGCCGCTTCCACACCTGCCAACGCTCCTTGCCCTGGAACACTTGGAGCGATTGCGCCGCGGGCCGGTCCTCGACGCGCTCAAAGCGGTCGAGCAATAGCGCCAGGAACTCCGGCGCGATGCCGAACGGCGGGCCGCGCCGGTTATCGTCGAAGTAGAAGAACCCGGCGAGGACAGCGCCGCCGCGCACGAGCTCGGCGATGCGCCGCGCCCAGCGCGAGCGCTCGCAGACCAGATCGAAAGGCGGAGCATCCAGGGTAAAGAAGTCCGCCTTGCTGACGCGCCCTGCAAGCTCACCGAGCGTACGCCGCGCCATTTGGATGGCGGCGTCGAAGAAATCGATGCCAAGCACATCGTCGCCTTGTTCGGCGAAGGCGCGCACTTCATAGCCGGAGCCGCAACCAGGCACCAGCACGCGCCGTCCGGGCGTTTCTCCCTGGAGCCAGCGCGCGAGCTTCGGCGGCACGCGGCCCGCGTCCCACGGCGTCACGCCGTCGCGGTACCGCGTATGCCAGAACTCAGGCTTGGAGGAGTCCGATGCCAAGCAGGATCAGTGCGGCCAGGGCGACGACGAGCAGCGCGGCGAGCAGCCGATTGCGCCGCCTCTGCTCGGCCGTGAGGCGCTCTACCGCGGAACGAAGAGCACCGAGGCGGTCTTCGGCAAGCGCCCGATGCATAAGGCGCGGCAGTTGCGGCAGCGTGCTCGCCCAGTACGGCGCCTCGCGCCGCAGCGTGCGCACGAAGCCGCGCCAGCCGACCTGCTCGCTCATCCAGCGCTCGAGGAAGGGCTTTGCCGTGGTCCACAGGTCGAGATCCGGATCGAGCTGGCGCCCGAGCCCCTCGATATTGAGCAGCGTCTTTTGCAGCATGACGAGCTGCGGCTGGATCTCGACGTTGAAACGGCGCGAAGTCTGGAAGAGCCGCAGCAGCAGCCGGCCGAAATAGATTTCCTTCAGCGGCCGCGCGAACACCGGCTCGCACACCGCGCGGATTGCCGCCTCGAACTGGTCGATACGCGTGCCGCCCGGCACCCAGCCCGCGTCAAGGTGCGCCTGCGCCACGCGCCGGTAATCGCGGTTGAAGAAGGCGAGGAAGTTCTGCGCGAGGTAATTCTTGTCCACGTCGGTAAGCGTGCCCATGATGCCGAAGTCGAGCGCGACATAGCGGCCGCGGTGCTCGCCTTCCACGGCCACCAGGATGTTGCCGGGGTGCATATCGGCGTGGAAAAAGCCGTCGCGGAAGACCTGGGTGAAGCAGATCTCCACGCCGGCGCGGGCGAGCGCCTTGAGGTCGATGCCGCGCTCCTTCAGCACCGCGACGTGCGAGACCGGCACGCCGTGCATGCGCTCCATGGTCATGACGCGCTCGGAGCAAAGGTCCCAGTGCACTTCGGGCACGGCAAGGAGCGGCGAGAATTCGAAATTGCGCCGCAGCTGGCTCGCGTTGGCCGCCTCGCGCATCAGGTCGAGCTCCTCGTCGAGGTGATGCGCGAATTCGGCTACCACCTGGCGCGGCTTCAAGCGGCGGCCCTCCGGCGAGAGGCGCTCGACGAGCGCCGCGGCCGTCTCGAGCAGCGCGAGATCCTTTGCCACCTCGCGCTCGACGGCGGGCCGCAGGACCTTGACCGCGACTTCGCGCCCGTCCTTCAACACGCCAAGATGCACCTGCGCGATCGAAGCGCTCGCCACGGGCGTGCGCTCGAGCGTGGCGAAAAGCTCGCCGAGCGGCCTGCCGAGGCTGCGCTGGATCTCGGCAAAGGCGAGCTCCGGATCGAATGGCGGCACGCGATCCTGGAGCTTCGCGAGCTCATCGGCGATGTCGGGCGGCAGCAGGTCGCGGCGCGTGGAGAGCACCTGGCCGAACTTGACGAAGATCGGCCCGAGGCGCTCGAACGCCTCGCGCAGCCGCTGGCCGCGTGGCTCGGGCCGGCGCCCGGCGATGAGGCGCAGCACGAAGTCGCCGGGCACGCGCGGCATGAACTCGTGCAGGCCATAGCTCACCGCGATGGCGAAGATGCGCACGAGCCGCGCGAGCCTAATCAAGGCGCGCGATCCGCTGTTCGAGAGCCGCGAGCGCGCTGCCCAGCCGCCCGATGTCCGTCGCAAGCTGCGCTAGCTCGGCACGGCGCACGAGCATGCGGCGCTCGTCGACGACGTAGTCGGCGAGCGCCTCGCCGGCGCGCACGGCGGCATCGCGCGGCCAGCGCGCGATGGCGCGCATGCCGTCGCCGATGCGCTGCGCGGCCACATCGCCGAGGAAGCGCGAGAGTTCTTCTTCCACATCCGGGCGCAGGTGGCGCGCGAGATAACGCAGTTCGTCGGCGAACGGTCCCGAGCCGATGATGCCCGAGAGCGTGATCAGCGCGCCCGGCTGCGGCCCGCCGGGCTCGATGCGACCCTCGGCGCCGACCTGAACGCGCAGCGGCGGCAGAAACGCAAGGCGCAGCTCCAGCGCTTCTCCGGCGAAGGACGCAAGCCGCGCGCGCGCCCAGCGCTCGCGATCGAGAAGCTGGTTGAGCAGAAAGCAAAAGGCCACCGCGGGGGTGGCCTTTGCCGGGGAAGTGGCGTCGCTCAATGCATCTGCTGGATGCCGGCGAGGAGCCAGCCGCTCGAGCCGTCGGCGGGCTTCACGAGGTTCCATACTTCTTCGAAGCCCACCGCCTCCGTATCCGGCGTCTCGCGCACCATGCCGGAAAAGCGCACGCTCGCCCAATGCTCGCCCTTCTCGCTCGCGACCTCGAGGAGATCGGCATTCAGCGCAAGGACGTCGGTCTGCTGCGCGCCGCCTGGAAGGTCGCGGCGCAGCTCCTCGAACATCTCGCGGGTGGTGAATTCGCGGATTTCGTCGAGGCGGGCGGCGTCATTGGCCAACTGCAGCTTGATGAAGTTCATCTTCGCCGTGCGCAGGAAACCGGCGGTATCGAAGCCCGCGGGCGCGCGCGACGCGGAAGTCGCAGCAACGCTTGCCGGCTGCGGGGGCGGCGGCGCCGCCATCGTCTCGTTGCCGGTATCGGCGAACTGCACCGGACGCGGCCGTTCCGCGCGCCGCGCGGCAAGAGCGCGAACGCCGAGCACGATCGCCACGGCGAGCGCCGCGAGCAGCAGGAAACCAAGCAGGCCGCTGCCGCCGAAGAGATAGCCGAGCAGGCCGCCCAAGGCGAGGCCGCCGAGGATGCCGCCAAGGGCGCCCCAGCGGCTCGGCTGCTGTTGCGGCGCCGCCTGCTGTTGCTGCGCCGGCTTTGCCGGCGTCGAAGCGGGTGGTGCCGTCACGCTGCGCTGCGCGCCCATCGAGCGACCGCCACCGAGGCGCCGCGCATCAGCATCGGTCGCAACGAGCACTGCGCCGAAAGATATGAGGCAAAGGCCAAGTAACCACTTACGCATAATCGGTCCTCCGATCATCCATGCTATCAAAATCGCACGGCACGATGCACGGCCACGACACCGGCCGCCAAGTTGTAGACCTCCACCGCGCCGAAGCCGCTCGCCTCGAGCATGCTCTTCAGGGCGTCCTGGTCCGGGTGCATGCGGATCGATTCGGCGAGATAGCGATAAGGCTCGCCCGTGCCGACCACACGCTCGCCGAGCCACGGCAGCACTCTGAAGGAGTACAGATCGTAGAGCGGTTTGAGCGGCGCCCAGACGTGCGAGAACTCGAGCACGACAAGGCGCCCGCCGGGCTTGAGCACGCGCGCCATCTCGGCCAGCGCCTGCTCTTTGTGAGTCATGTTGCGCAGGCCGAAGCCCACCGTCACGCAGTCGAAGTAGCCGGCCGGGAACGGCAAGTGCTCGGCATCGCATTGCACCGCCGGCGTGAGGGTCCCGCTGTTTAGCAGGCGGTCGCGACCGCGCTCGAGCATCTTGCGGTTGACATCGGTCGCCCACACCTCGCCCTCCGGCGCGACGCGAGCGGCGAGCGCCGCGGCGAGATCACCGCTGCCGGCCGCGACATCGAGCAGCCGCTCGCCGCGGCGCGGCCGCGCGCAGGCGATGGCGAACGCTTTCCAGTAGCGGTGCAGGCCGAGCGACATGAGGTCGTTCATCAGGTCGTAGCGCTCAGCCACGCGATCGAACACCTCGGCGACGCGGCCTGCCTTCTCCGCCTCACCTACCTTGCGAAAGCCGAAATCGACGTCCTTTGCCATGGCCCTAGTCGCGCGAGGCGCCCGCCTCAGCCAGTTTGGCGAGATATTGCGCCCAGAGTTTCTCCTGGTTCTCGCCGAGCTCGTAGAGATAGTCCCAGGAATAGATCCCCGTGCTGTGGCCGTCGGAGAAGACCGGCTGCACGGCGTACGAACCGACGGGCTCGAGCGAGCGGATCTCCACGTTGCGCTTGCCAGTTTGCAGTACTTCCTGCCCGGGGCCGTGGCCCTTCACCTCCGCCGAGGGCGAGTACACGCGCAAATACTCATAGGGCAGCCGGAAGCTCCTGCCCTCGGCAAAGGCGATTTCCAGCACGCGTGACTTCTGGTGCAGCGTGATCAAGGTCGGGAGGCGCTCGCTCACGGCACCGGCTCATATGCCACGCGCTCGAAGTCGGCGCCGCGCTCAAGCACCTCGGTGAGCCGCACCCGTGACGCTTTTTCGGCGTGGAGCTCGATCACCCGCTTCGGCTTGTACAAGCCGGACGCCAGCACCAGCGAAGCGGGCGAGTTCAGCGCCGGCACAGCGCCCAGTGCGAGCGCCGGGGCCCAGCTTTCCTGCTGCACGTTGAGCCCCGTTGGACGCACGGCGAGCGCGCTCGGCAGCCCGGGGATCAGCTTCACGCCCGCATGCAGATCGCCGTTGTCCGCCGCCATCAGCCAGCGCACCTGCGCGAGCATAAACTGCGTGCCGTCGGCAGGACGCATGCCAACGAGCTGCCCGTGCGCGAGGCGCTTGCCGCCCTGCACTGCGGGCCGCACCAGGCGCAGCCCCTGCGCGCTCTGGTCTTCGATCTGCCACTGCTCGATGACGAAGCCGTGCTGGCCGCTGTAGTCATCCTGCGCGCGCGTGCTGACGCGACCGAAGGTGGCGATCTCCTCGCGCTGCTTCTGGGTGAGCTCGCCCTCGCCCGGCGTCTCGAACGCGCCGCCCGAGATGTAGTGATGGATCGCGGGCAGCTCGCTACACAGTTGGGCGGCCGCGCTGCCCGCGTGCCGCTCCGGCGCGCGCGGCGGCTTCGCCGCGCACCAGTGGCGGTAAAGATGCACCAGCAGCTGCTCGCATGACGGCTGCACGCAGTCCTCGCCAAGCGCGAGCTTGGCCGGGGACTCGCCCTTGCGCAGCAGCGCCACGCGATTGCGCAAGCTCTTGGCGAGCTTGCGCGCGTCGAGGTACCGGGGCTCGCGCGCACCCTCGGGCGCCCCGCGCTCGGGGCAGGCGTCACTTTCGAGGTCGGCGACGAGCGCTGGCACGCCCTCGCCCTCGTCGACCGGCTTCGCCAGCACCTCGAGCTTCGATGCCCAGCGCTCGAGTAGATAGGCGACGAAAGTGAGCTGGCGCTGGGCGAGCTCGTTCGGCGAGCACATGCCGGTCAGCACGGCGCGTACATACGCTACGCGGGGCGAGGTGTCCTGGATGTCGCGATTCAGGAAATCCTTGATCGTGTCCTCGGCGACATCGAGCTTCTCGGCGGCGGCATAGGCGGCGTGCAGCGCATGCCAGTCGCCCGGCGAAACCTGCCGGTACGCGCGGTAGTGATGGAACATGCGCATGCCGATGTAGGAGAGCAGGCGCTGGCAGATCAGCGCCGACTGCGCTCGCATGCCGGCATCGCGATTGAGCGCGGCGTCCAGGCAGCGCTCGTAGCCCGCGCGCATCTCGTCCCACAGCCCGATCGTCGCAGTGAACGCCCCGCTCTCGGCCTCGCTCATCGGCAGCGCGCGGTTCGAGAAGCGCCGTGCCTGCTCGATCTGCACGAAGCTCACCGCCTCGCGCAAGGCTTCCATCACGGCGAGGCGCTGCGCCGCGGCGGCGGGAAAGCGGTTGAATTCCGCGAGCTGCGTCGCGAGCTCGCGCTGCGCGGCGCCGACGTTGGCGAGCGGCACGTGCTCGAGCCAGCGCTTGCAGCTTTCGGCGTCGGTGAATTCCGGCGAGGCGCTTTCCGAGAGCTCGGCAAGCTTCATGGCGCGGCATCATACCCAAACACGTCGCGATAGCTCGCGTAGAAGCTCGCGAAAAGCGTGGGCAGCATGACGATGGCGAGCGGGAAGATGAGCGCGGCGGCGGGCGGCGCAGCCGCGCCGGCGAGCGCGAACGCCGAGACGATGAGGAAAGGCACGAGCACTGTCACCACCGCCATCACCGCGCCATAGGCGAGGAACGCGCGCCAGTTCATCATCGAAGCGGCAAAGCTGAAGAACAGCGCCTTCGTCGCCCCGGTCGCGTGCCAGGAGGCGAGCGGCGGCGCGAACCAGAACCCGAGCATCACCGGCAGGTAGAGCGCGCCGGCCGCGGCGAGCGCGGTCATGAACTCCTCGGACTCCAGCACCTCGTCGGCGGGGCGCTGCCCGGACAGCATCCAGCGCGCGAGCGCGCCATTGTCGGCGAGCGTGCTCGCGGCGAGCAGCAAGCCGAGGCACGCGAGGTAAATCGCGCCGAGCGCGAATTGCGCGCGCGGCTCGTGCCGGAAGCCGTCGAAGAGCAGCGCCATGTCGAGCGGCGCCCTGTGTCCCGCGGCGCGCGCGAGCGCCATGAAGCCGACGGAGAACGCCGGCACCAGCAGCGCCGCGGCGGCCACCCCGACGAACGGCACGAGCGAGACGAGCGTCATCAGCAGCCAGTAGCCGAACACCGCCGCGAGCCAGCCGAGCGGCGCGGCGCGAAACAGGCGCCAGCCCTCGGCGAGCCAGCGCGCGCCGCGCGCCGTCTCTACGATGCGCGCCTGCATTCGAGGATGCGACGAAAGTGCTTCGGATCGTGCGCGTGCACCAGCATGCCGGGGCGTGGCAGATGAAAATCGTGCAATCGCGAGAGCCAGAAGCGCAGCGCGGCCGCGCGCAGCATCACCGGCCACGCCGCGCGCTCAAGCGGCGTCCAGGGCCGCGCCGCCTGGTACGCGCCAAGCAACGCCGCCATGCGCTCGGGCTCGAGCGACGGGTCGTCAGCGACATCGGCGAGGCACCAATCGTTCGCGCAGACGGCGACGTCGTAGAGCAGGCAATCGACGCCGGCGAAGTAGAAATCGATCACGCCGGAGATGCGGCCCGCCTCGTCGAAGAGCGCGTTGTCGCGAAAGAGGTCGCCATGCACCGGTCCGCGCGGCAGGTCGGGAAAGCGCTGCGTCGCGTGGAATGCCAGTTCCGCGTCGAGGAGCGCGCGCTGCTCGGCATCGAGGAACTCACGCACCTCGCTCGCGGCGAGGCGCCACCATTTCGGCCCACGCGGATTTTCGAGATACGCGGAATAAGAGCGCCCGGCGAGATGCATGCGCGCGAGCAGCGCGCCGAGCTCGGCGCATTCCGCCGCGCCGGGACGCTCGTGCGAGCGGCCGGGGAGCCGCGTAACGAGCGCCGCCGGCTTGCCGTTCAGCCGCCCGAGGTATTGGTCGGCGAGGTCGGCGATCGGCGCCGGCGCCGGGATGCCATGGCGCGCGAGGTGCGCCATCAGCCCGAGATAGAAGGGCAGCTCCTGCGCGGGCAGGCGCTCGAACAGCGTGAGCACATAGCGGCCCTGCGCCGTGGTGACGAAGTAGTTGGTGTTCTCGATGCCCGCCTCGATCGGCTCGCAGTCTTCCAGCCGGCCCACCGAGTAGTTGGCGAGCCACGCCGCGAGCTCGGCTTGCGAAACGGGCGTGTAGACCGACAAACTATTCGAAGGTGTAGATCGGCCACATCGGCACGCGCACGCCGTCGTCGAGTGCATCGCGGCGCATCCAGTTGCCGTTGCCGGTAGTGTCGATGAGGTAGTACGGCTGCCCGCCCGGCGGCGTCACCTTGAGCATCACCACGCGCCCGCCATCGCGGACTTCCTCCACCTTGGCCTGCTCGGGCACCGGGATGCGCACGGCCGGCTCATCCGCCTCGGGCATCGGCGGCGGCGGTGGGGGCTCGGGAAAATCCTGGAGCTTGTCCTGCGCAAGCGCCGCGCCGGCGGCGCACATGAAGATGAACACCGCCATTCGGCGCATCGGCGCATTTTATAATGCCGAACGGCTTCCACGCTTGCGCGCGGCAATCTCGCCTCGTGCGCCGCGCCTTCAGCAGTCTCGCCCTCGTCATCGTGCCAGAAGAGAGTCCGCAAAATACGCTGTTGCTGGTCGACGGCTCGTCGTACCTGTATCGCGCCTATCACGCGCTGCCCGAGCTGCGCAGCCCGAAAACCGGCGAGCCCACCGGCGCGATCTACGGCGTGCTCAACATGCTGCGCAAGCTCGCCGCCGACTACAAGGCGCAGGCGCGCGCCTGCGTCTTCGATGCGAAGGGCAGGACCTTCCGCGACGATCTCTATGCCGAGTACAAGGCGACACGCACGGCGATGCCGGACGATCTCTCGCGCCAGGTCGAGCCGCTGCATGACGCGATCAAGGCGCTCGGCTGGCCGCTGCTTTCGATCGACGGCGTCGAAGCCGACGACGTCATCGCCACGCTGGTCGAGCAGGCGAGAGCACGCGGCTGGCGCACCGTCATCTCCACCGGCGACAAGGATCTTACGCAGCTCGTCGACGAGCGCACGCTCTGGATCAACACGATGTCCAACGAGAAGCTCGACGTCGCCGGCGTGCAGGCCAAGTTCGGCGTGCCGCCGGAGAGAATCGTCGATTACCTCGCGCTGATCGGCGATCAGATCGATAACATCCCCGGCGTCGACAAGGTCGGGCCGAAGACCGCCTGCAAATGGATCGTGCAGTACGGCTCGCTCGAGGGGGTCATCGCGCACGCCGACGAGATCAGCGGGCTCGCCGGCGAGAACCTGCGCAAGGTGAAGGACTGGCTGCCGAAGGCGCGCGAGCTCCTCACGGTGAAGCGCGATGTGCCGTTGCCTATAAGCCTGGAGCAGCTCACCGACGGCAAGCGCGACCCCGCGCGCCAGCGCGCGCAGTACGAGCGCTTCGGCTTCAAGACGTGGCTGAAAGAAGTCGAGGACGCCCCGCTCGCTCCGGCGTCGGCGCCCGCGGAGGCGGTAAAGAAACGCCGCTATCGCACAATTCTTACCGAGGATGAGCTGCGCGAGGTCGTGCTCAAGATCGAAGCGGTGCCGCTCGTCGGTCTCGCCTGCCTCGGCTCGGCGGAGGATCCGCTGCGCGCACGGCTCGTCGGCATGGCGCTCGCGTTCGGCGACGAAGCGGTGTACTTGCCGCTCGCGCACCAATATGCCGCGGCGCCAGCGCAGGTGCCGATGGACACAGCGCTCGCGCTGCTGAAGCCCTGGCTCGAGCGCGCAGACTGCCGCAAGGTCGCCGAGGACGCGAAGCTCGACTCGCACCTGCTCGCCAACCACGGCGTCCAGCTCGCCGGTTGCGTGCACGACACCATCATCGAGTCCTACGTGCTAGAAGTGCACGAGCGCCATGAACTCGCTGCGCTCGCGCAGCGCCATTGCGGCTGGACGACGCTAACGTGGGACGAGGTGACGGGCAAGGGCGTCTCGCGTATCGCCTTTTCGGCCGTCGACGTCTCGAGGGCTACCGACTACGCCGGGCAGCAGGCCGACTGCATCCTGGCGCTGCACGACATCCTGCAACCGCGCATTGCGGCGGACGAGAAGCTTGCGTTCGTCTACGAGCGCATCGAGCTGCCGCTCGTGCCGGTCCTGCTGGCGATGGAGCGCCACGGCGTGCTGATCGACCGGCAAAAGCTCGAGGCGCAGAGCCAGGAGCTCGGCAAGGAAATCCTGGCGTTCGAGCAGAAAGCCTACGATGCCGCCGGGCAGCCGTTCAATCTCGGGTCGCCGAAGCAGATTCAGGAGATTCTGTTCGAGCGCCAGAAACTCCCGGTGAAGAAGAAGACGCCCTCGGGACAGCCCTCGACCGATGAGGATTCACTGGCGGAGCTCGCGCTCGACCATCCGCTGCCGCGGCTCATCCTCGAGCATCGCGCGCTCTCCAAGCTGAAATCCACGTATACCGACAAGCTGCCGAAGAGCATCAACCCGGCCACCGGGCGCGTGCACACCACCTATTCGCAGACCACCGCCGTGACCGGGCGCCTCGCGTCCAACGAGCCCAACCTGCAGAACATCCCGATCCGCACGCCGGCCGGGAGGCGCATCCGCGCCTGCTTCATCGCGCCGCCCGGTGCAAAGCTCATGTCGGCGGATTACTCGCAGATCGAGCTGCGCATCATGGCGCACCTCTCCGGCGACGAGAACCTGCGCCGCGCCTTCCGCGACGGCGAGGACGTGCATCGCGCGACCGCCGGCGAGGTATTCGGCGTGCCGCTTACCGACGTCGATTCCGATCAGCGCCGCATCGCCAAGGTGATCAACTTCGGGCTGATCTACGGCATGTCGTCGTTCGGCGTGGCGCAGAATCTCGGCATCGACCGCGGCACCGCCCAGACCTATATCGAGCGCTACTTCGCGCGCTATCCGGGCGCCAAGCGCTACATGGACGAGACGCGGCGCCGCGCGCGAGAACTGGGCTACGTGGAGACGGTGTTCGGACGGCGCCTGTGGCTGCCGGAGCTACGGAGCGGTGCGCCGGTGCGACGCCAGGCGGCGGAGCGCGCGGCCATCAATGCGCCGATGCAGGGCACGGCGGCCGATCTCATCAAGCTGGCGATGATCGCCGTGCACGGCTGGCTGGAGGAATCCGGCTCGCGCGCGAAGCTCATCATGCAGGTACACGACGAGCTGGTGCTCGAGGTCCCGGACGCCGAAGTGGACACAGTCAGGGAGCGCGTGCGCGAGCTCATGCAGGCCGTGCACGAGTTGGATGTACCGCTCGTCGTCGATGTCGGCGTCGCCGACAATTGGGACCAGGCGCACTAGAGCATCGCGCCGAAAACCTTGCGGATGATGCTGGAGCCGGTGCCGATCGGGTCCTTGCGGATTTTCTTTTCCTCCTCCGCGACCATGAAGTACAGCCCCTCGAGCGCCTTCTGCGTTACGTATTCGTCGAGGTCGGCGTCTTCTTTCTTCAGCATGCCGACCGCTACGGCCTTGTCGGCGAATAGCTCGTATCTCTGCGCAAGCTGTAGCCGCGCGGTGGCTTTCTCGACGATCGGCAGGAAACGCTTATGCAACTGATCGCGCGTCGTGCGACGGAAGTAATCGGTGCCGGCCGTATCGCCCCCGGTGATGATGCGCTTCGCGTCCTGTACGGTCATGTTTTTCACCGATTGGACGAAGAGTACCTTCGCCTCCGGCACCGCCGACTCGGCTGCGCGGTTCATGGTCACGATGAGCTCGTCGGCGTACTTGCCCATGCCGAGGCGGCGCATGGTGCGCTCGGCCCGCTGCGTCGATTCGGGCAGCGGGATCTTGACCTGCGGATTGCCGAGGAAACCGTCGACGCGGCCCAGGTTCGCCACGGCGGCGAGGCTACCCTTCTCCAGCGCGGCCTTCAGCGCGGCGGCGGCGTCCTGCCGGGAGATCGCTTCAAGCTGGGCAGCAGATCCGACGGACCAGCTTATGAGGCATGCCGCGAGAAGCGCGCGCGTCAGGCGACGCCCGCCTCGTGCGCCTGCTGATCGGCGTGGTAGGAGGAGCGCACCAGCGGGCCGATCGCCGCATGCCGGAAGCCGAGCTCGGCGGCCTGCGCCTCGAATAGCTGAAACACCGCGGGCTCGACATAGCGCTCCACCGGCAGGTGGTGCGGCGACGGCTGCAGGTATTGACCGATGGTGAGCATGTCGACGTCGTGCGCGCGCAGGTCGCGCATCACGGCGATGATTTCCTCGTCCGTCTCGCCGAGCCCGACCATCAGCCCCGACTTGGTCGGCACCGCCGGATGCGCCTGCTTGAAGCGCTGGAGCAGCGCGAGAGAGTGCCGGTAATCGCCGCCCGGGCGGGCCTGCCTATATAGGCGAGGCACGGTTTCCAGGTTGTGGTTCATGACGTCGGGCGGCGCGGCGGTGAGGATTTCCAGCGCGCGCTCCAGCCGCCCGCGGAAATCGGGCACCAGTACTTCGATCGTGGTGCGCGGGCTCGCCGCGCGCACGGCGTGGATGCAGTCGACAAAGTGCTGCGCGCCGCCGTCGCGCAGGTCGTCGCGATCGACGCTCGTGATCACCACATAGTTGAGGCGCAAGGCAGCAATCGTCTCGGCGAGGTGGCGCGGCTCATCCGCGTCGGGCGCGAGCGGCCGGCCGTGCGCCACGTCGCAGAACGGGCAGCGCCGCGTGCAGATGTCGCCCAGGATCATGAAGGTCGCGGTGCCTTTGCCGAAGCACTCGCCGATGTTCGGACAGGAGGCTTCCTCGCACACGGTGTGCAACCGCTGGCGCCGCAGGATGTCCTTGATCTCATAGAAGCGCGAATTCGGGCTCGGCGCGCGCACGCGAATCCACGCCGGCTTCGCAAGCGGCGCGCCGCGCGGCACGATGCGAATGGTCTTCGCCTGGCCCTTTTCCTTTACGCCGGCTTCACGCATGCTCGAGAGCGTCGATCAGGAGGCCTGCGAGCCGCTCGCCGACTTCGGCGGGCGTTCCGGGCATGCCGAGGTCGCGGGTTTGCGTGACGGCGAGGCCGGGATAGCCGCAGGGGTCGTGCCCCGCATTACCCGTATGCCGAGCGCCGCCACCTTGGCCCCCTCCACATAGACTCCCGGCGCGCCGGGCCGGCGCGCGGCACGGCCGCCGATGAGGTCGATCACCACCTGCTCGAGCAGGCGCACGAACTCGCGCACCTTGATGCCGCGGCGGCCGAGATCGACGAGCGTGTAGAGCACCACCTGGCCCGGACCGTGGTAGGTGATTTCGCCGCCGCGGTCGGCCGCGATCACCGGGATGCGATTCGCGACGCGCACCGGCGCGGCGCCTTGGCCCAGCGTGTAGACCGGTGGATGCTCGAGCAGCCACAGCTCATCGGCCGTCGCCTCATCGCGGCTGCGAGTGAAACCGCGCATCGCTTCGAGCGTCCGCAGATAGTCGACGCGCCCCAGGCGCCGCACGACGATGTCGTCGACGACGGTCACAGGACCATCACCACGGCGGGGTGGTCGCAGAGCTCCTGGTAGAGCGCGTCGAGCTGCTCCCGCGAAGTCGCGCGCACCACGCAGGTCACGCTGAGATAGCGGCCCTGCCGGCTCGGCCGCATGCCAACGGAGGCAACATCGAAGTCAGGGGCGTGCTTGAGCACGATGTCGGTGACTGCCTGCGCGAAGCCGGGCTGCTTGCGTCCCATCACCTTGATCGGAAAGTCGCAGGGAAATGCCAGCGGCGAAGGATCGGGAACCACGGGCATCGGCGGAACACCCTATGCGGAAACGCGCTCCCGGCGCCCGGCGCGCATCACCTGCTGCTTGAAATCCTGATACAGGCGGTACATGCGCCGGAAGACGGGCCCGGGCCGGGCGTCGCCGACCGGCCGGCCGTCGAGCTGCACGATGGCGAGCACCTCTTTCGACGAGGAGCTGACCCAGAGCTCATCGGCGCCGCGCACCTCGGCTTGCGTGATTTCGCGAAACTCGAGCGGCAGGGCATGGGCGCGCGCCAGCTCGACGATCACATCGTAGGTAATGCCCGGCAGGATGAGCTCGTTTTTCGGCGGTGACTGGATCACGCCGCCCTTGACGATGAACACATTGGAGGCCGAGGCCTCGGTGAGCTTGCCATCGCGAAAGAGGATCGTTTCCACTGCGTCCGCTTCAGCCGAGAGCTGCCGCAAGAGCACGTTGCCGATAAGCGAGATGGATTTGATGTCGCAACGCAGCCAGCGGTTGTCGTGCGCCGTAATAGCCGCGGCGCCGCTCTCCACCTGCGCGCTTGGCGGCGGCACGAGCGGATTGGACATTATGAACACCGTGGGCTCGGCGTGCTTCGGGAAGGCGTGGTCGCGCTTCGCTACGCCGCGCGTCACCTGGAAGTACACCGCCTGGTCCTCGGGTGTATGGATTGCGGATGCCGACGGCGGCGAGGCTGCGCTCGAGGCGTGCGAGGTGCTCCTCCAGCCGGAAGGGCACCTTCGAATACACTGGCACGACCTCGTAGACACCGTCGCCGAAAATGAAGCCGCGGTCGAGGACCGGGACCTTTGCCTCCGAGAGGGGCAGGAATGCCCCGTTCAGAAAAACGGTTGCTACTTGATCCACAACCTGAGTGTATCCCAGGCACGGCCGATGAGGCCCGCGGGACCGACGGCCTCGAGCGCCACGAGCGGATACTCGGCAACGGGCTTTCCCTCGAGCGACACACGTAGCGTCCCGACCCGCTCGCCCTGCGCCACCGGCGCGAGCAGCGGCTGCTGCGAGACCGTGTCGGCCTTCAGCTTGCCCGCCTCACCCTTGGGCACGGTAACGTAAACGTCAGCCGTCGCGCCCGCCTTGAGCGTACGCGATGCCCCCTTCCACACGTCCAGCGTGCGCACGACCTCGCCTTTGCCGAAGAGCTTCACCGCGTCGTAGAACTGGTAGCCCCAGTTAAGGAGCTTCAGCGACTCCTGCGCCCGCGTCGCCTCCGAGGTCGAGCCGAGCAGCACGGAAAGCAGGCGCCGCGGCCCGCGCTTTGCCGAGGCGATCAGACAGAAGCCTGCCGCTTCGGTATGGCCGGTCTTCACGCCGTCGGCCGTCGGGTCGAGCCACAGCAGACGATTGCGGTTGGGCTGCGTGATGTTGTTGTACCGGTATTCCTTGATCGCGTAGTAGCGCGCATAGTCGTCCGGAAAATCCCGGATCAGCGCTGCGGCGAGCGTATAGAGATCGCGCGCCGTGCTGTAGTGCTGGGCGTCGGGCAATCCGGTGGCGTTGACGAAACGCGTGTTCTTCATCCCGAGACGCTGCGCCTCACGGTTCATCAGCTGCACGAACACGTCCTCCGAGCCGGCGACCGCCTCGGCGAGCGCAATGCAGGCATCGTTGCCCGACTGTATTTCCATGCCCTTGATGAGCTCCTCCACCGTGACCGGGCGGCGCGGCTCGATGAACATGCGCGAGCCCGGCGCGCGCCAGGCGCGCACCGACACCGGCACCTGCTGCTCGAGCGTGAGCTTCTTGTCGCGCAGCGCCGCGAACACGAGATAGGCCGTCATCAGCTTGGTGAGCGAGGCCGGCTCGAAGCGCTCATCCGCGCCCTGCGCGACGAGCACCTGGCCGCTCGTCAGGTCGCCGACGATCCACGCCTTGCCCATGACGCTCGGCGTCGGCGGCGCCGCGGCATGGGCTTGAGCGCTGATGAAGAGAGCAAGCAAGAAAATGAAGCGGACCATCAGCATCGTCAATCCGAAAAGGCGCGGATTATAAGCGCTCGCGCGCGCCCGGCACGATCGCCTCGATCTCGACTTCGCCGCTGCCCGTGCCGATGAGCCCGAGCCGATAAGCGGCGGCGTACGAAAGATCGATCACGCGATTGGCGTGGAACGGCCCGCGATCGTTGATGCGTACGACCACCTGCTGGCCGGTGCGCAAGCTCGTGATGCGCGCATAGCTCGGGATCGGCAGCGTCGGATGCGCGGCGCTCATGGCGTACATGTCGTAGCTCTCGCCGCTCGCCGTCTTCTGCCCGTGGAAGCGCTTGCCGTACCAGCTCGCCATGCCGCGCTGGTGAAACGGCTGCACCGATGCGAGCGGCACGTACTTCTTGCCGAACACCTCGTAGGGCCGGTTGGCAAAGCGGTGCAGCGGTTCCGTGCGTGGCCTGGCGTCGGGAACGGAGGCGAGGTTCGACGGCGCATTGGCCCCGGGGCCGTCGTCCTTGTAGTAGCCGCCCTTCTTCGACGAGCTGCAGGCGGCGAGTGCGATCGCCAGGGCGGCGGCGAGCCGCCTCATGCCTCGTACACGACGTTGCCGGCGACCAGCGTGTAGCGCACGCGCCCGGCGAGCTCGTGGCCGGCAAAGGGCGTGTGCTTGCCCTGGCTCTTCAGCATTTCGGGCACGACGCGCAGCGGCGCCTTGGGATCGAAGATCGCCACGTCGGCGGGCGCGCCCGCCGCAAGGCGCCCCGAGCTGACGCCGAGCACCTGCGCCGCATTGCAGGTGATGCGCGCGAGCGTCTTGGCGAGCGGCAGCTTGCGCGCTTCGCCCCATTTGAGCGTGAGCGGCAGGAGCAACTCGAGCCCTGTCGCCCCCGGCTCGGCTTCGGCGAACGGCAGATGCTTGCCGTCGTCGTCGATCGGCGTGTGGTCCGAGCACGCACAGTCGATGATCTGCTCTTCCAGTCCGCGGGCGAGCGCGTCGCGGTCGCGCGCGCTGCGCAGCGGCGGCTCGAGGCGGCAGTTCGAGTCGAAGTAGCCGAGATCCATGTCGCAGAGATGCAGGTGATGAATCGCCACGTCGCAGCTCACGGGCAGGCCCTCGCGCCTGGCGGCGCGCATCAGCTCTACTGCGCCCGCCGTGGAGAGCCGGCAAAAGTGCACGCGCGCACCGGTGGCGCGCACGAGCTCGAGCATTGTCGCGAGCGCGATGGTCTCGGCGAAGGGCGGGATGCCGGGAAGGCCGAGCCGCGTGGCGAGCTCGCCCTCGTGCGCGACGCCGTCCTTCGCGAGCCACGCGTCCTGCGGCCGCAGCCACACGGGGAAGCCGAAAGTGGCGGCGTACTGCAGCGCGCGCCAGAGGACCTGCGTATTGGCAAGCGGCGCGTTCGCCTGCGAGAACGCGACGCAGCCCGCCTCGGCGAGCTGCGCCATCTCGGTGAGCCGCTCGCCTTCGAGCTTCACGGTGAGCGCGCCGAGCGGGTAGACACGTGCGCGCGAGAGGGCCTTGGCGCGCCGGCGCAGCATGTCGACGAGTCCCGGCTCATCGAGCGGCGGGTCGGTGTCGGGCGGACAGGCGAGGCTCGTCACGCCGCCCGCAAGCGCCGCTTCCAGCTCCGATTCGAGCGTCGCCTTGTATTCGAATCCCGGCTCGCGCAGCCGCGCCGAGAGGTCGATGAAGCCGGGTGCGGCGACGAGCCCCTTGGCGTCGATCACCCGATCGGGCCGCGCATGCTCTTCGCTGATCTTGCCGTCGGCGACATGAAGATCGCCCACGCCGTCGCGGCCGCTCGCCGGATCGATGATGCGCGCATTCTTGATCGCGAGCCGCATGCCTAGCCCGCCACGATGCTCATGACGGCCATGCGCACCGCGATGCCGAAGGTCACCTGCGGCAGGATCACCGAGTGGGGGCCGTCGGCGACCGAGGAGTCGATCTCGACGCCGCGGTTCATCGGCCCCGGGTGCATGACGATGGCATCCTCGCGCGCGAGAGCGAGCTTTTCGGCCGTGAGGCCGTAGTTCTTGAAGTATTCCTGCGCGGAGGGCAGCATGGCGCCTTTCATGCGCTCGTTCTGCAGCCGCAGCATCACCACCACGTCGCAGTCGCGCAGCCCGGCGCGCATGTCGTGGAACACCTTGACGCCGAGCGCTTCGACTCCGCTCGGCAGCAGCGTCTGCGGGGCGATCACCCTCACTTGCGGCGCACCCAGGGTGGTGAGCCCTTGGATCAGCGAGCGCGCGACGCGCGAATGCAGCACGTCGCCGATGATCGCCACCGTGAGGCGCGAAAAATCCTTCTTGTAGTGGCGGATGGTGTAGAGGTCGAGCAGGCCCTGGGTGGGATGTGCATGCCGCCCGTCGCCGGCGTTCACCACGTGCTCGTGCGGCTTCACGTGCCGCGCGATGAGGAACGGTGCACCGGAGGACGCATGGCGCACGACAAAGATGTCGGCCTGCATGGCCGAGAGATTCGCCACCGTGTCTAGGAGCGACTCGCCTTTGGTCTGGGACGAGAGCGCGATATTGAGATTGATGACATCGGCCGAGAGCCGCTTCGCCGCGATCTCGAAGGTGGTGCGCGTGCGGGTGGAAGGTTCGAAAAACAGGTTGAAGACGCTCTTGCCGCGCAGCAGCGGCACTTTCTTCACTTCCCGCTCGGTGACGCCGACGAACGATTCGGCGGTATCGAGGATCTGGCCCAGGATTTCGCGCGGCAGGCCCTCGATGGAGAGCAGATGCTGCAGCTCGCCCTGGGCGTTGAGCTGCGGGTTACGCTGCACGGCTTGGCTCCAGCGCGAGCGCGAGCTTGCCGTTCGCTTCGCGCTTGAGGCGAAGGCGCATGCCCGAGGGCACGTCGAGGCGCGCGCCGCAGTACTGGGCGCAGATCGGCAGCTCGCGGCCGCCGCGATCGGCGAGCACCACGAGCGCGATGCTCGCCGGCCGCCCGTAATCGAAGAGCTCGTTCATGGCGGCGCGCACCGTGCGGCCGGTGTAGAGCACATCGTCGACGAGCAGCAGCTCGCGCCCGTTGACGTCGAACGCAATCTTGGTGCGCTTCGGATCGTGGTGCAGCCCCTGGGCGTGATAGTCGTCGCGGTAGAAGGCGATGTCCATCAGGCCGAGCGGCGTCGCAAGGCCAAGGAGCGCGTGCAGCCGCTCGGCGAGCCAGGCCCCGCCGGTATAGAGGCCGATCATCGCCGAGCTCGGCGTAAGACGCGGGCGCAGCTCAGCGGCGAGCTGCTCGCAGAGCTGCTCGGCGTCAGGCAGCTTCATGGAAGTATTGCTCGAGCAGAAGCTGTGCGGCGACGGCGTCGACGCGCTTTCGCTTCACGCCGCGCAGCCGGCTCTGCGCCTCCACCGAGCTGAAGCGCTCGTCGACCCGGGCCACGGGCAGGTGAAAGCGGCCTTCGAGCTGCCGCGCGAAGCGCTCGACGCGCTTTGCCAGCGGATGCTCGCCATTGGCGGCGAGCGGCAGGCCGACGACAAGCTGCGACGGTCGCCACTCGGTGATCAGCTTGGAAATGGCGTCGAAGCCCGGAGCGCTGATCGTGGCGAGCGGATGCGCTGTGCCGAGCTCGGGCTCGCCGACCGCTACCCCAATGCGCTTTAAACCGAAATCGAAGGCGAGGACGGTGGCGCCGCGGTCCTCAGGCATGTCCCGCTTCGTCCTGCAGCCTCGCGTAGTCGAGACCGAGAAGCTCCATCGCCTTGGACAGGCGCTCCTCTGCCGGGACGAGAGCTCCTGCTCGAGTTGCCCGGGCGACCAGCCGGCGTAGCCGAGCGTGACGAGCATGCGCTTGGGGCCTTGCCCGCGCCCGACGGCTTCCAGGATGTCTTTCGACGTGGTGAGGCCGATCACTTGGCGTACCGGCAGCGTCGACTGCCAGTTGCCCACCGGCGCGTGCAGCACGAAGCCGCGATCGGTCTGCACCGGGCCGCCGTAGTAGATCGGCGCATCGGAAAACGCGCTGTCGGAGAGCTGCAGCGAGAGCCGCTCGAAAAGCGACGAGAGCGTCAGGTCGATCGGCCGATTCACCACCAGGCCGAGCGCGCCCTGGTCGTTGTGCTCGCAGATGTAAGTGAGCGTCCTCGCGAAGTGCGGATCGGCCATGTTCGGCATGGCGATCAGGAAGTGATGCGTCAGGTTGATCGAGGACATGCGCCCGTGCGGCGCATTTTACCGCATCAGATCTCCACCATTTCGAAGTCTTCCTTGCGCGCGCCGCATTCCGGGCAGGTCCAGTTCATCGGCACGTCTTCCCAGCGCGTGCCCGGCGCGAGGCCTTCGTCCGGCAGACCGGCAGCCTCATCGTAGACGAAGCCGCAGATGAGACACATCCACGTCTTGTATGCGACTTGATTTTCGGTCATAGAAGGGGTCGGATATTAACTCATGTCGATGTCCGCGCCGCCGGCGCCGCCGATGGTCCTTACGTTCGCTGCATCCGATCCCACGGGTGGCGCGGGCCTGCAGGCGGATCTGCTCACGCTCGCGGCGCTCGGCTGCCATCCGCTCTCGGTCCTGACGGCGCTCACGGCGCAGGACACGAGTGGCATCGCGCGCATGCTGGCGCTAGAGCCGGCCTGGATCACGGAGCAGGCGCGCCGCGTGCTCGACGACATCGCGGTCGCCGCGTTCAAGGCGGGCGTGCTCGGCTCGGCGGCCAATGTGCGCGCCGCGAGCGAGATCGTCGCGGCGCATGCCGAGGCTGCATTCGTGGTCGATCCGGTGCTCGCGAGCGGACGCGGCGATCGCCTCGCCGATGAAGACACG
This sequence comes from Betaproteobacteria bacterium, assembly GCA_005883675.1. Taxonomy (GTDB): domain Bacteria; phylum Pseudomonadota; class Gammaproteobacteria; order Burkholderiales; family SG8-39; genus SCGC-AG-212-J23. The sequence goes on from VBCM01000097.1 coordinate 63,856, forward strand.
ATCGAAGCGCTGTGCGAATCGATTCTGCCGCGCACGACGGTGCTGACGCCAAACAGCATCGAGGCGCGGCGGCTTGCCGGCAAGCGCGATCTCGCCGCCTGCGGACGGGCGCTCGCCGATCACGGCTGCGAATACGTGCTCATCACCGGTACACACGAAGAGGGCGCCGAGGTAGTGAATACGCTCTACGATGAAAGCGGCGTGGTGCGCGAGGACCGCTGGCCGCGACTGCCGCAGAACTACCACGGCTCGGGCTGCACGCTCGCCTCGGCGATTGCCGCGTATCTCGCGCACGGCCTCGAGCCGGCGCAGGCGGTAGGCGAGGCGCAGCGCTTCACATGGCAGGCGCTCGCGGCTGGTTTCGCCGCGGGCGGCGGGCAGTGGCTCCCCAATCGCTTCTACGGACGATGAAGCTGCGCGGGCTCTACGCGATCACTCCGCAGGCGAGCGATCTCGAGCGCAAGGTGCGGCTTGCGCTCGAAGGCGGCATCGCGCTGCTCCAATACCGAAGTAAGAGCCGCGATCGCGCGCAAGCTGCTGCGGTCGTGCGCATGGCGCGCGACTATGGCGTACCGGTGATCGTCAACGACGATGTGGAGCTTGCGCTCGAGCTCGACGCCGCGGGCGCGCACCTTGGGCGCGAGGACGGTGACCTGCGTAGCGCGCGCAGGCGTCTCGCTGGTCGCATATTGGGCGCCTCCTGCTATAACCAGCTCGAGCGTGCGCGCGCCGCCGTGCGGGCAGGCGCCGATTACCTCGCTTTCGGCGCCGTATTCGCCTCGCCCACCAAGCCCGCGGCGGTGCGCGCGCCGCTCGAGCTCTTTCGCGACGCAAGGCCGCTCGGCGTGCCGCTCGCCGCGATCGGCGGCATCACGCTGGAGAACGCGCCGCAGCTCATCGCCGCCGGCGCCGATCTCCTCGCCGTGATCTCGGATCTCTTCGACGCGCCAGACATCTGCGCGCGAGCGCGCGCCTATGGCAAGCTCTTCGCATGAAGAATGAAACGCTGTATGAGCGCGCGCAGCGCGTCATCCCCGGCGGCGTGAATTCCCCGGTGCGTGCCTTTCGCGCCGTTGGCGGCACGCCGCGCTTCTTCCAACGCGCAGCCGGCGCGCATCTGTGGGATGCGGAAGGCCGCCGCTACATCGACTACGTCGGTTCATGGGGGCCGATGTTGCTCGGCCACACGCACCCCGCGGTGGTGGCCGCGGTCGAGGCAGCCGCGGCGCGAGCGCTTTCCTACGGCGCACCCACCGCCGAGGAGACGCTCCTTGCGGAGCGACTCTGCGAGCTCGTGCCTTCGATCGAGCGCGTGCGCCTTGTCTCCTCGGGCACGGAGGCGACCATGACCGCGATTCGCCTCGCGCGCGGCTTCACCGGACGCAATGTCATCGTCAAGTTCGAAGGCTGCTACCACGGGCATGCCGACGCGCTACTCGTCAAGGCGGGCTCCGGCGCGCTTACGTTCGGCCATCCGAGCTCGGCCGGCGTACCCGCGGAGACGGCGGCGCACACCCTGGTCCTCGCCTACAACGATGTCGACGCCGTGCGCGGCGCGTTCGAGCGTCAGGGGGCGCAAATCGCGGGCCTTATCGTCGAGCCGGTTGCCGGCAACATGAACCTGGTACTGCCCGCTGCGGGCTTCCTCGAAGCGCTGCGCGAGCAGTGCACTCGATGTGGCGCGGTGCTCATATTCGATGAGGTCATGACCGGTTTTCGCGTCGCGCTCGGCGGCGCGCAGGCGCGCTACGGCATACGACCGGATCTCACCACGCTCGGCAAGGTCATCGGCGGCGGCCTGCCGCTCGCCGCCGTTGGCGGCCGGCGCGAGATCATGGAAAAGCTCGCGCCACTGGGGCCCGTTTACCAGGCGGGCACGCTTTCAGGAAATCCGCTCGCCGTAGCGGCGGGCCTCGCGACGCTGCAGCTTGTGGCGCAGCCGCGGCTCCTGGAGCGCATCGAGGCAACCACGCGCTCGCTCGCCGAGGGCCTGACGGTGGAGGCGCGCAAGGCGAGCGTAGCGTTTTGCGCGCAGTCGATCGGCAGCATGTTCGGCGTGTATTTCCGCGCCACACCGCCGCAAAGCTACGCCGACGTGATGCAGTGCGACCGCGAGCGTTTCACTCGCTTCTTCCACGCGATGCTCGATGCAGGCATTTATCTCGCGCCGTCGGCGTATGAAACGGGTTTCGTATCTGCCGCGCACGGCGAGGCGGAAATCGAGGCGACGGTCGCGGCGGCAGGCGCCGCTTTCAGCCAGCTTCGCTGAGCGAAACAAACTTCGCCTGCCGTATCCGGTCCAACGGGTACGAAGATGCACGTACCCATCGGGGAGCTTTCGCGCGCCGAGCGTTCGGCGCTCAAGCAACACTTTCGCGCGCTCGGATCGCACGATCGCCGGCTGCGTTTCGGCGCGCCGCTCAGCGACCATGCGGTGCGCGCATACGTCGAGCGCATCGATTTCGAGCACCACGCGGTGTTTGGCGTGTTTGACGAAGGACTCGAGCTCCTCGGCGTGGCGCATGTAGCGCGCGGTGATGGCCATGCCGAGCTCGGCGTCTCCGTGCTCGAGGCCCATCGCGGGCGGGGCATCGGCGGCGCGCTGCTGGCACGTGCGCATATCCGCGCACGCAACTGGGGCGTGAAGGCGCTTTTCATGCATTGCCTCATCGAGAACGCGGCGATGATGCGCCTCGCGCGGCGCCAGAACATGGAGCTCGTCGCGCAAGCGGGTGAGGCCGACGCCTGGCTCAGTCTGTCGCCGGCCGATGCGGCGAGCCATTTCGGCGAGGTGTTCGCGCAGCGCGTGGCGCTCTTCGATTACACGCTCAAGTCCCAGGTCGCGACCGCACGCCGCCTCGCCGCGGCGCTCACACCAGGAACAGCGTCGCCAGGCCCAGGAAAATGAAGAAGCCGCCGGAGTCGGTGCAGGCGGTGATGAGCACGGAGGAGCCGACGGCCGGGTCGCGACCGAAACGCGATCGCAACCATGGGATGGCGACGCCCATGACGGCGGCGAGCACCAGCGTGAGCACCATGGCGAGCGCCATGACGCCGCCGAGCGCGACGTTGCCATAGAGGGTGTAGGCGACGGCGCCGAGCAGGCAACCCCAGATGACGCCGTTCAGCAGCGCCAGCCCGATCTCCTTCCTGAGGAGCGCCCTCCAGTAGCCGCCCTGAATCTGCCCGAGAGCGAGCGCCCGTACGATCATGGTGATTGTCTGGTTGCCGGAATTGCCGCCGACCCCGGCGACGATCGGCATCAGGGCGGCGAGCGCGACCAGTCGCTCGATCGAGCCCTCGAAGAGCCCGATCACGCGCGAGGCGATGAACGCGGTGACGAGGTTGATGGCGAGCCAGGCCCAGCGGTTCTTGAAGCTCTCGAGCACCGGGGCGAAGACGTCCTCTTCCTCGCGCAGTCCCGCTTCGGCGAGACGCGATTCGGCGTTGCGCTGGCGAATGTAGTCGACGAGCGCGTTGACGGTCAGCCGGCCAATCAGCGTGTCGTTCGCATCGACCACGGGCGCGGAGACGAGGTCGTAGCGCTCGAAGGCGCTCGCCGCATCCTCAGCGGAGTCCTGCGCATAGAACTTCATGCTGTCGCGAACCATGACGCCTGCCACCCCGAGGTGCAGATCGGACACGATGAGGCGTGCGAGCGGCAGGCTGCCCTTCAGGCGCTGGACGCGGTCGACGACGAAGAGCTGGTCGGTGTGGTCGGGCAGCTCGTCGAGCCGCCGCAGGAAGCGCGTTGCCGCTTCCAGGGTCACATCCTCGCGCACCGCCACGTGGTCGAAATCCATGAGCGAGCCGACCGAGCCCTCGGGGTAGGAGAGCGCCGCACGCAGCCGCTCGCGCTCTTGCGCCGGCAGCGACTGCACCACGTCCTCCATGACCGCCGGCGGCAGGTCGGCGGCGATATCGGCGAGCTCATCGGCCTGCAGCGTCTCGGCGGCAGCGACGAGCTCGGCGGAGTCCATGCTCGCGATGAGCGACTCGCGCACCGCCTCGGACACCTCGAGCAGGATCTCGCCGTCGCGATCGGCCTTGACGAGGTTCCACACGGCGAGCCGCTCCTCGAGCGGCAGCGCCTCGAGGATGTAGGCGATGTCCGCCGCGTGCAGTGCATCGAGCCTAGCGCGGAGCGCGCTGCTGCGCTCCGGCTTTGCGAGCAGCACCTGGATTTCACGCAGGCTTTGCTGCAGGTCGTCGACTTCGAGCCGCGCGAGCGCTTCGGCCATGCGCGAAGCGTATCAGGGGATCTGCACCGCTCCCATGCGAGCAAGGATGGTGGAGAGGCGCGCGGCAAGGTAAGGGGTCAGGCGGCCGCGCTCATAGCGGTGCGGCGTCGGCAGGATGACGGCGAGCCAGGCCGCCTGCTCCGCAGTAAGCGCAGCCGCCGGCACGCCGAAGTGATAGCGTGCCGCCGCCTCTGCACCGAACACGCCCTCGCCCCACTCCGCATAGTTGAGATAAAGCTCGAGGATGCGGCGCTTCGACAGCGCGTCCTCCAGCATCCACGTGATGAGCGCCTCCTCGCCTTTGCGCAACCAGGAGCGCTCGGCCGAAAGGAACAGGTTCTTGGCGAGCTGCTGGCTGATGGTCGAAGCGCCGGCGACAATGCGGCCGCGCTCCTCGTTGCGCGCGATCGCCTTCTGGATCATCTCCCAGTCGAAACCTTCGTGGTCGAGAAAGCGCGCATCTTCGGCAGCGACCACGGCGCGCTTCAGGTTCGCCGAAATGCGCTCATACGGCACCCATTGGTGCCTGAGGCGCGCCTGCGGGTCCTTCGCCTGGAGCGCCTCGAGGCTGCGCTCCATGAACGCGGTGTTTGCCGGCGGGAAGCGCCTCCAGTAGACGATATGGCCGTAGAACCAGAGCTGCGAGACGACGAAAGCGAGGACCAGAGCGCTCAGCGTGTAGCTGAAGGCCTTCCACGCGATGACGAGCGCGCGCAGCGCGCCCTGGCGCCTACCCCGCACGCTTGGTCACGGCGCGCCAGTCACTCGGTCCAGAGCTTGTCGCCCTGGCCGAAGAACCAGGTGCGCGTGATGACGAGGAGATCCGTGTCTCGCCGGATGGCGGGCGGGAACACGGCGAAGGGCCCCGCCATGCGCACGATCTTGAAAGCGGCGGCGTCGAGCACCTTGAGCCCGGAGGAGCGGTCGAGCTCGACAGAATCGACGCTGCCGTCCGCCCGGATCGTGACCGTGAGCCGCAGGGTGCCATAGAGCTTGCCGCGCGCCTCCGCGGGATAGTTCAGCGTTCCGATGCGCTCGACTTTGGCGCGCCAGTCCTCCTCGTACTGCGCAAAGCGATATTCCGCGGCGTTGGCGCCGATGAATTTCTTGCGCGGGCGCTTCTGGTAGTCGTCGATCTGCCTGTCGATCTGCGCCTGCAGGCGCATCGCGGCAAGCGCCAGATCGGCGAGATCCCGCCCGCTCGGCTGCGGCGCGATGTCTTCTGCCGGCGCAGCATGCGGCCGCGGCTGCGCCCGCCCGCTTTCGGCCGCCCGCGCGAGCGCGAGAAGCTCCTGCTGCCGCGCTTCCAGCTCGCGAACACGCCGCTCGGTCGCGGCCAGGTCGCGTCCGGGCTGCGGCGGATTGGTCACCGGCAGCGGCGAGCGCGCCCGGCGCTCCTCGTCCACCGTACCGCCGCGATCCAGATTCGCTTGCGCCAGCACCTCGGCGCGCGCCGGTCGCTCGTGGCTCTTGGCGTTGACCAGCACGACCTCGAGACGCTGATCGGCGAGGTGCCGAGCGCCATGGCGAGCACCCGATCGTTGCCGGCCGGGATCCACAACCAACTCATGTGCCTTCTTATTTCAGTTGGACAAGCCCTTCATAGTTTAGGCTTTTTCGCCCGGATCCGCAGCCGCTTCGGCAAGCGCCGCGCCGCCCGGCAATGTTTGACGATAGACGCAATCGAGCGTGCGCTCGAGGAGATCCACCTCGCGCACCGCGAGGCGCACGCGCGCCGGCGGGACAACGGTTTCCGGCAGCGAGGGCACGCGCAGGTAGAGCGGCAGGCCCTCAAGCCGGACCAGATTTTCGCGCAACACGACAGCGTCGATCTCATGCACCTTCTCCTGCAGCAACCAGCGCAGGCTCCAATACGTCTCCATCGCCCGCTGGTGCTCGTCGTAGCGCGCCGAGGTGAGCTCGAAGGAACGCATTGCCGAGAGCAGCGCTTCGGAGCTTCGCGTGTACGGCGGCCGGCGCCCCTGCAGCGCGGCCATCAGCTGCCACTGATTCACGAGATCGACATAACGACGCAGCGGCGAGCTCATCCAGGCGTAGCAGCGCACGCCCAGGCCCTCGTGCGGCTCGGCGTGGACCGATAGTCGTACCTTGCCGGTCGACTGCACGCGGTAAATCGCCGCGATGTCGCGCTCGGCGAGGAGCTCGCCCCAGCTCGAGTTCACGAGGATCATGAGCTCGGAGACGAGCTTGTCGAGCGGTGCCCCGCGCTTGCGCTGGACGATACGCACACGCTCGCCGTCGATGAAGAAATTGAAGTCGAGCGGCGCGAGTCCCGCGCTCGGCCGGCCGCGCTGTTTCTCCAGTGCAGCCGCGACGCGCCAGAGTGTCCGCAGCTCCTCTTCGTACGCGAGCCCGCTGGTGTGCCGCTGGTCGAACGCGTCATTCAGGACGTCGTACTCGGCATGACGAAGATTCGCGCTTATGCGCACGCGCTCGAGGCGGCTGTGGAGGGCTTTCGGCAGGCCTTCAGCCGACACGTCGAAGTACAGCGATACGGCAGGCTGCGCGGCGCCGTGGTCGAGCGAAAAGCGCGCGACCACATCCTCCGGCAGCATGGTGTATTTGCGCCCCGGCATATACGCCGTCGACAGGCGTTCGCGCGCGAGGGCGTCGAGCGGCGAGCCGGGTGCGATGCCAAGGCCGGGCGCCGCGATGTGCACGCCGACGCGCAGTTCGCCCTCCGGCAAGCGGCTCACCGAGAAGGCATCGTCGATCTCCGTAGTACCAAGCTCATCCAGGCTGAAAGCGACGCTCGGCGCGAGCGGCAGGTCCTCGGCTGCCAAGGGCAGCGGGTGCGGGGCGAAGGCGGCACCACGGGGAAAGAATTCGTGCAGGAAGCGCTTCAGGTGATAGTCATGCGTGTCGCCAAGCAGGCCGCAGCGCTCAAAGAGCCGGGCGCCTGTCAAACCGGTCTCGCGGCAGGCGCGCTCAAGAGCGTGCGTCTCCGGCTTGTTGCGATCCGGGGCATATAGCAGCTCGTCCTTGAGCGCGGCGATCTCCGGCGGACATTTGAACCGCGCGAGCTCCTGCGCCCAAGCCGCGACTTGCGCCTGCAGGCGGCGCTTTTTCTCCAGGCCGGCAAGCGCGAGCTTGAGCGTCTCCTCCGGCGCGGCCTGGAAAGCGCCTTTTCCGCGCCGGTAGAAGTACATCGGTGCGCCGTACAGCTTGAGGAGGATGCCGGTAGCCTCGACGGCGTTGGGCTCGCGACCGACGTAATCGCGGGCGAGGCTGCGGAAGTCGAACTCGCGGCCGGCCGTGCATTCCCAGAGGAACTGTACGTCGAGCGTTTCCGCAAGGCGCTCGCCTTGCGCCAACAGCTCGCCGGCCGCGGGCTGCTCGAAGCTGAGCAGCACATTACCCACCTTCACCTTGCTGCGCCGGCCATGGGGGCTTTCGACCTGGAAAGACGCCGGCGCCTGGGCGAGCACGGTGCCGACCTTCAGTTCGCCTTCCTCCTCGTACAACAGGTGCACGTCAATAACCTGCGAAGCGCAGGATTTCCGCCAGGTGTTCAGGAAAGCTGCGCAGGCTGTGATCGCCGCCCGCGATCACACGCTGTGCAGCGCCGGCGTAGCGTTCTACGGCGCGGCGGTAATCCAGCACCTCGTCGCCCGTTTCTACGAGGAGCAGATAACGCTGCGGCGTAACCCGCGGCACGTAGAGCTCGCGCCATTGAGCGAGGTGGGAACTCGTGAGCACATAGGACTCGCCGGTATAGAGGTTCTTCTGCGGCCCGAGGTAAGCGCTTAGTCCGACATGCGGCTCGATCGCCGGATTGATCAGCACCGCCTTTCCGCCCTGCGTCTCTACCAGGTAAGTGGCGTAAAAGCCGCCCAATGACGACCCGACATAGCAAGCCGGTTCCTCGCCTATTGCGTTCCTTATCAGCCGCACGGCATCACGCGGCGAAGGCGGCAGCGCGGGGCAGATGAATTCCCGGTCGAGACCGCGCTCCGTCATATATTGCTCCAGCAGCTGCGCCTTGTGCGATTGCGGCGAGGAATTGAATCCGTGGAGGTAAACGATCAAGCCGCGGCGGCGCTTTGCAGGCGCTCGAGGAGCTTCGTCTGGATGCCGCCGAAGCCGCCATTGGACATGATGAGCACGCTGTCGCCCGGGCGCGCGTCTGCGGCGATCGCCCGTACCAACGTATCAAGGTCATCGAGGCATCGGGCCCGGCTGCCAAGCGGCGCGAACACGCTCGCCGCATCCCAGCCGAGCGCCGCGTTATAGACATAAACGCGGTCGGCAAGGGCGAGGCTGGCCACAAGCGCATCCTTCATGACACCGCGCTTCATGGTGTTGGACCGAGGTTCCAGCACGGCGAGGATGCGGCCCTGCCCTACCCGTTCGCGCAACCCTTGCAACGTCACCCGGATCGCGGTCGGGTGGTGAGCGAAATCGTCGTAGACGTTGACGCCACCGGACTGGCCGCGCAGTTGCAGCCGCCGCCGCACCCCCGAAAAGCGCCCTAGCGCCTCCATGGCCTGCGCTGGCGTGACCCCCACGTGCCTCGCCGCCGCCTTGTGCTTCACCGGACAGTCGCACTTCAAAGCTGCCGTCCGCTGCGGGTGCCGCCGCCTCCCAACCGTCTGCCGCGCCCAAGCGCTCGACCGGGGTCCAAGTCCCCTTAGCTAGCACTCGCTCCAAAGCTTCATCAGCATCATTTACGATGAGCAGACCGGTGCGCGGGACGGTGCGCACGAAGTGGTGAAATTGCCGCTCGATCGCGGCAAGATCGTCGAAGATGTCGGCATGATCGAACTCCAAGTTGTTCAGGATCGCTGTGCGAGCGCCGTAGTGAACGAACTTCGAGCGCTTGTCGAAGAATGCGGTGTCGTATTCGTCCGCTTCGATTACGAAGAGCGGGCCGCCGGTATGGCGAGCCGAGGCCGGAAAATCGAGCGGAACGCCGCCAATCAGAAACCCGGGCGATCGCCCGGCGCACTCGAGGATCCAAGCCAGCATCGCCGAAACCGTGGTTTTGCCATGGGTGCCGGCCACGGCGAGTACGTGGCGCCCGGCGAGCACATGCTGTGCGAGCCACTGGGGCCCCGAGACATACTGCTCGCCCCGGTCGAGGATCGCCTCCATGAGCGGGTTACCCCGCGTGACCACATTGCCGATCAGCCAAAGGTCAGGCCGCAGTGCGACCTGCTCCTCGCCGAAGCCCTCGATCAGCTTGATGCCGAGCCCGGCAAGCTGCTCGCTCATCGGCGGGTAGACGTTAGCGTCGCAGCCGGTCACACGGTAGCCGGCGGCGCTCGCGATGGCGGCAATGCCGCCCATGAAAGTGCCGCAAATACCGAGGATGTGCAGGTGCTTGGCCATGACGGGGAGCAGCCGATTCTAGTGGATGACCTATGATTGGACGGCAGCCATGGCCCGCAAAAGCAATCGCCAGACGGCCATGCGAACGCGCATCGCCGCCGCCGCCGCGCGCATCATGGCGGAGGACGGCGTCGACGATTTCGCGCTCGCCAAGCGCAAGGCCGCGCGCCAGCTGGGCGCGCTCGAAACGCAAGCGCTTCCCCGCAACGACGAAATCGAAGCGGAGCTGCGCGCCTACCGCGCGCTTTACCATGCGGACGAACACGCTCGCCTGATCGAGCAGTTGCGACGTGTCGCGCTGGACGCGATGCGCGCGCTCGAGCGCTTTCATCCGTATCTGACCGGTCCGGTCCTCAAGGGCACCGCCGGCCCCTACGCGGAGATCGACCTACAGCTCTTCCCCGACAGCCCAAAGGACGTGGAAATCTTCCTGCTGGACCGCGGCGTTCCTTTCGCCACCCATGAGGCGCGCCGCTATTCAGGCGATAGGGCGCATGCCGTCAGCGTGATCACGCTCTTATGGGATAGCGTGCCCTTGCGCCTGTCCGTGTTCGATCCGCGGGTCGAGCGCCTAGCCCTGAAGACCTCTATGGCCGGGCGAGTCCTGGAACGCGCTGGCGCCGCAGAAGTGAGCGCTCTCTTAAGAAGCGAACAGGCTAGCAAAGTACGGTAAAAAGCCGCCATCTTCGGCTATCATCGCGCGGGCCCTGTGACGGCTGTTTTCGCGCCCTCGGCTGACGATGCATCTCGAACCCGCCGCCGGGCCTGCGTCGTTCGCTACGCTAGAATTCGCCGCTTCTGCCGCGAAATATCTATAAAACTCGCTAACTGCCGGCAAGTGCCCCGCTGATGGATCTACGCAAGCTGAAGAAGCTGATCGACCTCGTGCAGGAGTCGGGCATCGCCGAGCTCGAGATCACTGAAGGCGAGGAGAAGGTGAAGATCGTAAAGGGCGGGGTCGTCATGGCGGCGCCGCCTGCCGCCCCGGCGCCCACGGCCGAGGCTCGCCCGGCGGGAGGGGCCGCGCCCGCGCCCGCGAGCGAGGCGGAGCCGACGCAGGAAGGCCACGTCGTCAAAGCGCCGATGGTTGGAACGTTCTACCGCTCGCCATCGCCGGACGCGAAGGTTTTCGTCGAGGTCGGCCAAGCGGTGAAGGAGGGGGACACGATCTGCATCATCGAGGCAATGAAGCTCATGAACGAGATCGAGGCCGATGCCTCCGGCACCGTGAAGGCGATCCTCGTTGAGAACGGCCAGCCGGTCGAATACGGCCAGCCGCTTTTCATCCTCGCCTAGTGTTCGAAAAGATCTTGATCGCCAACCGGGGCGAGATCGCGCTTCGCATTCAGCGCGCCTGCCGCGAGATGGGGATCCGTACGGTGGTGGTGCACTCGGAAGCCGATACCGAGGCCAAGTATGTCAAGCTGGCCGACGAGTCGGTATGCATCGGACCGCCGCCGGCGGCATCGAGCTACCTGAACATCCCGGCCATCATCAGTGCCGCCGAAGTCACGGACGCCGAGGCGATTCACCCCGGCTACGGCTTTCTCGCCGAGAACGCGGACTTTGCCGAGAAGGTGGAACGCTCGGGCTTCGTGTTCATTGGGCCGCGGCCGGAGAACATCCGCCTGATGGGTGACAAGGTGAGCGCCAAGCAGGCGATGGCGAAAGCCGGGGTGCCGACGGTGCCCGGATCGGACGGCGCCTTGCCCGAGGACGGTAAGGAAGTCGTGCGCATCGCGCGCAAGGTCGGCTATCCGGTCATCATCAAGGCGGCGGGCGGTGGCGGCGGCCGCGGCATGCGGGTCGTGCACACCGAGGCGGCGCTCCTTAACGCCGTGAACATGACCCGAGCCGAAGCCCAAGCGGCTTTTGCCAATCCGGTCATCTACCTGGAGAAGTATCTCGAGCGCCCGCGGCACATCGAGATCCAGGTGCTCGCCGACGCGCACAAGAACGCGATTCACTTGGGCGAGCGTGACTGCTCATTGCAGCGCCGCCATCAAAAAGTGATGGAAGAGGCGCCGGCGCCAGAGCTGCCATCCAAGCTGCGTGATCGGGTCGGCGAGCGCTGCGTCGACGCCTGCCGCAAGATCGGCTATCGCGGCGCCGGGACATTCGAGTTCCTGTTCGAGGATGGCGAGTTCTACTTCATCGAGATGAACACGCGCATCCAGGTCGAGCACCCGGTGACCGAGATGATCAGCGGGGTGGATCTGGTGCAGGAGCAGATCCGCGTGGCCGCCGGGGAGAAGCTGCGCTTTCGCCAGAAGGACATCGTGCTGCGCGGCCATGCGATCGAGTGCCGCATCAACGCCGAGGATCCTTACCGCTTTACCCCCTCGCCGGGAAAGATCACGTCCTACCACCCGCCCGGCGGGCCCGGCATCCGCGTCGATTCGCATGTGTATCAGGGCTATAGCGTGCCGCCGTATTACGACTCGATGGTCGGAAAGCTGATCGCCTACGGCGCCAACCGCGAACAGGCGATCGCGCGTATGCGGATCGCGCTTTCCGAAATGGTCGTCGAGGGCATCCAGACCAATATCGCGCTCCACCGCGAGCTCCTGAGCGACACCCGTGTGCTGCGCGGCGCTGTCTCGATCCACTATCTCGAGCAGAAGCTCGCGCAGCAGCAGACCAAGAAGAAGTGATGTCGTTGCTCGCGCTGCGGGTCCATGTCCCACAGGAGTCGGCTGACGCGTTGAGTGACGCGCTGCTAGCGCGATCTTCGCGGCAAGCGCCGACCCGGGGCGTGCGCTCCAAAAGGCACTCGAGCGTTGCGGCGCGCGCATCGCGCCGCAGTACACCTTGGGCGCGGTCGAAGAAAGCGACTGGGTGCGCCGCAGCCAGGCGCATTTCGCGCCGCTGCGCGTTGGGCGCCTATGGCTTGGCGCGAGCTGGCACGTGGCCCCGGCCGATTGTGCCTGCGTGCGGCTCGATCCCGGCCGCGCCTTCGGCACGGGAAGCCATGCCAGTACCCGGCTGGTACTCGCCTATCTGGAGCGCGTCGTGCACGGCGGGGAAGCCGTCCTTGATTACGGCTGCGGCTCGGGAATCCTCGCCATTGCGGCCGCAAAGCTCGGCGCGGCGCGCATCGATGCGGTAGACAACGATCCGGTCGCGATCGATGTCGCACGCGATAACGCGCACGCCAACGCCGTCGCGCTGCATGCCTATGCGCCGGAGGCGCTGCCGCCAGACCGCTATGATCTCGTCGTGGCGAATATCCTTGCGCGGCCGCTCATCGAGCTCGCGCCGCGCCTTGCAGGGCACGGGAAGCAGGGCGCGGGCATTGCGCTCAGCGGTCTACTCGCTTCGCAGGCCGAGGAGGTGCAGCGCGCTTATGCCCCGATGTTCGATGTGAGCGTGACGGCCCGCGAAGACGAGTGGGTTTTACTCTCGGGGATCCGGCGATGAGCCTCGTCACGCGCTGCCCGATCTGCGGCACGGCCTTTCGCGTGCAGAGTTCGCAGCTTGCGGCCCACTCCGGAACCGTGCGCTGCGGCAAGTGCGGCGACGTATTCAACGGCGTGGCTGCGCTGGTGGAAGAGGGCGACGGCCGCATTGCGCTCGAGCCATCGCCGCAGCTCGGGCTGTTTGATCCCGGCCGCCAGGCGCCGCCATCCGCGGCGCCCTCGGACGCGGCGCACCGGCCTGATTTTCTTGCGCCCGAGCCGCGCTCGCGGCGCGCGACATGGCTATGGGCGCTCGCCGCGCTGCTCGGCGTGCTCGCGCTGGCGGCCCAGTTCGCCTACCGCTTTCGCGCCGAGCTCGCTGCTTGGAACCCGGCGGCACGTGAGGCCCTTGTCGCGCTCTGCCAGCCGTTAGGCTGCGACGTACCGCTGCCACGGCATCCCGAGCTCATGAGCATCGATGCCTCGGAGCTACAGGCCGATACGCGCCGCGACGGGCTCATCCTCCTCACGGCGTCGATCCGCAACCGGGCGCGCTTTGCGCAGGACTATCCGGCGCTCGAGCTCACGCTGACCGACGAGAACGATCGCCCGGTGCTGCGGCGCGTGCTTGCGCCGCGCGATTATCTCGAGGCGCCGCGCAGCGCCGAGCTCATCGGCCAGGGCATCTCGGGCGGCAGCGAAGCCGCGCTGCGCGTGTATCTCGATACCAGCCGCACCCGCGCCATCGGTTATCGGCTCTACCTTTTCTATCCGCTATGAGCACCCTCGTCACCGGCTCGATTGCCTACGACACGATCATGGTGTTCCCGGATCGCTTCCGCAACCATCTGCTCGCGGACCAGCTGCACATCCTCAACGTCTGCTTTCTCACGCCGCAGATGCGGCGCGAGTTCGGCGGCACCGCGGGAAACATCGCGTACAACCTGCAGCTCTTGGGCGAGGCCCCGATGGTAATGGCGACCGTGGGCGAGGATAGCGGTCCGTATATCGAGCGGCTGCGGCGCCTAGGCATCAGCACCACGCTGCTAAAGCCGATTCCGGGGCAGTTCACCGCACAGGCTTTCATCACCACGGATCTCGACGACAACCAGATCACCGCGTTCCATCCGGGAGCGATGAACTTCGCGCACGAAAATCACATCACGGGCGAGCTTAGCGCGCGCCTTGCGATCATCGCGCCCGACGGCAAGGAAGGCATGCTGCAGCATGCGCGTGAGTGCGCGGAGCATGGCATCGACATGATGTTCGACCCCGGACAGGGGCTGCCCATGTTCTCGGCGCAAGAGCTGGACGCATTTCTGAAGGTCGCGCGCTACGTGGCGGTGAACGACTATGAAGGCAAGCTGCTCGAGGAGCGCACCGGCCGCAAGCTCGAACAGCTCGCGCGAGGTGTGCAGGCGCTCGTTTACACGCAGGGCGCGAAAGGCTCGGTGATCATCGCCGGCGGTAAACGGCACGATATTCCGTGCGTTGAGGCAGAGGCGGTCGTCGATCCGACCGGTTGCGGAGATGCTTACCGCGCAGGGCTGCTGTATGGCATTGCCCACGGCTGGGACTGGCCGAGCGCGGGTAAACTAGCGGCGTTGATGGGAGCGATCAAAGTCGCGCAACGCGGCGCACAAAATCATGCGTCTTCGCGCGAGGAGATCGAGGCACGGTTTCGCCGCGCCTTTGGCTACTCCCCGTGGAAGGGATAACGATGAAGACAAGCATCATGCTAGTCGCGCTCGCCGCAGCGCTGGGCGGCTGCATCACGCACGAATCGGCGAACGTCTACAGCAAGCACGAAGCCGGACGCGAACAGACGGTGCGCATGGCCACCGTTGATTCCGTACGCAAGGTGACGCTGGAAGGCAGCCAATCGGGCCTCGGCGCCGCGGCGGGCGGCGCAGTGGGCGGCATCAGCGGCAGCCAAGTTGGGCATGGCGCGGGCTCGAGCGTCGCGGGTGTGCTGGGCGCCGTGGCCGGCGGCGTTGCGGGCAACGCGCTCGAGAGTAAGGCCACGACCCATGACGCGCTCGAAATCACCGTACGGCTCGATAGCGGCGAGATGCGAGCCATCGTGCAGGAAGCCGATCAGCCGTTCACGCCAGGTCAGCGCGTGCGCCTGCTGAGCTCCGGCGGCGTAACGCGCGTTACGCCTAACTGAATTCGCGGCGGATCGCCGCTGCGTATTCGGCCAGCGTCTCGCGCGGCGGATTCTTCGCCGGCCAGCTGAGCATCATGCCGTCGCCCTCATGGCGCGGCAGCAGGTGCATGTGGTAGTGAAACACCGTCTGCCATGCCGCTTTGCCGTTCGCCTGGTAGACCGATAGCCCCTGCGGCCGGAAGGCGGCGCGAATCGCGCGTGCGACGCGCGCTGCGCTGACCAGCAGGGCGCCTGCCTGTGCGTCATCGAGTTCATAGAGGTTCTCCACGTGTGCCTTGGCGGCGACGAGCACGTGGCCGGGATTGACTTGTCCCGCATCCATGAACGCGATGGTGCGCTCATCCTCGTACACGACGGCAGCCGGAATTTCCTTGGCGACGATGCGGCAGAACACGCAATTGCTCATGAGTCTCCTCCGCTCGAGCGGCGTCGGCAGGGCACTTGGTGGATGCTGCGATCCTCGAGCCGCAGCGCAGTGAGGCTGCCGCCCCAGACGCAGCCACTATCGAGCGCGGCGAGGCGCGCTGTCAACTTCAGGCCAAGCGCCGACCAGTGTCCGCAAACAATCGGCGGCTCATCGCTCGGCCGCAGCGCGAACCACGGGCGATAGCCGCTCGGCGGCTTGGCGCCTTTCGCGCGAAAGTCCATCTTGCCCTCGGGCGTGCAAAAGCGCAGTCGTGTCATCGCGTTGACGATGACGCGCAGGCGGTCCCAGCCGGTGAGCGCGTCGCTCCATCGAGTGGGCTCGCTGCCATACATATTGGCCAGGAATTCCCGGTAATCGGGCGAGGCGAGCGCGCGCTCGACTTCCCGGGCGAGTTCCATTGCGCGAGCGATGCTCCATTGCGGCAGCAGGCCAGCATGCACCATGACGTAGCCTTCGGCCGCGTGCATCAGCGGTCGCTGGCGCAGCCAGTCGACGAGCTCCACCCGATCGGGAGCAGCGAGCACATCCTGGAATGTGTCGTCCGGCCTCGGGCGCTCGAAGCCTTCGTGTTGGGTGACGAGGTGCAGATCATGGTTGCCGAGCACGACCACCGCGCGTTCGCCGAGCGCGCGCACGAAGCGCAGCACCTCAAGCGACCGGGGCCCGCGATTTACCAAGTCGCCGACGAACCACAGGCGGTCTCGCTCGCCGAAGTTGAGCTTGGCGAGTAGCGCCTGCAGCTCGTTGAAACAGCCCTGGACGTCGCCCACCGCATAGATAGCCATCGCAGCTAGAAGCTAGCATCGAGCCGCCGGTACTGTATCGCCTCGGCGACGTGTTCGGCGCCGACTGCGCTCGCCCCGGCGAGATCGGCGATCGAACGTGCGACCCGCAGGACGCGGTGGTACGCGCGGGCAGAAAGCAGCAGCCGCGCGAGCGCGTGGCGGAGCAATTCACCGCCCTCGCGTCCGGTGGCGCAGTGCCGATCGATGTCGCGCGTGCCGAGGAGGGCGTTCGGTTTGCCTTGTCGCGCAAGCTGCGCTTCGTGCGCGCGTGCCACGCGCGCCGCGATGTGGGCGCTGCACTCGCTCGGTCCCGCCGCGGTGAGCTCGGCTTCGCGCGGCGCAGGGACCTCGAGCTTGATGTCGATGCGGTCGGCGAGCGGACCGGAAATCCGCCCGCGGTAGCGCGCGATGCGCTCGGGCGTGCAACGGCAGCGGCCGCTGCGATCACCGCAATGCCCGCAAGGGCAGGGGTTCATCGCCGCGATGAGCTGGAAACGCGCCGGGAACTGGACTTGCCGGGCGGCACGCGAAATCGCCACCCGTCCGGTTTCGATCGGCTCGCGCAGCGCTTCCAGCACGTCGCGGTCAAACTCGGGCAGCTCGTCGAGAAAAAGCACGCCGTGATGCGCGAGCGATATCTCGCCGGGCCGTGGCAGGTTGCCGCCGCCCACCATTGCCGCCGCCGAGGCGCTGTGGTGCGGCGAGCGGAACGGCCGCTCGCCCCAACGCGTCGCTTGGAAGCCGTTTGTCGACACGGAATGGACCGCCGCGACCTGGAGCGACTCGTCTTCCGAGAGCGGCGGCAGGATGCCGGGAAAGCGCGCCGCGAGCATCGACTTGCCGGTGCCCGGCGGCCCGATCATAAGCACGCTGTGGCCACCGGCGGCCGCCACCTCCAGCGCGCGCTTGACGTGCTGCTGCCCCTTCACATCGCTAAAGTCGGGGTAGGCCGGCCGCACGACCGGCGTCGTGGACGAGTACTGCGCAAGGCGCGCCTCGTCGGCGAGGTGCCCGACGACTTCGAGTAGCGAGCGCGCCGGCAAGATGCGCGCGCCCTGAGCAAGCGCGGCCTGGGGCGCGTTGCCTTCGGGCAGCACAAAGGCACGACCCGCCGCGCGCGCTGACAGCGCCATGGCGAGCGCGCCGCGCACCGGCCTCAATTCACCGGTGAGCGAGAGCTCGCCGGCGAACTCCTGTCCCTGCAGCGACTCGGGCGCGAGCTGGCCGTTCGCCGCCAGGATACCGAGCGCGATCGGCAGATCGAAGCGGCTCGAGTCCTTCGGCAACTCCGCGGGGGCGAGATTCACCGTAATGCGGCGCGCCGGAAATTCGAAGTGCGTATGGTTCAGCGCGGCCCGCACGCGGTCGCGCGCTTCGCGCACTTCGGCGTCCGGCAAGCCGACGATGTGGAACGATGGCAGCCCCGGCCCGAGGTGCACTTCGACAGTGACCTCGGGCGCGTCGATACCCGCGAGCGCGCGGCTCGCTACCGTTGCGACTGTCATGGCCCGCCCATTTCCCCAAGGCGAGCAACGTATTGGGCGGCTTGCCGTTTACCGCGCGGCGTTGCCCCCGGAGCGACGCTCCAGCTCCTCGAGGCGCGCCTCGAGCGCTGCGACGCGCGCAAGTGCCACCTCCAGCAGCTTTTTTTGCACCTCGAAGTCCTCACGCATGACGAGATCCATGCGATCGAACCAGCTCGCCAGCAACGCGCGCAGGTTTTTCTCGATGTCCTGCGCCGGCGAATTGCGCAGCGCTTCGTTGATGCGCTCGCTCAAGTCGTCAAAGAACCGCTTTTCGTTCATCGCGCGAACCTTAGCACTGCCAGGCGCACCATCGCCGAGCAGCAGCCGGTGCGAGCGCACCGGCAAGGGGCGCGCACACCCCTCGTTTTCAGCAAGCTGCTGATCCTTCGGGAAGAAATGCAGTGGCATAGGAGATGCTAACGCCGGGGTGGCATTTCTTATCCACCTTCAGGGAGAGCATCAAATGCGCAAGTTCGTTGTCCCACTGGCGCTCGCCGCCTCGGCATCAGCCGCGAGCATTGCCAGCGCTCAGCAAGCCGCCCCGGCGCCCTCGCCGGTGACGGGGAACATGACCCTCGTTAGTGACTACCGGTTCCGCGGCATCTCGCAAACGCTCGGCTACCCCGCCATACAGGGCGGCTTCGACTATGCGCACGCCAGCGGGCTTTACCTCGGGAACTGGAACTCCAACGTTTCGTCCGCCGCCGGCTACCCCGGGGGCAACCTGGAGATGGACTTCTATGGCGGCTACAAAAAGGCCTTCGGCGACTTTGGCCTCGACGTGGGTGCTATCTACTACTACTACCCAGGTAGTGAGTCCTCGTTCCTTACCAACCCACACACCACGGCTACGAATTCAGGCAAGGTCCACAACTTCGAGGGCTACATCGGCGGCAGTTGGAAATGGCTCTCGTTGAAGTGGTTCCACGCGTTTAGCGATTACTTCATGGTGCCGGACACGAAAGGCACCAACTACGTCGACCTCTCGGCGAACTATGACTTTGGCGGCGGGTGGGGCGCGGTGGGCCATATCGGCCGCTTGAAGGTCCACAACTTCAGCGAAGCCAACTACACCGATTACAAATTGGGCGTTACCAAGGACCTTAGTGGATGGATCTTCGGCGCAGCCCTCGTTGCGACCAACGCCAAGGGCGGTTCAGGCGAGGCGTACAGCTTCGCAAAAGTGAACGGCAGCACTTACGACGCCGGCAAGACGACGATCGTGCTTTCCGTCGGAAAAACGTTCTGAGGCCAACCGGGCGGCGTGCACCGCCGCCCACTGGAGACCCGCATGAAACTCGTAACGGCAATCATCAAGCCCTTCAAGCTCGACGAAGTGCGCGAAGCGCTCTCGGCGATCGGCGTGCAAGGCATTACGGTGACTGAAGTGAAGGGCTTCGGTCGGCAGAAAGGGCACACCGAGCTCTATCGCGGCGCGGAATACGTGGTCGACTTCCTACCCAAGGTGAAGATCGAGGCGGCCATCAAATCCGACATGCTCGAGCAGGCGATCGAGGCGATCGAGAAATCCGCGAACACCGGCAAGATCGGCGACGGCAAGATCTTCGTGTTCGATCTTGAGAAGGTCATCCGCATCCGCACCGGCGAGACCGATGCGGCGGCGCTTTAAGGAGAAGGTGATGAAAAAACTCTGTGCATTCCTCGCGCTTGTTCTGTCGCTCGCGTTTGCGGGCGTGACGCTCGCGCAAGACAAGCCCGCCGCCACGCCCGACAAGCCCGCCGCGGAAGCGAAGAAGGAAGAAGCGAAGCCGGCCGCCACGCCCGCACCAACGCCCAATAAAGGCGACGTGGCGTGGATGCTCACCTCCACCGCGCTCGTGCTGATGATGAGCGTGCCGGCGCTCGCGCTCTTCTACGGCGGCATGGTGCGCTCGAAGAACGCGCTCTCCATGCTGATGCAGGTGTTCGTGGTCTTCTCGCTGGTGACGGTGCTGTGGTGCATATATGGCTACAGCCTCGCCTTCACCGAGGGCAACAGGTTCTTCGGCGGCTTCGACCGGCTGTTCCTCAAGGGGGCAACCGATGCGACCGCGGCGACCTTCTCCAAGGGCGTCGTTCTACCGGAGCTTGTCTACGTCGCCTTCCAAGCGACCTTCGCCGCTATCACTTGCTGCCTGATCCTGGGAGCGATCGCGGAACGCGCCAAATTCTCGGCCGTGCTGGCGTTCATCGTGCTCTGGTTCACGTTCAGCTATGCGCCGGTCGCACACATGGTGTGGTACTGGGCCGGGCCCGACGCTTATACGTCCGCGAAGGTCGTCGACGAGATCAATGCGAAAGCCGGATGGCTGTGGCAGATGGGCGCGCTCGACTTCGCGGGCGGCACCGTCGTCCACATCAACTCCGGAGTGGCCGGCCTGGTCGGCGCCTATCTCATCGGTAAGCGCATCGGTTACGGCAAGGAAGCGATGCCACCGCATAATCTGACGCTCACCATGATCGGCGCGGCATTGCTGTGGACCGGCTGGTTTGGTTTCAACGCCGGCTCGGCGCTCGAAGCGAACGGCAGCGCGGCCCTCGCGTTCATCAACACTTACCTCGCGACGGCGTGCGCGGTGCTCGCCTGGATAGCCGGCGAAGCGATGTTCAAAGGCAAGCCTTCCATGCTAGGCGCGGCCTCGGGCGCGGTGGCGGGCCTGGTGGCGATC
>VBCM01000097.1:84449-101302 GCA_005883675.1 Betaproteobacteria bacterium
AAGCGCATGCTCGGCGCGGATGATTCGCTCGATGTCTTCGGCGTACACGCTGTAGGCGGCATTCTGGGCGCGCTGCTGACGGGCGTGTTCAACGCGCCGAGCCTCGGCGGCCCGAGCTTCCCAGTCGACTGGTTCACCGGGACGCTGACCAGCGCCGCCGACTATTCGATCACTGGGCAGCTCTGGATCCAGGCGAAGGCGGTCGTCGTGACGTTCCTCTGGTCGGGCATCGTGGCGGCCATTGCCTACAAGCTGGTCGATATCACGATCGGGCTGCGCGTCACCGAGGAAGACGAGCGCGAAGGACTCGATACCGCGGCACACGGCGAGGCGGCCTATCGCATGTAGCCGCAAGAGGGGCCGAAAAAGGGCGCCTTGTGCGCCCTTTTTTATTGGGCGAGCTTCGCCAGCAGCGCAAGCAGCTGGACGCGTTCCTCGTCACTGAGACACGCGGACACGCGCCGCTCGTGCCGCTCGATACGCTGGCGTAGCTTGAGCGCGAGCACCCGGCCGGGACGCGTCAGCCACAGGGCGTTGGTGCGCCGGTCGCGCCCGCGGCGCCGCTCGACGAAGCCGCGCTCTTCTAGCGAATCGATGACGCCCACCATGGTCGAGCGATCGAGCCGCACCGCCTCGGCGAGCGTCCCCTGGGTGACGCCGGGATTCGCTTCGACCAAGAGCACGATGCCCGCGCGCCCGGGCGACAGCTCGCCGACGCTCGCCGCGAAGTCGCGAAACACCGCCTGCTGCGCCAGGCGCAGCCGGTAGCCGAGGAGCTGCGTGAGGATGCCGTGCCGCAGCTCTGTGCGCGCGCGCTTTGCGTGTCGGGCTGGCAAGCGATTCGGCGGCATCGTACACGGAATAGAATTGCGGGTTTTCGAGGAACCTGATGGCCTACGCAATTCCCCTGTGGACCCCGCCTGCGCTGCCGGTCAAGGCGAGTGCCGATCAGTTTCCGGTACGCCGCATTTTCTGCGTCGGGCGCAACTACGCCGAGCATCAGAAGGAGATGGGCGGCGACGGCCGCGAGCAACCGTTTTTCTTCCTGAAGAGCGAGCACGCGCTCATCGCGCGCGGCGGCGAAGTACATTACCCGGCGAAGACTGCGAACTACCACTACGAGACCGAGCTCGTTGTCGCGCTCGGCAAGGGCGGCCGGCGCATCGACGTGCGCCGCGCCAACGATTTCATCTTTGGCTACGCGGTCGGCCTGGACATGACGCGCCGCGATCTGCAGCAGTGGGGCAAGGACCACGGACGGCCCTGGGACTTCGGCAAGAACTTCGACGAATCCGCGCCCTGCAGCGAGCTCGTCCCCGCGGCGAAGATCGGCCATCCCTCGCGCGGGCCGATTTGGCTCAACGTCAACGGCAAGCAGCGCCAGCGCGCCGATCTTGCCGACATGATCTGGTCGGTGCCAGAACAGATCGCCTATCTGTCGGAGCACTACGCGCTCGAGCCGGGCGATCTCATCTTCACCGGCACGCCGGCCGGTGTGGGACCGGTGAAGCCGGGCGACGAGCTGCACGCGGGCATCGATGGCGTCGCCGAGCTGCGGGTGAAAATCGTCGCGCCGCTGTGAAGCTCTACACGTACTTCCGCAGCTCGGCGGCATTCCGGGTGCGCATCGCGCTCAACCTCAAGCGCATTGCCTATGAGCCGGTGTTCGTCCACCTCGCGAAAGGCGAACACCGCAAGCCCGACTACGCGCGCGTGAATCCTCAAGGGTTGGTGCCCACGCTCGAGCTCGACGACGGCAAGCGCCTGGCCCAGTCGCTCGCGATCATCGAATGGCTGGACGAGCGTTATCCGGCGCCGCGCCTCGTGCCGAGCGACGCCTTCGAGCGCTCACGCGTGCGCTCGATCGCCTACCTCATCGCTTGCGAGATCCATCCGCTCAACAACCTGCGCGTGCTGCAGCATCTCAAGCGCGTGCTCGGGCAGAGCGAAGAGGGCATCAATGCCTGGTACCGGCACTGGGTCGCCGACGGGCTGGCGAAGCTCGAGGCCGAGCTTGCCCGGCCAGGCACCGGCAAGTTCTCGCACGGTGATGCGCCGTCCCTCGCCGACTGCTGCCTCGTGCCGCAGATTTTCAATGCCAAGCGCTATGACTGCGACCTGGCGCCTTACCCGACCACGATGCGCGTGTTCGAAGCCTGCATGAAGCTGGAAGCGTTCGACCGCGCGCAGCCGTCCAAGCAACCCGACGCGGAGTAGCAGCATGCCGAGCGTGACGCCGTACCGGCGACCCTACTGGGACACGCAGCCGGAATACCTCTTCCCCAAGTACGCCTCGACGGTGAAGCGGGCGCCTACACAGCCGCTCGTCGTGCTGCCGCACACGCTCTCGGAGGTCACGGCGCCGGTGTTCGGCTACGACGAGGTGAAGCCCGGCGACAGCGACCTCACCAAGCAGCACAAGGGCGAGCCGGTGGGCGAGCGCATCGTGGTGAGCGGCCGGGTGCTCGATGAAAACAGCCGGCCGGTGCCGAACATCCTGGTCGAGATCTGGCAGGCGAACGCCGCCGGCCGCTATAACCACCGCGTCGACCAGCATGATGCGCCGCTCGATCCGAACTTCACCGGGGCGGGACGCTTCCTCACCGATAAGGACGGTCGTTACCGGTTCATGACCATCCGTCCCGGCGAATACCCGTGGCGCAACCACTACAACGCCTGGCGGCCGGCACACATCCATTTCTCGCTCTTCGGCCAGGGCATCGTGCAGCGGCTGGTGACGCAGATGTATTTCCCCGGCGATCCGCTGCTCGACTACGACCCGATGTTCACCTGCGTCGCCGACGAAAGCGCGCGCAACCGCCTGATCTCGATATTCGACTGGGAAAACACCATCCCGGAATATGCGCTCGCCTACCGCTTCGATATCGTCCTGCGCGGCCGCGAGCAAATGCCGACGGAGAACGTGCGATGAGCCTGCGCGCAAGCACGTCGCAAACCATCGGACCATACCTGCGCATCGGGCTCGAATGGATGCAGATCGAGGAGCTCGCGCCGCGCGGTGTAGCGGGCGAGCGCGTCACCATCCGCGGCCGCATCGTCGATAGCGATGGCAGACCGGTGAACGATGCGGCGCTCGAGATCTGGCAGGCGAACAGCCACGGCCGCTACGCCAGCCCGGAGGACAAGCAGGCGAAGCCGCTCGAGCCGGCGTTCCGCGGCTACGGCCGGTCGCTCACCGATGATGAAGGCGCGTTCCGCTTCAGCACCATCAAGCCCGGCCGCGTGCCCGGACCGGGCGAGAGCTTTCAGGCGCCGCATCTCAGCGTCACGATCTTCATGCGCGGCCTGCTGAAGCAGCTCATGACGCGCATGTATTTTCCGGGCGATCCGGCAAACGCCACCGACCCGGTGCTCGCTCTCGTGCCCGCGGAGCGCCGCGCCACCCTGATTGGCCGCCAGGTCGGCGAGGGCGCGCTCGAGTGGAACATCATTCTCCAGGGCAAGGGTGAAACGGTGTTCTTCGACTTCTGAGCCTCGAGCTCATCTTTGCCGATGAGCGCTGCGCGGCGGCGCTGAGCGACGAAAGCCTGCTCGGCGCCATGGCGCGCTTCGAAGCGGCGCTCGCGCGCTCAGGCGCCGCTTGCGGATTCCTCGATCCCGCGCACGCTGAAGCGATCGGCGAGGTATGCAAGCGCGCGAGGTTCGACACTGCAGCGCTCGCGCGCGCTGCGCGCCAGGCGGGCACATTGGCGATCCCGTTCGTCAAGGCGCTTACCGACCAGGTGAGCGCCACTTCGCCGCAGGCCGCCCGCTATGTGCACTTCGGCGCGACCAGCCAGGACGTCGCCGACACCGCCAGCGCGCTCTGCCTCGGCGAAGCGAGTTTGCGGATCGCAGAGCTCGCCCGCGCGCTCGGCGATGCGCTGGCCGAGCTCGCGCGCCGCCATGGCGCGACGGCCATGCTCGCGCGCACGCTGCTCCAGCCGGCGGCGCCGATTCCGTTCGGCTGGAAGGCAGCGATGTGGCTTTCCCCGCTCGCTCGCGCGCTGCCTCGTTTCCAAGCCGCCGCGGCCGATGCGTGCGTGCTGCAGTTCGGCGGGGCAAGCGGTACGCTTTCCGCGTTCGGCCAGCGCGGCGGCGCGGTGGCCGATGCGCTCGCGCGCGAGCTCGGCCTGCAGCGGCGCGTGACCTGGCACAGCGCGCGTGACGCGCTCGCCCGCTTCGGCGCCGAAGCGGCCATCCTCGTTGGCCTGAGCGCGAAGATCGGGCGCGATATCGCGCTCCTCATGCAGGCGGAGGTGGGCGAGCTCGCCGAGCCGGCGGCTGGCGGCCGCGGTGCTTCCTCCAGCATGCCGCACAAGCGCAATCCAGCTCTTTCGATGCTCGCCCTCGAAGCGGCGCGCCGCGCGCCAGGCCTGGCGGCCACCTTGCTCGGCGAGCTCGAAGGCGAGCACGAGCGCGGCCTCGGGCAGTGGCAGAGCCAGTGGTTGACCCTGCGCGAGCTGACGGGCGCCACGGCGAGCGCGCTTGGCGCCATGCTCGAAGCCGTGCGCGAGCTGCAAGTCAACGAGGCGGCGATGCGCGCCAATATCGAGCGCAGCAGGGGGCTCGTCTTCTCCGAGGCGCTCGCGCTGCGCTTATCGCGACCGGTGGCGGACCGACTCTGCGCGCAGGCGCTGCGCGAGGGCCGCCATCTGCTCGAAGTACTGCGCGCCGACAAGGAAGCGATGCGCCAGCTCGGCAGCGCCGATGCGGCGGCGCTGTTCGAGCCGCGGACGAACTACGGCTCGGCCGCTGAGATGACCGAGCGCGTGCTCAGCGAGTGGGCGAAGGCGCGCGGAAACGCGCCTTGACCTCCTCTGGAATCGTCTCGCCCTTGAGCGGCGTGCCCGGTCCGCCGACGAAGCGGCCCCAGACTCGCGTTTCTTGCGCCTTTGCCAAAGGCGTTCCGTCGCTGCGCACGATGTCGTGCTCGACGGTGAATGACTTGCCGCCGAAGCGCCCGATGCGCGAGCGCACCTCGCAGCGGTCGCCGTGAACTGCGGGGGCGAGGAACTCACACTGCGCCGAGACGAGGGGCATGGCGATGTGCTCGCGCTTCATCCACTGCGGTGAGTAGCCCGCTGTCTCGAACAGCGCCCAGCTCGCTGCATCAATCCACCGAAAGTAGGTCGGGTAAAAGATCATGCCCGCCGGATCGCAATCCCCCCAGTGCACCTGGCAGGCAAAGCGTCCGACGATCGACTGAAATTCGGCGCCACCCATGGGCGCCGCGGATTATACGGGCCGATTGACACGCCACAGCGCTGTGGGCAGACTCCCACTACCGCGCCGATTTGATGTTCAGCTTGCGGGCGCGTTACAAATGCCGCTAAAGAGACGCGTCGAAGAGGCCCGTTTCGCGCAAAGCTGAACGGGCTTTTTTTGTTGGAGCGTCCGTGCCGAACCCGTCATCCGCTGCGAGCCTAGAAGCGCTGCTACGACAGCGCATCGTGCTGCTCGACGGCGCGATGGGCACGATGATCCAGCGCGCGCGGCTCGCCGAAGAGGATTACCGCGGCGCGCGCTTTCGGGACTGGCCACGCGAGCTGCGTGGCCATAACGATCTGCTTTCGCTCACGCAGCCGCGGCTCGTGCGCGACATCCATGCTCAATACCTGCAGGCGGGCGCCGACATCATCGAGACCAACACCTTCAACTCGACTGCGGTGGCGCTTGCCGACTACGGCATGCAGTCGCTTGCACGCGAGCTCAACCGCGCCGCCGCCGAGCTCGCGCGCGACGCCGTGCGCGAATGGCAGGCCAAGGCGCCTGAGGGGGCGCGTTTCGTGGCTGGCGTGCTCGGGCCGACCAACAAGACCGCATCGATCTCGCCCGATGTCAACGATCCGGGCTTTCGCGCGATCAGCTTCGATGAGCTCGTCGCGGCCTACGACGAAGCGCTCGACGGGCTGCTCGAGGGCGGCGTCGACCTGCTCCTCCTGGAAACGGTGTTCGATACGCTCAATGCCAAGGCGGCGCTCTTTGCCATTGAGCAGGCTTTCGAGCGCCGCGGCGTGCGGCTGCCCGTCATCGTCTCCGGCACGATCACCGACGCCTCGGGACGCACGCTTTCCGGCCAGACCGCCGAGGCGTTCTACAACTCGATGCGGCATTCCCGCGCGCTCGCTGTGGGACTCAACTGCGCGCTCGGGGCGAAGGAGCTGCGACCCTACGTCGAAGAGCTGGCCGGGCTCGCCGAGGTGTTCACCTCCTGCCATCCGAACGCCGGACTGCCCAATGCCTTCGGCGAATACGACGACACGCCCGAATCAATGGCGCGCCAAATCGGCGAGTGGGCGCGAGCCGGCTGGATCAACATCGCGGGCGGCTGCTGCGGCACGACGCCCGAGCACATTGCCGCCATGGCGCAGGCGCTCGTCGGCGTCCCCCCGCGCGAGCCGGCGGCGCGGCCGCCGGCGCTGCGGCTAGCGGGCCTCGAGCCGCTCAACATCGACGAGCGCTCGCTCTTCGTCAACGTCGGCGAGCGCACCAACGTCACAGGATCGCGCGCCTTTGCGCGGCTGGTGCTCGCCGGTGATTACGCCGGTGCGCTGGTGGTCGCACGCCAGCAAGTGGAGAACGGCGCGCAAATCGTCGACGTCAACATGGACGAGGCGATGCTCGATTCGGAAAAGGCGATGCGCACCTTCCTGAGCCTGCTCGCCGCGGAGCCCGATATCGCGCGCGTGCCGCTGATGATCGACAGCTCGCGCTGGAGCGTGATCGAGGCGGGGCTGAAATGCGTGCAGGGCAAGGCGATCGTCAACTCCATCTCCCTCAAGGAAGGCGAGGCCGAGTTCCTGCGCCAGGCGCGGCTCTGCCGCCGCTACGGCGCGGCGGTGGTCGTCATGGCGTTCGACGAGCAGGGCCAGGCCGACACGCTCGAGCGGCGCGTCGCCGTTGCCGAGCGCGCCTACCGGCTGCTCACCGGCATGGGCTACCCGGCCGAGGACATCATCTTCGATCCGAACATCTTCGCCATTGCGACGGGGCTGGACGAGCATGCGCGCTACGGCATCGAATACCTCGAAGCGGTGCGCTGGATCCGCGCGCAGCTGCCGCAGGCCAAGGTCTCGGGGGGCGTTTCGAACCTGTCGTTCTCTTTCCGCGGCAACGACGCGGTGCGCGAAGCGATGCACACCGCGTTTCTGTACCACGCCGTCAAGGCCGGCATGTCGATGGGCATCGTCAACGCCGGCCAGCTGGGCGTCTACGAGGAGCTCGACCCGGAGCTGCGCGAGCGCGCGGAGGATGTCATCTTCAACCGGCGGGCCGACGCCACCGAGCGGCTGATTGAATTCGCCGGCCGCGTGAAGACAGCGGCCAAGCAGCCCGGCAAGGAGGACGCCTGGCGTGCGGGCAGCGTGGCGGAGCGCCTGGCGCACGCGCTCATCAACGGCGTGTCGACGCACATCATCGCCGACACTGAAGAGGCGCGCTTGAAATACCCGCGGCCGATCCAGGTGATCGAAGGTCCGCTGATGGACGGCATGAACGTCGTCGGCGACTTGTTCGGCGCCGGCAAGATGTTTCTGCCGCAGGTCGTCAAGTCGGCAAGGGTGATGAAGCAGGCGGTGGCGCACCTCGTGCCCTATATCGAGGCCGAAAAAGCGCAAGCCGGCGACGCCAGCCGGGCCAAAGGCCGCATCGTGCTCGCTACGGTGAAGGGCGACGTGCACGATATTGGCAAGAACATCGTCGCCGTGGTGCTCCAGTGCAACAACTACGAGGTGCTCAACCTCGGCGTCATGGTGCCAGCGCAGACCATTCTCGACACCGCGCAGCGCGAAAAGGCCGACGCCATCGGCCTGTCGGGCCTGATCACGCCGTCGCTCGAGGAGATGGCGCACGTAGCGCGCGAGATGGAGCGGCAGGGACTGCGCCTGCCGCTGCTCATCGGCGGCGCCACCACCTCGCGCGCGCACACGGCGGTGAAGATCGCACCGAACTATTCGGGTCCGGTGCTGTACGTCCCCGACGCCTCGCGCAGCGTACCGGCGGTACAGGGATTGCTCGCCGATTCACGCGACGCGTACGTAGCGCAGGTGCGCGCCGACTACGAGAAGATTCGCCTGCAGCACGGCCAGAAGAGCGGGCCGGGTCCATTGCATCCGTTGGCGCAGGCGCGCCGGCTTGGCCTCAAGACCGATTGGGCGGCCTACTCGCCGCCGAAGCCGCAGCGGCTGGGCGTGATTGCGCTACGCCGCTACCCGCTGGCGGAGCTGGTGCCATACATCGACTGGTCGCCTTTCTTCCAGGCGTGGGAGCTCTCGGGTCCCTATCCGCGCATCCTGGAAGACCCCGTCGTAGGCGCCGAAGCGCGCAAGCTCTTCGCCGAAGCGCGTGCCATGCTCGGCCGCATCGTGGATGAACGTTGGATCGAGGCGAACGGCGTCGCGGGCCTCTATCCGGCGGCGCAGGTGGAGGCCGACGACATCGAGCTCTACGCCGATGAGACCCACCGCACGCGGCTCGCGACCTGGCACAACCTGCGCCAGCAGAACCAAAAGCCGCAGGGTCGAGCGAATCTATGCCTCGCCGACTTCGTGGCGCCCAAGGCGAGCGGCGTGGCCGACTGGGTCGGCGCGTTCGCCGTATGCACCGATCGTCTGGAGGAGCGGGTGCGGCGCTTCGAGGCCGCGCACGACGATTACAACGCCATCATGCTCAAGGTGCTCGCCGATCGCCTCGCCGAAGCGTTCGCCGAGCGATTGCACGAGCGCGTGCGGCGCGAATTCTGGGGCTATGCGGCGGCTGAAAAATTGACGAGCGAGGAGCTGATCGGCGAGGCCTATCGCGGCGTACGGCCCGCGCCGGGCTATCCGGCCTGCCCCGACCACACGGCGAAGGCGGGCCTGTTCCGGCTCTTGGAAGCGGAGCGCCATGCCGGGATGAGGCTTACCGAATCGTTCGCCATGCTGCCCGCGTCGTCGGTCGCCGGCTTTTATCTGTCGCACCCGCAGGCGAGCTACTTCGCCGTCGGCAAGATCGGCCGCGATCAGGTCGAGGACTACGCGCGGCGCAGCGGCAAGACGCTCGCCGAGGCCGAACGGTGGCTCGCGCCGAACCTCGCGTACGAACCTCAGGCGGCGACGCTCGGCGCGTCGCTATAATCGGCGCATGGGAAAGGGAGACAAGCGCACGCGCCGCGGCAAGATCTATCGCGCCAGCTACGGCAAGAAGCGGCCGCATCGCGTGAAAAAAGCGAAGAAGCGGGCCTGACTATTCCTCGCGCCGCCCCACGGGCAGGCCGAGCGCCTTGAGCTTGCGATAGAGATGGGTGCGCTCGAGCCCCGAGCGCTCGGCGACGCGCGACATGCTGCCGTGCTCGCGCACAAGCAGGTTCTCGAAGTAGACGCGCTCGAAAGCTTCGCGCGCCTCGCGATACGGACGATCGAGCGTCACCTCAGGAAGCGCGCCCGGCGAGCCGCGGGCAGCGAGCGCTCGCTCGACGTCGGGCAGCTCGATTTCCTCGTCGAGCGACGTGAACGCGAGGTCCTTCACCACGCTCTCGAGCTCCGCCAGGTTTCCCGGCCATGAATGGTGGCGCAGCGCATTGAGCGCCGCGATCGCCAGCCGTCGCGGTGGGCACAAGCGCGCCTCGATGAGCTGCGCGAGCATGAGCGAGGCGAGGTCGGGCACGTCCTCGGCGAATTCGCGCACCGCGGGAAGCTTGAGCGTGAGCTCGGCGAGCCGCATGCAAAGATCGGGATCGAACTCGTGCTTGTCCACCAGGGCGCGCACATCCACCGGCGAGAACGACACCAGCCGCGCCTTGTGCTTGTCGGCACGCGGCAGCAGGAATTCGAGGTGGCGCTGCTCGGCGCGCTCAAGGCGGCTCAAGTCGGGCAGGAACAGCACCCCGCCCGCCGCCTTGCCGAGGAGCTCCGAGGGCGCTTCGTCGAGCATTTGCGCGCCCTCGACGAACGGCGCGCCTGCCGGCACGAGCAGGCGGGCGAAGAGTTCCGCCCGCATGCCGCGTTCGCCGCGCAGCATGAGGGGTGCCGCCACCTGCGCGAGCTGCGCCAGGCGCTTCTTCGCATCCGCAAGCGCCGCAGAGCGCCCGAGCGCGCTCAGCGTGAGCTGGGGCGCGGGCACCGACTCCGGATGGCGCAGCGCGCGCTTCACCGTCGCGAGCAGGCGTTGCAGGGCGATCGGCTTCTCGAGGAAGTCGAGCGCGCCGATGCGTGTCGCCTCGACGGCTGTCTCAATGGTCGCGTGCCCCGACATCATGACCACCGGCATGTTGAGCTGGCCGCTCGCCGCCCATTCCTTGAGCAGCGTAATGCCGTCGGTATCGGGCATCCAGATATCGAGCAGCACGAGATCGGGCCGGCCGCGCTCGCGCACGCGCCGCGCGTCCGCCGCGCTTTCGGCGAGCGCCACCTGGTGACCCTCGTCCTCCAGGATCTCGGAGAGAAGCTCGCGGATGCC
The DNA here is from genome assembly GCA_005883675.1 of Betaproteobacteria bacterium. Taxonomy (GTDB): domain Bacteria; phylum Pseudomonadota; class Gammaproteobacteria; order Burkholderiales; family SG8-39; genus SCGC-AG-212-J23. The sequence continues at coordinate 94,887 of VBCM01000097.1, forward strand.
CACCTCGTCGTCGACGACCAGGATCTGCGCCATGGCTCAGGCGGCCTTCGCGAGCGGCAGCAGCACGGTGACCGACGCGCTGCGCGGCTCGCGGTTCTCGATCGCGACGCTGCCGTGGTGCTCGTCGATGATCTTCTTCACGATGGCGAGGCCAAGGCCCGTGCCGCGCGGCTTGGTGGTGACATACGGCTCGAAGATGCGCGCGATCAGCTCCTCCGGAAAGCCGCCGCCGTTATCGGACACCGCCAGGCGCACGCGGTCGCCGTCGAGCTCGGTGCGCACTTCGATCGACGGTGAACGGCCGGCGGCGCGCACATTCTCGAGCGCATCCTGCGCATTCTGAACCAGGTTGTGGATCACCTGGCGGATCTGCGCCGCATCCGCCCACACTGCGGGCAGCTCCGGCGCGAGCCGCTTGGTGATCGGAACCTGCGAGGTCTCGTACAGCGCGAGCACCTCGCTCACCAGCGCGTTTAGGTCGAGGCGCGCGAGCTCCGGCGCGGGCAGCCGCGCGTAATCGCGGAAGTCGTCGACCATCGCCTTCAGCGCCGCCACCTGGTTCACGATGGTGCCGGTCGAGCGGCGCAGCGCCTCGGCATCCTCGCGCGAGAGCCGCTCGGCGAGCTTCATCTCCAGCCGCTCGGCCGAGAGCTGAATCGGGGTGAGCGGGTTCTTGATCTCGTGCGCCAGGCGCCGCGCCACTTCCGCCCAGGCGATGGCGCGCTGCGCGTTGATGAGCTGGGTGATGTCGTCGAACACCACGACGTAGCCGCCGTCGGTGGCCTGCGGCAGGCGCGCGGCGCGCGCGTGCACCGTCTTGCCGGTGGCCTTGAGGTTGAGCTCGAGCTGCCAGGGCTTGTCGCCCTGCTCGCGAAAATGCTGGCGCATGAGCTGGGCGAATTCTTCGAGCTCGGCGCCGAGGATGGCGGCCGCGCCGCGGTTGGAGATCGACAGGCTGAGATCCTGGTCAAAGACCAGCACGCCGGCGGACAGGTTGGCGAGGATGTTCTCCAGGCGCGATTTGGCTGCTTCCAGCGCCGCGCGATTCGCCTCGACGACGCGGCGCGCCTCCTCGAGCTGGCGGGTCATCGAATTGAACGATTCGGTCAGCACGCCGAGCTCGTCTCGGCTCGTGACCGGCGCGGGCCGCGAGAAGTCGCCGCGCGTGACCGCCTGCATCGCTTGGGCAAGCGTAGCGAGCGGTTCGGCGAGAAGTTTTGACTGCGTTACGGCGACCGCGATGCCGACGGACAGGGCCATGAGAAGCGCAAAGCTGAGCGTCACCACGTAGATGCGCTTGAGCCCCTCGCGCGAAAGCGCGAGCTGGCGATAGTCGCGATACGCCGCTTCCACCGCCTCGGCGTTACGCGCGAGCGTCGGCGGCACGGCGGAGCGCAGCTGCAAAAACCTCGGTTCGGCGGCGAGCGCGAGCGGCTCGAGCGGGACGATCGCGCGCAGGGCAAGCGCGCGGCCGGGGGCGGCGTCGATGGCCGTCTGGCCGCGTTGTAGCCGAGCTTGGCGAAGTAGCGCCGCGCTCGGCAGCTCCGGGACGAGCTTCGCCATGTCGTCGCTCGACGCGGCGAGCAGCCGACCCTTGGCGTTGATCACCAGCGCCTCCTGCACGCCGGCTTGCAGCCGCAGGCGCTCGAGATTCGTCACGAGCTGCGTGGCGGGAATATCGGCGAGGTCGAGCGCCATGGTGCGCGCCTTGGTCTGCAAATCGAGCAGCATCTGGTCGATCACCTGCTGGCCGAGGTTGATCCCGCCCTCGAGCGCCGCGTCGACCTTGACATCGAACCACGACTCGATCGAGCGCGTCAGGAACTGCACCGACACGGCGTAGACGATAAGGCCTGGCAGCACGGCGAGCGCGGCGAAGCGCAGGAAGAGCCGCAGCGTAAGGCGGGTGCCGAAAACGCGCGCCCGATAGCGTCGTGCCATGACGCCGAGCTGATAAATCACCAAGGCGGCGAACATGGCGGCGAAGGCGGCATTGAGCGCGAGGAGCAGCGGATACTGCTGCGCGAAGAAGGTGGTGTCGCTGCTCGCCGTGGCGAGCAAGAACAAGCCCACCGCCGCGATGCCGCTGCCGAGGATCAGCACGAGCTTCACCGTGCCTCCTCGCGCGGCTCGCGGCTCTCCACCGGCGCGGGCACCTGCCGTGGCGAACGCACGATGAAGCGCTTCCAATGCGATTCGAGCTGCAGCTCGCGGCTGGTGAGCGCGCTCACCTGGAAGGGCTTGGGCAGTAGCGTGCTGTCGAGGCGCATGCGCACGGCGGCCTCGTAGTCGGCGTCGGAAAAGGTCACCGTGCGGTCCGCGACGAGCCAGTTGCGAAGGTGCTTGAGCACGTTCAGCGCCTCCTCCAGCGTAGCAAAGCTCTGCTGCAGAAGCCCGGTCGACAACCGGTATTGCCGCGACAGCGCGTGATAGGACAGCCGCAGCTGCAGCCGCTTCGAGGCCGCCGTCTCGTCGAACCAGTACCAGCGCCGGCGCGTAAGCTCGAAGTCAACGCGAAAATACAAGGGCACGCCGCCCGCCACCACCTCCGCCAAGCGCGGCGTCAGCTCGAAGTCGAAGTCGGCATCGAGCATCAGGCCTTCTTCGGCGGCGCGTAGCTGCGCATCGCGCACGTCGATTTCGCTGGCCCGGGCGGGCGGCAGTAGCAGTAAGGCGACCAATCCGGCACACAGTGCGATGCCGCGCATCGCGCTCATGTCAGACTTGTTTTTCGATCAACGCGTAGAAAAATCCGTCGTGCTGCGCTTGGGGCAGCCATTGGGCGCTCGAACCGTCGGGCAGCGCCAAGCGCCGCGCCATCGGCTCGCCGGCGATGAACGCCGCGACGAGCTCTTCATTTTCCTGCGGGAACACCGAGCAGGTGGCATACAGCAATTTACCACCCGGGGCGAGCAGTCGCCAAAGCGCGGCCAGAATGGCGCGCTGGCGCTCGGCGAAGAGCGCGATGTCGCTTGCGCGGCGCAGCCATTTCACGTCGGGATGGCGCCGCACGACGCCGGAGGCCGAGCACGGCACATCGGCCAGGATCCGCTCGTATGCGCGTGCGTCCCACCATTGCTCGGGCGCGCAGGCATCGCCGATGAGGATCTCTGCGCGCAGTCCGAGACGCTCGAGATTGGGCGCAATTCGGCGAGCTCGGCGCTCGTCGATATCGAGCGCGCTGAGCGCCACGTCGGCGAGCTCCAACAGGTGCGCGCTCTTGCCGCCGGGCGCCGCGCATGCGTCAAGCACGCGCTGGCCGGGCTGCAGGTCGAGCAGATGGGCGGCGCGCTGCGCACCCAGATCCTGGACCGAAACGCGCCCCGCCGCGAACCCGGGCAACCGTTCTACCGGCAGCGGCCGGTCGAGCAAAAGCCCGTCCGCGCCGCAGCGGCGCGCACGGATGCCTTGCTCAGCGAGCTCGGCCTCATAGGCCGCAACGTCCGCCCGCCGGCGATTCACCCGCAGGCACATCGGCGGATGGCTGTTACCCGCCGCGAGAATCGCCGGCCAGGCGTCGGGATAGGCCGAGCGCACAAGTTCCAGCCACCACTGTGGATGCTGATGCTTGGCCACCGCGTCGCGCTCGAGCCGTGCCTCGATTGCGCTGCGCTCGCGCAGGAATCCGCGCAGCAGTGCATTGACGTAGCCCTTTGCCGCCCAACGTTCAAGCAGCGTGCAGGCCTTCACCGCCTGGTCCACCGCCGTGTGTTCGCCATAACGGCGGGACTCGAGCGCGTACAGCGCGCACCAAAGCAAGGCTTGCACGAGCGCATCCGGCGGCCCGCGGCGCGAGAGCGCCTGCACGATGGCTTGCACGCGGCCGTAGCGGCGCAGCGTGGCGTGGGTGAGGTCGATCAGGGCGGCGCGCGAGCCGCGCGTTGTTTGCGCCCCTAGGCGCTCGAACTCGTCGGTAAGGCTCTTGCCGCGAGCAACTTCGCCCACGACGCGGGCCGCCTGCGCAAGCTCAGTCGCGAGGGTCGCGCCATGCGTCATTCGAACCTGGCGCCCGCCGCAAGGCGCCGGCCGCGCAGAAATTCAGCGCTGGCCATGCGGCGGCCGCCCGCCGGTTGCAGCTCTTCGAGCGCCAGAGCACCGCAGGCGCAAGCGATATGCAACTTGCCATCTGAGCGCAGGACGCTTCCCGGCGCGCCGGCGCCGGCGACCACGCGCGAGCGCCACACCTTGATCGGCTGTCCGTCCAGCTGTGCAAGCGCGCCGGGCGCTGGCCGAAAGGCGCGTACCGCGCGTTCGAGCTCGACGGCCGGGCGCTGCCAGTTCAAGCGCGTTTCCGTTTTTTCGATCTTGGGCGCATACGTCGCGCCGGCTTGCGGCTGGGGCGTTGACCTGGCGCGGCCGGCGGCGATGTCCGCCAGTGTTTCGATCAGGGCATCGGCGCCGAGCGCCGCGAGCCGGTCGTGCAGCGTGCCGAAATCGTCATCCGCGCCTATGGCGAGCCGCCGCTGCGTGAACACCGGCCCGGTATCGAGTCCCTCGTCCAGGTGCATGATCGACACGCCGGTCTCGGCGTCGCCGCCGAGCAGCGCGCGCTGAATCGGCGCGGCGCCGCGCCAGCGTGGCAGCAGCGATGCGTGGACGTTGATGGCGCCATAGCGGGCGACTCGCAGCACGGGCGGCGGCAGGAGCAAGCCATAAGCGACGACGATCACGGCATCGGCGCGCCCGGCGCGCAGCTCCTCGACGAGCGCGTCCGCGCGCAGATTCTGCGGTTGCAGCACTTGCAGGCCGCGCTCCAGCGCCAGGCTCTTCACAGCGCTCGAGGTCGACCGCAGGCCGCGGCCGGCGGGACGGTCGGGCTGGGTAAGCACGAGGACGATGCTGTGGCCGGCTTCCAGCAGCCGGGCGAGGCAGCGCTCCGCGAAGGCGGGAGTTCCCGCGAAGATTAGGCGCAGGAACGCGTCAGGCGGACTTGCGCAGCTGCTTGGCGAGCTTTGCGCGGATGCGCTGCTGCTTGAGCTGCGACAGATGTTCGACGAAGACCTTGCCCTTCAGATGATCCATCTCGTGCTGGATGCACACGGCGAGCAGGCCCTGCGCCTCGAGGGTGAAGGCATTGCCGTTCTGGTCATGGGCACGCACTTTCACCCGCTCGGCTCGCGGTACGAGCTCGTAGATCCCCGGCAGCGAGAGGCAGCCTTCTTCGATGTCCGACTCGCCAGTCGCTTCGACGATTTCGGGGTTGACGAGCACAACGAGCGAGTCCCGGCGCTCCGAGACATCGACCACGATCACCCGTTTATGCACGTCGACCTGGGTGGCCGCAAGCCCGATGCCGGGCGCGGCATACATGGTCTCGGTCATGTCGGCCACCAGCTTCTTCAGGCCCGCATCGAATACGGTGACCGCGGCAGCCAGCTTATGCAGCCGTGCATCTGGGTATCGGAGGATGTTCAAGATCGCCATCTGAAGCCGAATTTATTTGCAAATTGAATAGACTATATGGAGAATCTCAGGCGCCATATAAGCTATTGGAAAAAAGGCCGATCCACGAGCCACAAAAAACAACGAGGCGGGGTCACCATGGTCCAGCAATTGCGTAAGTCTATCACAGCACTCGCTTTCTTCGCGATCTCGGCGGCCACTTTGGCACAGGCCCCGAGCGCGCCGCTCACGCTGCGACCTGATGCTCCGGACCGTTACGTGGTAGTTCCCGGTGACACTTTATGGTCGATCGCGCAGCGTTACACCGATTCGCCGTGGCGCTGGCCGGAGCTCTGGGGACTGAACAAGGACGAGATCCGCAATCCCCATCTGATCTACCCGGGATACGTGATCGTGCTCGATCGCGCCCGCGGTCGGCTGAGTATCGGCGGCGAGCCCACCGGCGCCCCTACGGGCGCTCCGGCGCAGGCACGCACGCCCTCCGGCGCAGTGAAGCTCGGGCCGCGCGTGCGCGTCGAGTCGCTCGCGAAGGAGGAGATTCCCAGCATTCCCTCCTCCGTCATCGAGCCGTTCCTGACGAGGCCGCTCATCATCGAGCCCGATGGCCTCGACAAGGCGCCCACGATCGTCGGCACGCAAGCCGACCGGGTGATCCTCGCGGCGGGCAACAGCGCTTACGTGCGCGGCATCGGCGGCTCGCAGGAAGAGAGCTGGTACGTGTATCGCCGCGGCGTGCCGTTGGTCGATCCGGACAACAATCAGACGCTCGCTTACGAGGCGATTTACCTCGGCACGGCGCGACTTGAGCACGGTGGCGAGCCGGCGACGGTCGTGCTCACGAGCGTGGCGCAGGAGGTGGGCGCCGGCGACAAGCTCGTCGCCGCCGGCCGGCCGCAGCCGATTAGCTACGCGCCGCGCGCTCCGGAGAGCAAAATCCACGGCCGGGTGATCGGCATCTACGGCAGCCTCGGCAAAGTCGGCGAAGCCGGCCCGCGGTCGATCATCAGCATCAA